>CAZHUP010000014.1:0-29470 GCA_964535495.1 uncultured Rhodohalobacter sp.
TACATTTTTACCAGTATCGGTTAACAGATTAGAACAAGCCCTAGAAGATCTTCCTTCTGCTATTCAGGTTTTACAAGAATTTGAAGTTAGAGATGACGGTTATCTGCTGAAAAAACCGTGGCTGCATTCTATGGCAGGTATAGAAACTGAACAGTGGAGTACTTTAATAAGCCTTCAATTTTATCTGGAAACCATTTTTAATTATGAAGACAGAATCTTGCCGCAGCAACTCTTCCCTTATGTTAGTTTACTGGCAAATAGGTCTTTCTTAAGAGATCGATTGCAAATCTCTACATTAAGCCGTTACAATTTTTATGCAAAAGACTTTTGGTTTCAGTTTCAGGGGATATATGAAATTGATGACGGTTTCGAAGTAGCTCTTGGAACTAATTTATTTGGAGGTGAACCGATCACTCCGTTTTATGGACATTTTACTTTTAATCAGTTCAGGCAGAACAGCTTCCTTTTTTCCAGAATATCGATCTATTTCTAACGGCTCAGGAATTTAAGGCACACGAATTCGGTTTCAGGATCAACAAACAAAACTTATTCATCAAAACAATTCAATAGACTTTCTTGAAGCAATTCGGAGAATTCATACTCGCCTATCCAAAGTCTGTACTGTTTGGTCTAACGGTAGTACTATTCATATCCACTTTTCCGGCTTCAAACATTCGTACTGATTTCAATCTGGAGGGTTTTTACCCGGATGATGATCCGGTAATTGCTGATTATGAAAGGTTGGAAGAGGAGTTTGGGAGAGACGACAACAGCATTATAATTGGCTTTAAAACCGACTCACTCTTCACAGAGAAAGTACTATATGATCTTAAATCCATTACCGATCAATTGAATAAAATTGATTTTCTGGATGAAGTCGTGTCAATTTTAGATGCTCAGGAGATAAAAAGTGATAACGGTCAGCTTACCTTCGATCCCTATTTTGACCTGGATCAGGCATCGAATGAACAGCTCTTATCAATAAGAGATAATATTACCCTGGATCCATTTTTAAACGGTTCTCTGATAAACAGATCAGGAAATGCCACAGCCATAGTTCTGAGAATAAATGAAGGTGAGAATACCTTTTTTAACAGAAACTATATTATCGATTCAATTAATGAGGTGCTGAATGAGTACGGGGCTGATTACGAATTCCACATTTCAGGTATTCCCTACTTTCGTAATCAGTATGTGAACCTGTTAAACGGTGAAATTGTGATGTATATCGCAATCTCTTCTGTACTGATAATTTTTCTTCTCTGGTATATCTATCGGACTATATGGGGAGTTCTTTTTCCAATGGTTATTGTTTGGTCAACGCTACTTTTAACGGTTGCAATTATACAGCTAACCGGGGGGTATCTGGAAATTATGAGTAGTACTATTGCCCCTATTCTGCTCTGTGTTGGTGTTGCTGATGCTATTCACATGATCTCAAAATATGATGATGCCAGGGAATCCGGTTTTTCCAAGCATAACTCTATCATAGAAATGCTAAAAACACTGGGTAGTGCAACATTTTTAACCAGCTTGACTACTGCCATTGGCTTTGCAACACTTCTCACAAGTACTGTGATGCCTATGCGAAGATTCGGTATCTACACGGCAGCAGGTGTGCTCCTGGCTTATTTAATTACAATATTCTTTTTACCGGTCATTCTCTCACGACTTAAAAGCAAACGGATATTTGATGAAAAGTCAGGTTCATTCTACCCGCTGCTGCAAAAATGGTTGAATAAGGTTTCAGGATTAAACAGGCTCAACTATAGAAAAGTTGTACTTTTTGGACTGTTTGTAACCATTATTTTTTCTATTGGTATTTCCAAAATTGAAGTGAATGGTAAAGTTTTTGATGACGTGAGCGACGATACTGAACTGATGAGGGACAGTCAGTTTTTTTCTGATCAGATAGCCCCTCAATTTCCGATGGAATTTCTCATAAATACCGGGAAACCGGATGGTGCTCTTTCTGCTGAATTACTTGAGAGAGTATTGAAATTTGAGAAGATACTGCTCGAATATCCCGAAATTCACCGGGTAGTCGGATTACACACACTTATGAAAGAAGTTCATCGCGTACTATCAGAAGTAGAAAGAGAGGAAGGAGTAGATTATCCTCTCCCTGAAAATGATCAAGCAGTAGCACAATACACACTTTTGATGGAAATCAATGAGGCTGATGAGCTCTACAATTTGGTCGACTTTGATTACAGAAAACTTCGAATAACCGCACAGACAGAAGATGCAGGTTCAAAGCGCATAAATGAGATACGGGATCAATTCAGAAGTGAAATGGAAATTCTATTTCCTGACGAAGAGGTTATTGTAACGGGAACAACAATTTTAAGTGCTGACCTTACGGATAAGATTGTCTACTCCCTGGCCTGGAGCATTATGCTAGCCGTGCTAGCTATAACCTTAATTATGGCAATGCTTTTCAAAAGCTTTAAAATGGCTTTGATTGCTTTGGTGCCAAATTTAATTCCTTTGATTATTGTGGGCGGTGTGATGGGATTTGCGGGTGTGGATATTAAACCGTCAACAGCCGTAATTTTCACTATTGCTTTAGGTATTGCCGTAGATGATTCAATTCATTACCTGGCTCGTTTTCGAATTGAATATCTCAAAAGAAAGGCTATGCTCCCCTCTTTAACAGCAACAACTGCTCGTACCGGAAGGGCTATTATCGTAACCAGTTTAATCCTAATTGCCGGTTTTGGAACACTTATTACCAGTGCATTTACCTCTACAGCGATGATGGGTATATTGGTTTGTACAACAATTTTTGGAGCATTATTGGCGGACCTTTTTGTACTCCCCTCTCTTTTCTACTGGCTGAAACCGAAACTTAAAATTTAACTGAGTTCTTGTTTGAGTCTTTGTGTGATTTTATAATGAATTGCCTCTGGTGCTTCAGTAGCATCAATTACTTCAAAACGTTTCAATCGAGAAAGCTGATCATACCCCTTACACACCTCTTGGAAGAATTCTTCACCTGCTTTTTCCATTCTGTCTTTCTCACCGGACCGGGTTCTATCTGCGGCATCTTGAGGAGTAATTCGTAAATAGAAAGTGATGTCCGGCTCAGTTTGATGAGTAGCTAGTTGGTTCAATACCTCAATTTGTGAAAGTTCTGCCGATTTTCGTCCATACCCTTGATAAGCGGTTGTAGAATCATAAAACCGATCCAGAATAACGATTTCACCATTTTTCAATCTCGGTAGAATCTCTTCTGTAACCAATTGCGATCTGGCGGCTGAAAAAAGGAGCAGTTCAGTAACCGGATCCATATCATCGGTCTCATGTAGTAAAAGGCTTCTTATTTTTTCTGATATTTCCGTTCCGCCCGGTTCTCTGAAAACGGAAAAGCCTATATCATTTTTAATGAAATAGGTTTTAAGAAGTTCAATTTGAGTTGATTTTCCACATCCGTCAATTCCTTCAAATGAAATGAGCACAATCGAGTAATCAGTTTTTAATTAAAATCATCCATCAAGTTGATGGGCTCTTTTGGCATAACAATGGCCATGGCAATATAAGCAAGAATTGCCGTTCCGGAACTCATAAAAAATGCAACGAGGAAAAGAATCCGAACAACTGTTGAGTTCATACCAAGATATTTCGCCAGTCCCCCGCAAACCCCAGAAAGTTTTGAGTCGGTTCGTGATTTCATCAGTTTGTTCGAGCTGCTGTATGAGTAAATTTCACTTTTAGAGGAATTTCTTTTGCCTTTTTTAAAGCTTCTCTCCTTTTCGCTGTATAAAAACTGATCCAGTTTATCATATGTTTCCTTAACCTGCTCCTCTTCTATCGCTTCATCTCTTTTCTTTTTATCACCGGTTTTCTTAAACATCGCCAATAGTGTTACTGCAAGGAGTGCACCACCAATATATGGCATGAACTGTATCAGTCCACCGATAAATGGTAAAGATCCCAATCCTAGTACCTCTGTTGCCACACTGTGCCCTATATAAGCAAAAGCAGTAAAAACCATTGCCAACCCGGTAATGGTTCGGATATTCCAGATACTGGGTGTCGGCTTCTTTTCATTTTCTTCCAGAAACTCTTGCAGTGTACTTTGCAATTCACGGTCTGATACAGCAACTGAAGATTCTATGGGTGATGATTTTGTACTCATAAGACGGTTTTTAGAATGTCAATTTTCCAAATGATACGGATACACAATCTACTTGTTTCACTTTATTGATTTAGAGCTCAATAATTGGACTATCTCAAAACTCTTTTCTCTGTTATCAAAATATCTAACTGAACATCATATGCATCAGTTGGAATAGATTTGGCTGATAGCTGATTTTCAAATAAGAGTCCTGCTTTTACAGCCCGTGTTGATTTCAAAAACCTATCATAATATCCCTTTCCATACCCAAGGCGATTTTTTTGAACGTCCCCTGCTACCATTGGAACAAAGATAATATCAGGATTAATTTTATCAAGTAGTTTTGGGGCGACAGGCTCGGGAACTCCCCAGCTATTTTTTTTTAAAGAGTCTGTTGAATCAATTTTACAATGTTGTAAGATACCGGCTTCCTTCATTATCGGAACAATCACTCTCTTATCTTTTTTTAATGCATAATCTATGATTGAGAAAGTATCCACTTCATTTCGCTCTTTCATTGAAGCGTAAATGTGTACGACTTCAGCTTCCTTAAACTCTTTCAGGTGAATTACCTTATCGAATATTGAAGCGTTTGATGGAGCAATATGGTCATCTGGTAATTCCATCCTACGCCGCAGATAGAACTTCCTGGCACTTTTTTTTTGCTCTTTTACACTTTCAGTGTTCATAGATAAATCAGCTTGTGTGTATCTGATTTTTGATTCTCAAGCAATTTTAATAGTTCGTCGAAAGTCTCTGTTCCATATTTATTTAAATAGTAAATAAAAGCAATTTCACGTTCCTGAAGGTTACCGTTTGGGAACAGGTTCAATTGTATTTTTATAATTCGATCCAACTGTGTTTTTTCATTCTGTTTCAACGACCTATACAGTTTTCCCTTAAGCTTATCGAGCTCTGAATAATAGATTGAACTAGCTTTACCGGCAGTGTTCTTAAGTGTTGGATCAATTTCTTCAATAGCACTCTTTTTCTCAGATGTAATTGCTTCAACCCTTTGTTTCCAATCATCAAAAATCTTTTCCAAATCCGGCTGATCTGACTTTTCTATAAATTCCGATTCTAAATCCTCAATTCGTTTACTGTAATCTTCTAAGCTGAAAGGCAGTTTATCAATAATGCGCTCAATACTGCTTTCAATAAAAGTACCGCTGAATCTAGGTACAATTTGTGGCATTGTCTGATCAAAATAATCATAAATTCCACTCATTTGAGCATAGTAGGCAATTTCACCAGGCCCGGCCACATAGCTTATGGTTGGTAACAGTTTATCCTGCAGAACAGGTCTAAGAAACACATTTGGAGAGAATCGATTTGGGTTGTGATCAATATCACGATTCAACTCTTTTGCACTCCACCGTTTATCGCTGTTTTCTATAAACCAAATTTCACCGTCATACTCTATTTTCACTCTTTGGCCGTTATCAGCAATATAGAAGAGATTACTGTTATTTAGGTGAACTTGCCCCTCATATCCAAAACTTTCCAGTTTCTTAGTATTTTCTCTCAGTCGATCAACAATGTCATCAGCCTTACTCACACTCTGGGTAAGAATACTCTTTGATAAGTCTTTGAAATTATCATCATTACTGCCTGCAAGGATTAACCCATGTTTTCCAAAAAGCTTTTGCAACAGAAGGCCGAAAGCTTTGCCTACTGTATGATTTTTATGATAGCTGCTATCAAGAATTTTCCACAGATCATCACTAAAATCAGTTTCTATTAATCCATCTTTCACACAAGTTCTTAATTCACTGTGAATCTCTTTTAATAGATATTCATCAACTCTTTTACCTGGTTTATCAAATGAGACAGAGCATTTACTCACATCGTGTTTGTTGAACAGATTAATTTGAGATATCTCTTCTATGTCATGATCTTCATCTGCCAGCCAAAACACGGGTACAACCGGTCTGTTCAACTCCTTCTCATATTGTTTCGATAGCTGAATTGCAGTCAGCGTTTTGAACACAGTGAAAAGAGGTCCGCCGTACAAAACCATCTGCTGACCTGTTACCACAGCTAGCGTTGAAGTGTCACGCAGCTTTTCAATATTTGCCAGAGTTTCATTTGAAGGTTCAAACTGAGAATTGAACTGTTTAAGAAGATCTGAAACTTTATCTCTGTCAGAGGAAAATGAAAATTGTTCAGCTTTACGTTTTAAATTATCGGAAGAGAATGGAGAAATATCAAAAAAGTCAGTTATATCACTTTTCTGATTTATATAATCTTTGAAAAGGGTTGAAAATGGTAATTCAGAAAAAGGCTTGGATGTTATTTTCACTTCACCCTTTCAGTTTTTGAATTTGGTCTCTTATTTTAGCAGCCTTTTCATAGTTTTCAGTTTCAATGGCCGTTTGGAGCTCCATTTCCAACTCTTCCATTTTAGTCATCTCTTTTTTTCCGGCTTCCTCCGCACCTTTTTTTGTCTTTCCTTTGCCTTTAGCAGGAGCATCTCCTGTGGTTTTCTCTGTTTCGATTCCGGCCTCTTCTAATACATCATTATTTACATATATAGTGGCCCCAAAACGTATTGCTAATGCAATCGCATCACTTGGACGGGCATCTATATCAAATTCCTCATTCTCATCTCCTATACAGTGAATCTGAGCGAAAAAAGTACCTTCATTAAGATCGTTAATTACTACTTTTTCAACTTTAGCTTTGAAACTTTCAACGATGCTTTTTAGAAGGTCGTGGGTCATTGGCCTGGGAGGTTTGATGCTCTCAAGTTCCAGCGCAATAGCCTGCGCTTCGAAAGTGCCAATAATGATTGGAAGCCTTCTGTTGCCATCAGTTTCTGATAAAATCAGAGCATAGGCACCACCGCTGCTGGGGCTTGTAGAAAGGCCTAAAATATCCATTTTTATTGTCTGCAAATCTTTCTCCTTAAATTTTAATAAATCCTTACCTTCACTAAAGGTAACTAATTATTTTTTTCACTTAAACAGTTCTTTACTGTTCATTAATTATAACACGTTTTGGATTTAAACATTCCGTTTAAAAAACACATCTGGAAAATTGCAGCAATTGGGTTGGGGATTATCATATCCATCTTAATCATTCATATTATGCAATTCATTAATGTAGCTCTTTATCCCATCGGTGATAGTATAATGGAGTTTGATCGATCTGTGTATGCGGATTTTGTAAAAGAGAACCCCATATTTTTAATTGGAATTCTTTTTAGCAATCTAACCGGTAGTTTCGTTGGTGGCGCAATTGCCAGGCTCACCCACCCTACTGTAACTGTGCTGATGGCCGGATGGGTTGGGCTGATATTGATGCTTCTTGATCTATACAATCTCATAACGGTTGATTACCCGCTATGGTTTTGGTTACTTTCCATAATCATTTACATCCCCGCAGCCTGGTCGGGTGCATTAGCAGTTACATTTTTTCAAACAAAACAATTAGAGGACATACAGTGAAAATTGATATAAAAGAGAAACGAAATCCTAAAACGGGTAACCCAATTACAGTAATTTCAGGAGTAAATCATAATCCTCAGCATAACGAAAAGCTTGCAAAGAAATTGAAAAGCAGTTGTGGAGCCGGCGGTCATGTAGAAGGTAAAACGATTATTATTCAAGGATCTCACACTGATAAAGTAAAAACGATATTATCCAAAGAAGGTTTTACATTCTAGGTATTAAGAATAGATCAGATTCAGGTATATTCTTAATATAAACGAGGTTCAAATTCTTTACCTTACCCATAAATAACAGAAACTTAATTAAATTTAGCTTTGGAAAAAGACAACAAAAAAATTCTGCTTGTTGAGGACGACGGTGTACAACAGGTAATAATGGAGCGTTTTATAAATAAACTTGGGCATACTGTTTTGGCAACGGTATCTGAGGGTGCAGCTGCTGTTGAATCTGCTCTAAAGCTAAAGGGTGTTGATCTTATCATTATGGACATCAAGCTGGGAGATGAGCTGGATGGAATTGATGCCATGATGGAGATCCGTAAAAAATCGGACGTAAAAGTTATCTACATTACAGGTAATACAGATGATATAACAAAAAACCGTGCTTCTGAGACAAACCACGAAGCTTTTATATCAAAACCAATCACACCAGAGAATCTTGAGCGAGCAATTTCGAAAGCTTTTAAAACATAAGTGAATCATTTTCGTATTGCCTGAGTGAAAGCAAGAGTTCATTTTCAGGTTCAATAATTATGCAACATAATTCTATTTTTTTATTCGCCTTACTTTTAATTCTCTTTCTCCCCTTTCAGGTACAATCAGAGACTACTAATGCTCCTTATCATACCTTACAGTCAGACACCCTAAAAGTCGGTGTGGTTTTAAGTGGTGGAGGAGCAAGAGGTGTTGCCCATATAGGAATCTTAAAAGCATTGGAAGAGGCCGGAGTTCAAATCGATTATATAACCGGCACAAGTATGGGAAGTTTAATTGGGGGACTTTATGCAATCGGGTATTCAGCGGATCAACTCGTAGAGTTAAGCAGAACCAGTAACTTTATGGAGTTATTTTCTGAAACACCAAATCGAAGATATACTTCCAATTACGAGAAAGGATTTGATGAACGTACAATTTTAACTGTCCCCATCAGCGAGAGCGGACTCTCTTTGCCACCGGGTATTATAACAGGTCAGAATATTTATTCGTATCTCTCACGGCTTGTTTGGGCAGCTCACGGAACCGATGACTTTAATAATTTCCCAATACCCTTTGCTACAATTGCGACTGACATTGAAACCGGTGAAGCTGTTGTTTTTAGATCGGGGTATTTGCCCGACGCAATTCGAGCGAGTATTTCCATACCATCGGCTATAGCGCCTCATGAGATCGATGGAAGGTATTATGTAGATGGCGGACTCGCACGTAACCTGCCGGTTCAGGATGCGATAGAAATGGGAGCAGATTTTACCATTGCTGTTGATGTGACCACTCCTCTTGTCTCCGGCGATAGTTTACAGACGTTGACTGAGATCATGAACCAGTCTGTTCAGTATAGAATTAATGAGCGTGTTCTGGAACAGAGAGAAAAAGCTGATTTAGTAATTACTATGCCGGAGATTGATAAATATTCTATCGTTTCTTTCGATTTGATGGAAACTTTTCTGCAAATCGGTTTGAGTGCCGGTGAAAAATATTTAGAAGAGTTTAAAAGTATTGCCGCAAGACAAAACCGGACATATTCACCCAGAGATCCGATTGACGCTCCATCACCACTCCCTATTCAGGACGTTATTATTAATGGTAATAATCTTTTTGATGACGATTTTATAAAAAGAAAATTGCAGTTTGAACAGGGGGCCAAATTAAATCCTGAAATGATTGATGAAAAGATCAGCAGGCTATACAGTTCTCAGTATATAGAACAGGTAACATATAGAATTATGCCTGATACTCTCTATTATTACAATCTGCACATAAATATTAAAGAGAATCAGAGTAATGATTTTAAAGTAGGCTTGAGATATGAATCTCAAACTCAAGCTTCCATTCTGTTTGAATCTTCATTTCAGAATTTGTTTCACAAGGGATCTATTAACAAGCTAGAAGCCCGTTTGGGTGATCAACTTATGTTTGGCGCCGACTATATCTATTATGGTGCACTTGGTTCGAGATTAGCTGCACTAACTTCTTTACAATACCATACAGAAAATGTGGATTGGTTTGTAGATAGTGAAAGAGTTTCCAGATTTAAAAATCACATCATTCGCGGTGAAATGTCTGTTGGAAACTATTTCAGTACCCAGCATCTGTTTGCATTGGGTATAAGAAAAGATTTCAACTACCACAGAAATGAAATTAATGCCGAGCAAATAGAGCCTGTGAATGATGGATATCACGCTCTTTTTGCCAAATATCGATTCGACTTCTTGAATAGAAAATCATACCCATCAAGCGGACATAAAGTACACGCACAGTTTTTCTATAGCGATCCTATAATCTTTAGTCCTATACAATTTTCTTCGGCCAGACTATATTGGAGAGGATTTTATGAAATAACTGGTAATATTTCACTTACAAATAGTGTGTTAGCCGGATACTCTTATGGTAACGAGTTGCCGTGGGGATACTGGCATACACCCAACAGATTTTATCAAGATATTGGATACCTTCTATTTGCTGGCATAGACAGATATGAGGTTTCGACACAGCACATTCAAATGGCTTCTTTAGGATTTCAGGCAGAGCCTTTTTACCACAGATTTGTAAATATAGATTTTTATGCGGGACGATTTTTAAACGATTGGAATTTAAATATAAATGAGAATGATATTGAATATGGAGCTTCATTATCTTTAGGCGCATTGACTATAGTAGGCCCGATTAAATTAATTTTGTCTACCGGTACCCTAAACTCATTCCAAACCGAACTACAAATAGGATATCAATTTTGAATAGCGAAGCTGAAATCAAGCAACAGATTTCAATCATTCAACAAGAATTAAGAAAAAAACCAAATAGTGCCGATCTGCTTCATGATTTAGGAATTGGTCACTATCTTTTAGGTGAATTTTCTGAATCAATAAAGTACCTGAAGATGGCTGTTGATCTTGCACCAAAGAAAGTAGCCTTCCTTTTCAATTTGGCTAACTCTTATAATGAAAACGATCAGCCTGATCTGGCAGTTGACGCATACCTCAGGGCTTTGGATCAGAATCCAAATCATATCCCTTCACTAAACAATCTTGCAGATTGCTACGAAGCTGTTGGTCAGTATGATAAAGCTCATGAGCTGTTTCACTATCTGACCCGAATTAACGGTGAAAATGCACTTTCGCATTTTAATCTGGGTAATTTCTTCCTAAGACAAAACCAGCATATTGAAGCTGCAAGATGTTATGAGGAAACTTTAAAAAGAGATGAGAAGTTTACTGATGCCTATCACAATATTGCCTGGATTCTGCATCAGGCTAAAGCAGATGATGAGGCGATGGAATACATTCAAAAGGGTTTAAATATAGATTCCAATCACGAAGAGATGTTAGAACTTAAGAAAAAGGTAGCGGGTTCCAAGCATTAAAAAGTAGAAAGAGTTCTGTCTCCAACCCTTTTTGCATTGTTCTCTACAGTTTCTCTCTCAAGTTCCATCGCAAATTTGGATGCCATTTTCTGGTCAAATCGATTGCCGGTTTTTCTTATAGGCAAAGATTTAAGAGCTCTCCGGATATTTTTGCTGTTTACAGCTTCTTTATTAACCACTTTTGAGCTATCCATTAAATCTTGAAAGGCAGTAAGTTCAGAACCCGTAAGCCTGTTTTCACTGTAATCAAGAATAAAATCGGTAAGAAGTGTGCTTTTTTCAGGTTTGGTAAGCATAAGGAGTATGAATTTCTATTTGGCGTTCAGAAATTCATACTCCTTTTTAATTAAATTGTTTCCGAGTTCACATAACTACCTATAATTTCCTGCAGTTGCTGACGTCCGCGATTAATCCTGGACTTAACAGTACCCATTGCAGTATCTGTTATTTCAGCAATTTCTTCATAAGTCAGCTGCTGAATATCTCTTAGGATAACCGCTTCCCGGAAGTCGTCGTTAAGCTCTTTGAGGGCTCTTTCGAGTTCCTGAACGCTTAACTTAAGATGAAGCTCTTCGTCCTGAAGAATTACTGTGTCTGTAATTTGCATTTCAAAATCATCAGGATCAGATTCATCAGCATGAATGGAAACTAAACTCATTCGCTGCTTCTTTTTGTACATGCTTTTAGCAAGGTTTAAAGCAATTGTATACATCCATGTGGAGAGTTTTGCAATTCTCTCATAAGAATGACGGCTGCGGTAAACTCGCAAAAAGGTTTCCTGCACCAAATCTTCGCAGTCTTCATGATTGTGTGTATATCGATACAAAAAGTTATGAAGCCTGTCTTTGTATCGCTGTACGATGATGTCGAACGCCTGAACTACACCTGCCTGCAGTTGTTCCATTACATCTTCGTCTGACATTTGTCTTAACTCGGATACTGTAGATGCTTTCATTGTATTACCCTGTTTAGTTGCTTGTTTACCGCAACACCGGGCTAATACTCTCAGCCGATGATGCGCTTAAGCAGAAGGAGAAATATTGATGAGGTATCCAAAGTGCCGAAGCCTTTTGCAGCCCGATCTGCATCGAGCAAGGCTTCAAATATCCGGGGCATTTCTGCCAGTCTGAATTGTGAGGCTTCCCGCCATTGAGAATTAAAAATGTAATTACTCTTAATTCCCAGTTCGGATTGAATCTGATCTTTTGAAAGACCTTTTTCAGTTAGCCTGCATATTCGCCAGATATTGCAAAACACAATGTAAAAGAACCCCAACGTTTTGATTACTTCACCAACGCTGTAGTTATTGTGTTGCAACATCTGTTCCGATATGCCAAGAGCCTGATTAAAATTTCGACTGACTACTGCATTTTTCAGCTCTACGACGTTATAATCGCGATATGAGCCGGAAATTTTTTTTATATGGTCTATTTCAATCCGCTCATTAGTGTCCACAAAAGTACACACTTTATCCAATTCTGTGGACAGTAGTTTGAGATCCGGGCCGGCCATCTGTGCCAAAAGTTGTGCAGCTGCCGGGTTAATGTCTCTCTTGTGTATGTTTTTCGTCCAATCGGATATCCAGTCTGGCAACTGATAATCCGGGACCTCTTCAAACTTATACTCTGATACTTTGTCGTTGTTATTAAGTTCCTTGCCGAGCCCTGTGCGTTTATCAGGGAATTTCGAGTCTATAAGGCATAACACACAGGTCGGGTTTGGTTGCTTGATATAGGAGATAAAATCATTCAGCGTCCCTTCCTCTGTTTTTTCGCCAAGTTTAATGAAGTCTCTTACAACCACCACCCTTCTATCGGCCATCATTGGGTAGCTCCGGGCAATGCTGAGTACTTTTGATGGATCGGATTCTGAACCATATATCAGATCAAAATTAAAATCCTTTTGATCTTCAGGGATAAATTTTGCGATCTCATCCTGAAGCATGTCCTTAAAGAAATCCTCCTCTCCGTATAAATAGTAAATGGGCTTTACATTTTTTTGCCCTTTTATTTCACGAAAGGCTTCTTTAAATAGATCAATACTGCTTTTTTTAGCCAAAAGATAACCCTGATTTTGAATTGATTAATGCACTGAATGATTACTTAAGGTATGAAAAACAAGCCTAAATTATTGATGGAAATCCCATCAGCCAAGCGCTTTCTGCAACCACTCTATCGTGTCTACTCCATCCGGTTTCCACCATATATCAGGTGTTTGTGCTTTTGAAAGAAGATCAGTTTCAATCTTCAGTTCTTTCTTTAAAATTTCAGCCTCTTCAACAGAAGTAGTGTAGATGGTTTGAAGTCCATCATTATATTCTTGAACGATATTGTTGAGTGTCTCATGGTTACCTTTGATCCATTGCAGTACAAATTTGTCAGTTGGATTAGAAAGTCTCTCTTCTATCAGAAAGTCGTTTAACCACGCCTGATCTATCCCAATTGCTTTATTTGTTGCATAACGGTAAAAAAGTGAATTATTTGGTTTTTGGTGCTGAGGGTTTTTTAGCCAGAAAGCCTCTACATAATCCGTAAAATGACACTTTTGACTATTTAAACTGTAAGGGGCTATCACAATTGCAACCGAACGACATCCCGTACCCCCATATCTGAATACTGCTTCAGTGAGATCTTCCATGGTTTTTTTTGAATGATCGCTCACAAATGCGATAGAAAAGTGGGCTGTTCTCATCAGTCTGGGAGTTGATGAATCAGCTATATTATAACTACTAAGATTTGAAATAACTGAATCAACAGAGTCTTCAGAACCGGCAAACAGAACAGCATCAGCCGGATGATCAGAAAATTTTCTCAAACGGGTAGAAAACCTCCTGGTACCGGCCACATTCATCTCATCCAATTTTTCAATCAATGTTGGAAGAAGGTATGGGTCTTTTCGAGAAAGTTTACCGTAGTAATTAGCTCCGGTAATTGTAGCAGCCAGTAAATCTTGCAGTCCAACAAGCGGTAAATTACCGGCATGAAGACATAGTATATTTTTACTATTCAAGTTGACCTCACTCAAATTTGAAAGGTCTGCCCACTTCAATAGATTCTCTTCAGTCAAAGAGTTTTTCAGGTGACGAATCTGATGCTTAATGTCTTCCAGGCCAAATAGCTTTTCTTCTACAGTCTGGTCAATTGCTTTTTTCAGTGATAGATTATCCGGTTGCAGCCAGGCATCGATTGCAATAGATATCTTTTTTATATGTTCAGGGCTATCATTCAGCATTTAATCTCTATCAATTAGAAAATTACACCCTCTCATTTCAGCTTTCTCCCATCGTCCCATTACTTTAAAACGGCCGGTTTCGTCCATAATGGCCATGTCATCCGTTAAAATAAATGAACACGAGTATAGATTAGCCAGATCTATGATACCCAGTTTGCCCGGTTGTTGAGGCTTACAAATTTTGGTTGGATCATCTGCATCACGCACGGATATGTTCACCCAGTTTGGTGGCTCAAACCACTCACCACCGATAGCATAACTCTGGCTTAAAAGTTCACACATACCGTATTCTGAGTGAATATGTTTTTGTGAAATTTGAAAACCGTCAGATAGTTTAATTCGCAATTCTGTTTTTGTCATCTCCCTCCGGTGAGTCTTCATTCCCCCTGTTTCAATAATTTGAAATGACTTTGGCAGAGGATCAGAACCTGCTTCTAACAAATCTAAAAGTCCGAAAGCGGCTCCAAATAGAACGATATTCCTATCAGATTCTATAAGGTCTTTTAATTGCTCTTTTTTTAAAGGTTTTTGCAGTGGAATAAATCGACTTAAACCCGAAGGGTCATTTTCAACAAGATGTTTCAACATCCAGATTAGAGAGGAGTCTGGATTTTCTGCGTAGCCGGGCGTATAACAAAGCAGGGATGTATCTTCTGCAGGAAAATGGCTATAGAACTCCTTTTCTATTGCCTCAATATAAAGCGAACTCTCTTTGACAAAATGTTGACTTCGAGTCTTATTCCCTGTTCCACTGCTTTTAAAAAGCAGATCTGCTTTCCCGGTAAAGCTTTTAATGTTGGCTTCTTTAAAAACCCGTATAGGAATGAGTGGTATATCTTGAACCGGAAAGTTATCAGGTAAGCTATTACTGATACCAAAAATATCTGCAAATCTTGAGTAGACCGTATTTTTGGATCTTTGAAAGTTAAAAACGCTAATAGCTCTCTCTGAAAAAGAAATGGACGAGTCAAAAATGAGCTGTTGAAGTGTTTGGCTCATCAGAAAGATGTTATCTATTACAGGTTTTTATAAAATAATCTCAAGTATAAAGCACTGTAGAGAGTGATAATCTCGGCTTCAAGCTTTATGATATCAGGAAATTAAACTATACAGGACGTTCGAAATTCAGGTCATACTATACGCTTAAGACCTTTATGGCCTATATCTTTACGGTAATAACAACCGTCAAATTGTATCTTTTGAATATTTTTATAAGCGTGATCGATTGCCTTTTTTAGTGTAGCTCCTTTTCCTACGACACTTAATACACGCCCGCCTGATGTGACAAGATCGTCACCGTCTTTCTTTGTTCCGGCCTGAAATACAATGGAGTCCTCATCTACGGAATTTACTCCGGTAATAACTTTTCCTTTAGGATATGCTCCGGGATATCCATCACTTGCCATTACAACACAGCATCGATAATCACTATCTGATTGAATCGAAATCTCATCAAGTCGCTGCTCGGTTGTGGCGATCATCAGAGTTAACAGATCGTTTTCTAGTGGCGGTAGAATGGCTTGACACTCCGGATCTCCAAAACGGCAATTATACTCAACCACTTTGGGGCCATCTTTTGTGATCATCAGTCCTATATATAGAATTCCGTGATAGGCTGACTCCTCAAGCTGCATGCCTGTAATTGTACGCTCAATGATTTCGTGTTTAACCTGATTAAGAACATCTTCAGTGAGAACAGGTGCAGGAGAATAGGCCCCCATTCCGCCTGTATTCAGTCCGGTATCTCCTTCGCCAATGCGTTTGTGATCCTGTGCGTTGTGCAGAATATGGGATGTGTGGCCATCAGCAATCACAAAAACGGATGCTTCTTCTCCCTCCATAAACTCTTCCACTACAAGTTTACTGGCTGCTTCCTGTAAATTCTTGTCGTTTTTTAGATTATCCAGTCGTTTTTTAACCTCTTCTTCAGAGTCACATATAAATACTCCTTTACCGGCTGCAAGCCCGTCTGCTTTTAAAACAATTGGATAACTCTCTTTAGACTGGACAAACTTTAAGGCATCATCAAATTCATCGGATGAAAAAACGGCATAATCAGCAGTGGGCACATCATATTTCACCATAAACTCTTTGGCAAATTGCTTGCTTCCCTCCAGCAAAGCAGCTGATTTTTTTGGTCCAAAGACCGCAAATCCCTCTTTCTCGAGATAATCAACTATACCATTCACCAATGGTGCTTCCGGACCCACCACGACCAGATCAATTGTATGATCTCTGCAAAATTCTGCAACAGATTCGAAATTGTCAGAATTCAATTTGATGTTAAGCCCGAGTTCAGCAGTTCCGGGATTCCCTGGAGCAATATAGAGAGTTCCAAGATTAGGCGATTTACTCAGTTTCCACGCAATTGCGTGTTCTCTGCCACCACTGCCTATGAGAAGAACGTTATAATTGGTATCCATTATTTAGTTGTTTGTTCAGCTATCGTCATGATTTCACTAAAACTATCTGCTTTCAAACTTGCTCCACCAATTAATCCGCCATCAACATCTGGCTGAGATAACAAATCTTCTGCATTAGCAGGTTTCATGCTGCCACCATAGAGAATTCGAACTTTATCTGCAGCTTCAGTGCTCCAATTATCGGAAATGAATGATCTGATGAATGCGTGCATCTCTTGTGCCTGTTCGGGTGATGCCGTCTCCCCTGTTCCAATTGCCCAAACCGGTTCGTAAGCAACAACAAAATCTTCAGCATGTTTTTCATCAACCTGATTCAGAACAGCTTTGAGCTGTTTTTCAACCACAGATCGCTGCTTATTCTCTTTACGCTCCTCAAGCTTTTCACCAACACATAAAATAGGACGAATAGACTCTTTGAGTGATTTTACAACCTTGTTTGCAATAAATTTGTCAGATTCATTGAAGTACTCCCGCCGTTCAGAATGCCCCAGAATCACATATTCGCAGGTTAGCTCTTTCAACATGGATGTGCTGATTTCTCCTGTAAAAGCTCCGTTATCTTCAGTATAAACATTTTGAGCTCCGGTTTTGAAAAACGAATCCCTGAAACTTTTCACCACAAACGGAAGAGATACATACGGAGGACAAATCAATGCTTCATGGCTAAACTCTTTACCTTTCCAAATTTCTGCCATTTCATCAGCTAACACTTTAGCTTCTGTTGGTCCTGCATTCATTTTCCAGTTACCGGCAATAAGTAATTTTCTCATAATCTTTTATTAGTTGCTTGATGTAATGTTCTGAAGTCCTCGTACTACTTCCTGATATTCTTCACCAATATATCTACGAATAATCTGTCCATCAGAGTTTACCAAAAATCGTGTAGGGACTCTTGTGATGTTAAACCGTTCAATTAATTCTTCAGCATCAAATGAGTTTGGCTGAACCAGATTCCAAAGTATATCCCGCTCCTCAAAGAATGCTTGAAACATAACAGGGTTTGTGGCTACGGGAACTGTGATTATGTCTAACCCAAAGTTGCTATAGATTTGATAAATCGCAACAGTGCGGTCGTATTGGCGTTGATAAAGTGGATTATCAAACCTTGTAATTTCGATGATATACGGAGTTCCGGCCAGACTATTTGTAGTTACAGAATCACCTGTAATTGTTACAAATGAAAAGTCGGGAAATGGTGATCCCGGTGCTAAAAATTCAATGTCGTAACTGATGTTTTCTGCCCACTCCATGGCCAAAGGCATGTCATGAAACATCTCTCTAAACTGATTTAATTGAGAAGCAGCTTCAGTAGTTCTTGAACTGTCATACAGAAGTTCAATTTTATCCATTTGAATTGTCATAATATCGTTTCTGCCGGTTGATAAATTCTCAATTCTGTTCAGAAAAGATATTGCCCGGTCCAATCCCTCTGTCTCCGCATAATAATCTACGAGTACAGAGCGCCCATTTGAGCGCAACCTGCTTTGTGCTCCTATAAGGGATTCTGCTCTATCAACCATCAGTGAATCATTCCAACCACTTAAAAGAGTAACCGACATATTCCCGGCCAACTCTGAAGCAAATGTGTTTTTATGATCTCTATAAACTTCCCAGTAAAGATCACTCCAATTCTGTAATTCAATCAACACACTGTCTTCAGAAATGGCCCCTGCGTTTATATACTGGGCTACACGATTAAAATTCCTCTCTACCCTCTCATAAATCTGAAAGACATCGTTCTCTCTGGAAGAAATTTCAGCGGTTTGATTAACATTCGGCAGTTCTGCAGATATTGAGACGGAATCTCCATCAGCAAATACCACGTTCAAAATTCCAAATGTGTTTTGATTTCTGGAAATGATTATTGGGTAGAGATCACGATTTTCGAACTGTGCAGTTCCTGAGAAATTACCCTCAATGTCTGTTTCAGCAAAGAAAAGAGTGTCACGGGATTCTCCATCGCTTCTTTGAAAAGAGACAAGTAGTTGAATTCCGCTGTAGTCACCGGAGCTGTCCAGATTTTCATCTACGGTAATTTTACCGCTAATGTATGCTTCATTTAAATCTGAATCCTGTCTTGAGCAACCAAACATCACAATAGCGGCAATAAAAAAGATAAAAGCAGCTTTGAAGTTCATTAAAATAAATTTGATGATGTTAATTTCCTGTAGATTTAATTTGTAAGCCGAACCTATTCTTCAAGTTTTTCCGTAATGCGTTCACGCACCTGCTGTGGATTTGCTTTACCCTTAGACTGTTTCATAACCTGACCGATAAAGAAACCAATTAACGCTTTTTTCCCATCTCTGTAACGAGTCACCTCGTCGGGATTATTTGCTATAACTTCATCAATAATCGGATCGATAAAGCTCGAATCTGAAACTTGGATTAAATTCAACTCTTTTGCAAGATTTTCGGCAGACTTATCTGACGACAGCATTGCATTGAAAATATCCTGCATAGCTGATGAATTCACCTTGTCATCCAGTTTTAACTGAACAAGCTCTGCCAGTCTGGATTCCGATATTGAAAATTGTTTGATCGGAATACTTTTCTCATTTAGCACCCTTAACACCTCCGTGAGAATAACGTTTGCAACGGCTTTGGGATTATTTAGCTTTTGCAGAGTCTTCTCGTAATAATCAGCAAGCTGCCTGGTTTCAGTAAGCGTATATGCAACATCATCCGACAGGTCAAAATCATTGATAAACCGTTGGTACCGTACACTTGGCAATTCCGGTAAGTCTTTACGGATATCGTCCAAAAGTTCATCAGTAACTACCACAGGCGGTAAATCCGGCTC
Source organism: uncultured Rhodohalobacter sp. (assembly GCA_964535495.1). GTDB lineage: Bacteria > Bacteroidota > Rhodothermia > Balneolales > Balneolaceae > Rhodohalobacter. Next base: position 19,606 of record CAZHUP010000014.1, read on the forward strand.
AGGGAAGTAGCGATAGTCATGTGCTTCTTCCTTGCTCCGCATCCTTCGGGTTTCGAGCTTATTCGAATCCCACAGCAGTGTCTGCTGGACAACTTCGCCGCCTGATTCCACCAAATCTATTTGCCGTTCAATTTCGTATGTAATTGCACGCTCAACATTGCGGAATGAGTTCATATTCTTGAGCTCTGTACGAGTGCCCAACTCTTTTTGGCCTCTGGGTCGAATAGAGACGTTGGCATCACATCTTAAACTGCCCTCTTCCATGTTTCCATCACAAATTTCCAGGTACTGAACTATCTGTTTAATTTTGGATAGGTAGGCATAGGCCTCCTGGGGTGTTCGAAGATCAGGTTCCGATACAATTTCAATAAGAGGAGTTCCTGCCCGATTCAAGTCAACGAGTGTATGATAGGGATCCTGATCGTGAATGGATTTTCCGGCATCTTCTTCCATATGAATACGGGTAATGCCAATGGTTTTGTCATAGTCTTCTAATTCTATGTCGATGTGCCCTTCGTAGCATATTGGAGTGTCGTACTGAGAGATCTGATAGCCTTTAGGCAGATCGGGATAGAAGTAATTTTTTCGCGCAAAAATAGACTTTTCGGCAACTTTACAACTCGTAGCTAATCCCATTTTTATGATATAGCGAACAAGGTTTTCATTTAACACAGGTAAAGTACCCGGATGCCCTAAACATAAAGGAGTAACCTGAGTGTTTGGCGCTGAACCATATTCGGCTGATACGGGTGCAAATGCTTTACTGTTGGTTAAAAGTTGGGCGTGAACTTCCAGCCCGATAACTGCTTCGTACTTCTCGTTTGATATCGTTGACATTTGTAAAATTAAAGTTACAAAAACACTTTTGTCTGAAGATATGAAAGTATAAAGACAATGTAACAAGTAAATGTAAACCTGACTGATTGAGCTATTACTGAATATGTGTAGACTCAGCTTATTGATTAATAAGACTTGAAAAAATGTGGTTAGCTTTTGATTAACGAGGATCTAATTTATTTAGCTGAATTGACACATTTGGCATTAAATTTTCAAATCGATAGGCTAATTACTTCGAATTGTTGAATAAATTTTGTTAATTAAATTAACTTTTAATTCAGAATGGAGGTTACCATGGCCACTCCGATCCGAATATCCCTTCTTGCTATTTTGGTCTGTTTGATTTTTGTCTTTTCAATAAATGCTCAGGAGCGGCAAGGCAAATATATGCACGTCGATTATCTGAAAATTGAAAACAATACAGAGGAAGAGTTTTTACGACATGTCTCCTCAACTTTTCTATCCATTCAGGAATTAAGAAAAGAGAACAACAATATTGAAAATTGGTATGTATATAGAGTTACATATCCCGGCACTCAGAATTCGTTCTACAACTATGTTGTAATAACCATAAGTGATTGTATATCTGGTTTTGAAGACGTTCCTGATCAATACTTGCAAAACCTTTCCCAGCGTGAAGGACAGAGAATAACCGGAAATTACAAGAAGTTTTTAACTCCCAACCATTCTGAATTGTGGAGAATAAGAAACAGTGTACTGGCTGATGACCAATTCTATCCCAGCAGATATATCGTAATGAACTATATGAATGTTGGTTTGGGATATGAGTATGAATATCAAATGTTTGAAGATGAAATTGCAAGACCTCTTCATGAAGTGAGAATGGAACGGGATCAAATGAAGGGATGGGAGCTACATGAGTTAATCTTACCGGGAGGGCTCAATTATGGCTATAATTTCTCAACCCTTGACTATTTTGAGAATCTCAAGGATATCGAGTTTGGTTTCACAGACGAATTAATCAGAAATACCCATCCCGATACTAATATCAACGAGTTTTTTAATAATATTTACAGAACCCGGGATCTTGTAAAAAGTGAACTTTGGGAATTGGTAGAAGCTCTCAAAAAATAGCAGTTTTCATTATTGCTTCAGATTTAAGCCATAGAGCTGTTGCGTAATACAGTGTATACTGCCCTGCCCCCAGACTAAATCTGCACATTCAATTCCAACTATGTCTCTTTCAGGGAAATACTCAGATAGCAAATCAAGCGCTTCCTCATCATAACGCTTATCATATAGAGGCAGTAAAACCACGCCATTTGCTATATAGAAGTTTGCATAGCTGGCAGGAACATACTCTGATCCATCTACTGTAGTACCTTCTATTTTGGTTTGAGGAAGTGTCAGTGTTACTATATTAAAGGGTTGACCATTTTGATCTGTAGCTTTTTTAAGTATTTCATAATTCTCTTTTAAAGCAGCATAGTTAACGTCATCTGGGTCTTCGCACAGCATAGTTAATATTGTGTTTTGGTTTAAAAAACGAGACAGGTCATCAATATGTCCGTCAGTATCATCCCCTGCTAATCCATTTTTTAACCAAATCACCTTATCTATTCCCAGATAATACTTTACAGTTTCTTCAATCTCCTCTTTAGAGAGGTTTGGATTCCTGTTTTTATTCAATAATACAGACTCTGTAGTTATCAAAACTCCCTCCCCGTTCGTATCTATGGATCCCCCCTCTAAAACCATTTTTGTCCGGAATTTTGGCAGATCAAACTTTCCGGCAAACCAATCCGGCAATTTGTTATCATCCTCAAACGGGGGATATTTCTCACCCCATGCATTATACTCCCAGTCGGTAATTGCGTATTTATCGGAAAACTCCCGGTGCTGAACAAATATTGGCCCACAGTCCCTCGCCCATACATCATTTATTGGCAGGGTATGAATATGAATCATAGACATATCAACAGATGTATCTATCAATTTTTCCCTCACTTTCTCAACCGATTGATGTTCATCAATCAGAAGTATGATCGGTTCATATTGATGGAGTACATTTATGATGTTTAAGAAGACAGCTTCTGCCCTCTCGAGCCTCTCTCCCGGCCATGTTTCTGTATTGGAAGGCCAATGAAGTTGCGTGGCTGAGTGTTGGTGCCATTCTGCCGGCATTCTGTAATGATATTCTTTTTGATTCTTCATGTTACATGTAACGATTTCTATTGGCTGATAAATTTATTTCTTGAACAGCCAATGCAGAAAATTTGGTTTAGTGGATGAACTGAACGATATTTTTCAGCAGTCACAAATATTTAATTTAAAGCTTACATAAAAGCTGTTGATTTGGAAAATTTCTTCAAGCAGACTATCGCTGTTATTTTTTTGTCGATTTTAGCCCTGAGGCCCGTAATGTCTCAAGATACGGGAAGCGGACTAGATTTTTTAAATATAGGGCCATCTGCACAAATTCTGGCAATGGGTGAAGGAACAGCTGCCATTCCTACCGGCTCTTCATCAATCTACAGTAATCCATCACTCTTATCATTCGAAAATAGATCCGGTCTGCAGGTAAATTACTCTCTCTGGATAGCCAATGTAAATACTCAATTTGCAGCTTTTCATTTAAAAAGAGATCGCCTCACACTTGGTTTTGGTGTATATGGAACACAAGCCGACAACTTTGAAGCCAGAAGTCAACCGGGACCTTCAACAGGTACTTTTTCGATCAGTTATTTCTCAATGAGTGGAGCCGCAGCATATCAAATAGGACCTTTTTCCGTCGGGTTAACTGGACAGTATTTAAGAGAAGAAATTTTTCAGCTGAGGGCAAACGGCTATGCTTTTAATTTTGGTACATCTGCCAGGTTTTATCAGGACAAAATTACTGTAGGATTATCTCTCAATAATGTTGGAAAGATGGAGGAACTGGACGTGACAGCCTCAAATCTTCCTACTATTCTAAAAGCAGGCGTTTCCGTTCAGCTCGTTGAATTTGTTACACCCGGTGAAAATGATTTACCTGTCCTCTTGAGTACATTTTCGGAATGGTCTAGTCCGCTTGAAAAAGAGTACCGGGGAGATTTTACTGCAGAAAATGTTGATGATGATTACCTGACTGTTGGCCTGACATCAGAAATTGCAGAACTCTTTGAACTTTACACCGCATATCGTTTTGGCCCTACAGAACGGCCTTACAGCCTTGGAATGGGGCTACTGATCGATCCAATAAAAGTACACTACGCTTTTGTACCATTTTCAACCGGTTATGGCACAGCACACTCATTTGGCGTACAATATTTTTTCAATTGATTTGAACGGAGACCGGTTTTATCAGGTTAAAAAGAGTGTTAAAAGCAGTCGACATTACTGTTTTAGAGTTTCTAAAACAGTTGCATCGTGAGGCTGTTCTTTAGGGTTAGGCTCCATTTCGATAAGATCTGGAGCCTTTTTTACAATAGATCACTTATGGATTCTTCAGAAAATATTGAACAGTCGTACGATTATATTATTGCCGGAGCCGGTGCTTCCGGTTTAAGTCTGCTCTGGAATATGCTTCAGTCAGATATTTTGAAGTCGAAAAGTATTTTGCTAGTCGATCTAAATTTCACTCCAATAAACGATAAAACATGGTGCTTCTGGGACGAATCTAATATTCCGTTTGAAGAGTTGATTTATCATACCTGGTACAATTTGGAAGTTTCGGCTCTCTCCCACAGCATGAGTGAAGATCTCAACAGGTATAAGTACCACTGTATCAGAAGTAAAGATTTTTCAGAAAAGATTCTGAAAGTTGCCAAAGAGTTTGATAATGTTACTTTACTGGAGAGTAAGATTCTTGATTTTAAAACCATTGAAAATGAGGGAGTAGTTGTCACAGATAAGGGAAGTTTCAATGCGAACTATGTTTTTCAAAGTGCACTGAAACCACCCGGGCTGGCTCATGAAAAACTGGATATATCACTTAAACAGCACTTCCTGGGTTGGGAAATTGAAACTAAAAAGAACCTTTTTAATCCGGAGCAGGCGATTTTCATGGATTTCGATATTCCTCAGACGGATGGAATATCTTTTTTCTACACACTTCCCTTTTCGGAAACTAAAGCATTGATTGAATACACCTTGTTTTCTTCTGAATTACTTACGGATGAAAAGTATGAGCTGGAATTAATCAAATACTTACAGACTAAGTTCAATTTAAAAAGCGATGATTTTTCGATAGCCAGAAGAGAAAAAGGGAATATCCCAATGGAAGATCGTCGATATCCGGCCCTCTATTGTGAGCATGTTTATAACATGGGCACAGCCGGTGGGTTAACGAAACCCACAACAGGATATACATTCACGAGAATTCAAAGACATAGCAGAGATATTGTAAATGCACTTGAATCGGGACTGCCTATACCTCAGGAAAGAGCCTCATCCTATAGGTTCCGAATCTATGACATGATGCTTCTCAATATTTTGAATCAAGAGACCGAAATGTCGATCCGAATTTTTCATGATCTTTTTCAAAACAACAATTTTGATCGGATTTTGCAATTTCTGGAAGAGGAAACTCATCTTGGGCAGGAGCTCAAAATATTTTCAACGCTCCCCTATTCTCCCTTTTTTAAATCTATCTGGAAAATGAAACATCGCATATTCACGGGAGCATAAAATGCGGCATTCATCTGTTTATTTGAATCGTTTGGCGGCAGGCACATCTCTTTTCTTGATTGGTGCTGCGCTGTTTTTCCCGGATTTCTTGAACCAATTAACGCTTCCAATCCTCCTTCTATCCGTTTTTGTGATCGGAATTCCTCACGGTGCTATCGATCATATTATGGCAACTGAACTCTACGGGTTAAAAAGCTCCCTCAAAGATCACTTACTCTTTTACGCGAGTTACTTGTTGATTATGCTCTTTATTGCCGTCTTGTGGATATTCACCCCTGTAGCGGGCATGATTCTCTTTCTGCTGATCTCCATTTATCATTTTGGACAAGCCGATATGGAAGATTTTTTAAACAAATCAGCACCGGGTTATATCTGGTACTCTCTAAGGGGAATATTAATCATCGGTTTGATTGTTTTTTCTGATACTTCAACCACATACCCTATCATCGCCGAAGCTATGAGAATGGACCTTTCCGCTTTGGAACAGTTCATGCCCAATGCATCATTTTCAGTTATCATACTTTTGTCCACATATACAGTGTTCCTGATGTGGGGAATTTTACAAAACCACTTTAATCAGAATCTTAGATTTGCGACAGACACGGTAATACTGGCTGGATTGATATTAATTACCGGACCGCTTATCGGGTTTGCAGTATATTTTGCCCTTTGGCACTCCATCGGTCATGTAAATGAGATGAAGGAATTTTTTGAAACCAAAAAGAAGAGTCTCTCTTTCACTGAATTTTACAAAAAAGCCACTCCGTTTACTCTTGTTTCACTGTTTGGATTGGTCATTCTATACGGTATAAATCAACTTCTTCAGCTTGAGGGACAATTTATCACGCTTATGTTTATTCTGATAAGTGTGTTGACCCTGCCCCACCTTTTTATTGCAGATAGAATGTATCGTGAAATTTAAAACATAAAAAAACAGGAATCTCTATATACAGAGATTCCTGTTTGATATTTCACAAATTTAACAAATTAGGCAGGCACTGAAAATATCTCTTCCAGGCGCATGCGTTGATGTTCAACTGTTTTTTGGATTGATTCCAGATTTTCTCCGGAGTACGCATCCTTCGAGGATATCTCCAGACAGAAATCCATCCCTTCCTCCAGGTTTTTTCTCATTTTATTGAGTTTTTTCCATTCCTGATCCTCATCATTCGCCAGAATGGATAACTCAGCAATGTAATCTACGTACATGGTGATCTCTTTTGCGAACATATGAGGACGTTCTTTCGGTACCAGAGGCTTGCTCCGGCCGTAAATGTGATCAACCATCTCATTAAGAGAGTACTCACGATCAAACCATGCAATATTGGGTCCGGGACAGATCGCCTGCCTTCCGTATGATGGTTTCATGATCTCAAGTCTAATTAGAGAACCTGTGCCAAGATTTACACAGAGACATGTTTTTGCCAAAACTTTCTCTTTCGCCTTATCCTTTTTCTCATCTTGAAGATCACTCTCTTCAATTTGATTGAGCTTCAGAATCTGATATTCAGATGAAGCTGTACAAATTGGATTTTCAGTAAACTCTGTGTTTGATACTAAAAACCCTTTTGGACAACTTGAGCCCGGCTTTCCCTTTTCAATCTGTTTTTTGGTATGAATTTCTGAACCCGAACCTCGTACGTTATTAAACGGTACACCCAGAGGTGATACTCCGCTCAGATAGAGATCTTTTTCTCCGGCACCTGCCAGTACACCCGACGTAAACTCATCCACGCATGTGGCTTCAGGAACCAACAGAAAGGGACTGCCCCATCCGGTGGCGTCAACTTCAAAATCTTCAATTAAACGCTGAAGTTCGCCATGCGTACCTATACCACCCTGAACGGTTATTCGCGGTTTTGCCACTTCGGAATCATCAGCCGGATAATCCCATCCTTGTGTCTCATAAAACTTTTGGATAAGCGGCTGAAAGCTTTTCTGAAGCTGATCTTTCTTCTCGTTAAACTCTTGCAGTAAAACCGGCAGAAGATGTCCATCAGAAGCAAAAGCGTGTCCGCCACAGTTTAAACCCGATTCAATTCGAAATTCTGCAACTTCAAGACCCTTTTTGGCCATATATTTTCCCTGAATCAGGGCCGATCGAAAATCACTTACCTTTAGAATGATCTTCTTTTTAATCTTACCGGACTGATCTCGGTAGAAATCTTTGAATTCAGCCAGATAGTTATAAAGTCTTGGATTAAATCCCGCCGAAAGAACTACGCTCGACTCCAGCTTACTGTTGGCAAACCCTCTCAGAGCTGCACTTGCATCACTGAACTCAGAACTCATAGGCTGATCGTCTTTACCCAAACGCAAAGCATCAACTTTTGCCATGATGTTGACATCAATAGCTCCAGCAGTCATCTTTTCTGTTAAATCGTGGATATATTGATCACGAGTCGTTTTATCGCTCATAGATGCGATAAACTGATAACTCTTTTTTAACGGATTTTCATCAGGGAGCAATTGGAAATATCTATCTTTTTCAGTGTCACTATAAAGTGACACCTTTTTAAGATCATCAAATTTCTGACTGACAATATCTGATACTGTATTCAGATAGGCCGTTATTCTTTCTGCCCTGCCATCAGGAGCGGAACGAGGAATATTTTTATATGGGAGATTGAATTCGCCACAATAATGTTTTCGAATTTTTTCACATAGCAGGTCATCTACTATAGAGATGACTGAATGAATTCCTAAATGAGCAACCCTTATTGGACTGTCTATTGAGTGGCCGGTTCCCATAACCGGAATGTGGAATTGGTGTTGATTTTGAATCATGTAGTAATGGGTATCTGAATTGTAAATAAAATTTTATTGAAACTTAGATTTACACTGATCTGACCGATCCGCTATTATCATTATTCCAATGTTATAATATAAACAATTGAAGATAAAATACTCTTATAACTTTATCGCTCATTTTTACATTTATCCTATGTAACAATAGTTACAGACTAATTGGTAAATCAAACATTTTGGTAACACATAAAGAGAATAAATACAATACTATATAGTCAAAATCGAATAGGATATTACATTCAAGAGTTTTATTGAACGTTGTATTATATCCCCGTATCATAAATGGAAACTAAACTACTTCTATATGAAACCGCGAGAATTTAAAAATTCAATTTATAAGGAAATGTCCGGGATGACCAAAGCTCTGGGCAATCCGCATCGTCTTGAAATATTAGATCTATTAGCTCAGGGTCCGGCATCAGTAGAGTATATTGCAAACAATACCTATTTATCCATTGCTAATGCATCACAGCATCTGCAGGTGTTGAAGAATTCAATGCTGGTTAAAACAGAACGACGTGGGAAATACAGCTACTACAGCTTAGCAAATGAGCAGGTTTTTGATACCTGGTGTGCATTGAGAAGATTGGGGTTTTCTCAAAATAGAGAGATCACAAAATTGCTGAGTGATTATAAGAGTGATCGGAAAAATTTAAAAACAATTACGACAGAAGAGCTTATCAGAAAGATCAGGGAAGAACAGGTAGTAATTGTTGATGTTAGACCCGAAGAGGAGTATAAAAATTCACATATCGAGAATGCTCTCTCCTACCCTAACAAATATATACAGGAGAGAATGGACGAACTTCCAAAAGATCGAGAGATTGTTGCATACTGTCGGGGGCCGTTGTGTGTAATGGCGGATGATGCTGTGGAAAAGTTAAATCAAGAGGGATTTACAGCGTCAAGGTTGGAGAAGGGATTTCCGGATTGGGCAGCTAAAGGATTGCCCATTCAAATGTAGGTAACTGAGGAATTAAAATTAAATAGAGTAAGCCTCTGAACAGATCTTAAAAAGAAAAATAGAAGTGACAAATAGTTAAAATTTAAACCATTAATAAAATGAAAACTTTAATAATAATATTACTCACCACGATAGGATTCACAGGTATAGCAAATGCTCAATCAGTCAGCGATCCACTTTTTGTAGTAGTGACTTCAGACGATGCTGAAACTCAAATGATGGCAATGGTTTTAGCCACGCAATCACTGAATAAGGAGGTACCGGTTCGAGTACTACTCTGCAGTGACGCAGGTAAACTGGCTCTAAAGGACTCTGAATCGCCCTCATTTGCACCGGCTGACCGTTCACCCAAACAGCTGTTAATGGGCTTGATGGATCGAGGTGTGCAGGTTGAGGTTTGCGGTATTTTCCTGCCTAACCGGGATTATACAGAGTCTGATCTTATCGAGGGAGTCGGAACTGCAGCACCGCCGGAGGTGGCTGAATTCATGAAGCAAGAGGGAGTGCGGTACTTTACGTTTTAGATTTGTTGCGTTAAAGTAGTTCAGAAATAAATAACCAAAAGTTTCCCCTTCTCAAGGGGCTCCGAGCGATAGCGATTCCCGCGAAGCGAAATTTAGAGGGGTT
>CAZHUP010000015.1:0-11749 GCA_964535495.1 uncultured Rhodohalobacter sp.
CTTCTCTGAGTACAGTTAAAAATTTAAAGCCTTGCAGATCATAGACTTGCAAGGCTTGATTTTACTATAAATGATTTAGAATCAAGAACTTAAAAACAGTGCCCCTTCGCTGTTCTTAATCATGTAATCGGTAGTAGAACCGAACGTAGCACGGCGCAGGGCCGAAACGGAGTGAGCACCCATTATAACAAGGTCCGGCTTGTTGATGATCTGTCTGGCCAGAATTAATTCCCCGGGATTTCCCTTTTCCAATATCACTTTGTTGATGTAGTGAAAATTATGCTCTTTCAAATACCGGTATGCCTGACCCAGAACCGTATCCCCCATCACTTTCTCCTGCTCAGAATGGTCGGCAGGAATATAGGCCAATTCGATCTCAATATCCTTCCCGTACGGAAGCAGGTGCACAAAATCCTTTAGCGATTTTGCTGCCGGCCCGCTGCCATCAAACGCAACCATCACCTTCTCTACATCACGGTACTCATCCGTTACAACCAATGTAGGCCCAACACTGCCTTTTACCACCTTAGCCAGTGTTTGAGTATCACGCTCCGGCTCGTTGTAGAAAAACCTCGAATCGCGTCCCACAATCAAAAGGTCATGATATTTCATCTCTTCGATAATCAGATCGGCAGAAGCTCCCTGCTTCTTAATGTCGCGATGGCGAACATCCGCTTTTTCTACAGACTTTTTAAAATCTGCCAGCAGCTCTTCTGCAACTTGTCTGGTTTTATCAGCCAGTTCCGCCCAGATGTGACGTCCCTGTATTTCTGTTCCGTATCCACCTACACCAATCACAGATTCGATATTAGCTACATCCACAACCGCAAGACCCGTCAGGCTCGCATCAAACCGCTTGGCAAGGCGAATGGCAAAACGGGTTGCAACCGGCGTGTCGCTATCGGGGTCAAGGGCAACTAAAATTCTTTTAATCATCTCAGTCTCCTCTTACTTTTTAATTAAATTTTATTCCTAATCAGTATTAAGGCTCCAATTACCTCACCCCTCTTGGGCTTAATAACGATGGCTTCTCAATGCTTTTTTTCTCATAGAGATGTTTGATAATCTCCCGGCCAATTTTTTCAGTCGGATATTGATTGAGTGAAGGAATTTGATCATATATTCTCTTATTCAAATTCCACAAAAGTGCACTTTCACGACTTTGCAATATAATTTCACCACCTGCCTCATAAACATTTTTAGCACCGGCCACTCCATCTACCCCTCCACCGGATAGGAAAATTGTGAGCAACTTACTGTTATAAGCGTGAGAGGCTGACCTCAACAATACATCAATCGATGGTCGATTTTTATTCTCTCTGGGGCCTCTGTGAACACTCAGCATTTTTCGATTTCCATTATTTTTTACAACCGTATGATAACCACCCGGTGCCAGATAAATTTGGCCGGGAATTAATGGACTTTCATTATGTGCTTCTCTCACATTCATCTCTGTAATTTTGTCCAGTTCTGAGGCAAACTCTCGCGTATAAATTTTTGGCAGATGCTGAACAATCACAATTGGAACCGGCAGATCTGTTGGTAATTCAGCTATGAGCTGAAACAGAGTCTTTACACCACCGGTACATCCGGCAATCACAATCAGTTCAACATTTGGAGAGATTTTTTGAGATTTTTGATCTATTATCTTTTCCACTTCCTGAATAGACAGATCTACTTTCTCACCTGAGGAAAACAGATCTGTATTGAGTTCCTTCAAAATTCTGGTGAGCGGTACCACTCTTTTTCGGAAATGCCGTTTAGAAAGCATTATTCCAATATTTTTATCAGGTTTTGTGATAAACTCAACTGCACCTAGCTTCAACGCCTGCAATGCTATTGATGCACCTTTTTCGCTTAGGGGAGTCATGACAACAATAGGCATCTCAGGTCGAATTTTCCGAATCGACTCTACCAATTGAATTCCATTTTTTCGGTTCGCATCTAAACCCAAAAAAAGGACATCCGGCTGAATCCGTTTTATTTCATTCTCAATATAGTTTGAATTTTTGTAGTGGAGCGAAATAGTAGATTGTACCTCACCCATCTCTTTGAAAATAGACACCAGGATTTGACGAATTAATACATGCGAGTCCACCACAAGTACTTTGAATGATTTTTTTTTCTCTCCAGGCATAATTTATTCAATTAAGGAGTTTGAGATTTAATTTTAAGAGCCGGTTATCTATGATATGCAGACAACCTGTAATGCTGTTCATTCCGGTAGAACAATTCTCCCGGTGAATGACTAAAGCAATAATTTATATTTAAAAATTGCTCAACGACTTTATCGTTATATCTAAAATATCAAGGATTGGAGCCTCATCCTTAATCAGAGCTTACATCCAGTTGTAATATATTTACAGAAATTTTTGTAATCAGACAGTGAATCAGCTTAAACTTTTGCTTCTTCCTCACTACAGATCTGTAACTCTACCTGATGAGCTTCACCATCTTTCAACACTTCAATCTTCGTCTCTTTACCATTTGTAACAATCTCTTCTCCATCTATTTTACCGGTCAGTCTCCCTGATTCTAAACGATCTTGATTTTCTATTATTATGATGTACTCTGTTCCATCATCGTCAGGTTTGTAACGGATTGTGTACGAGCTCCATGTTTTCGAAATAGCAGGGTTTAGAATAATATATTTGCCCTCTACCCTGAACCCCAAAACGGACTCCAGCATCACGCGATACATCCATCCGCCGGACCCTGTATACCAGGTCCATCCGCCCATTCCGGTCAGAGGCGGTTCACCATAAACATCTGCGGCAACTACGTAGGGCTCAACTTTGTACTGATGACTCTTATCATTGGTTGATGCACGATTTATTGGGTTAATCATATTTAAATATCGTACAGCTTTCTCCCCCATTCCCAATTCTGCCATTGCTTTTACAAGCCAAAGTGCACCGTGTGTATATTGTCCTCCATTTTCACGAACACCCGGTATATATCCTTTAATGTAACCGGGATTTTTATCTGTTTTATCAAATGGAGGCTTTAGTAATCTAATAATACCCTCTGATTCTGAAATAAGATGGGTTTCTGCAGACAACAGTGCCTGAAGAGCCCGATCTCCCGTTGCCACACCTGAAATAACCGCCCAAGCCTGCGAAATAGCATCAATTTTACACTCATCATTTTGTGCAGATCCAAGGGGAGTACCATCATCATAAAAAGCACGCAAATACCACTCTCCATCCCAGCCCGCATCATTCAATCGTTTCTTAAGTTCTGAAGCCGTTTTCTTATATCTGTCAACCCGATCACTATCATCCATCTCTTTACAGATTGGGATGAACCGACGCAAGGTAATGTAGATAAAGAACCCTAACCAGACACTTTCACCTCTTCCCTCCTCACCAACACGATTCATTCCATCATTCCAATCTCCGGCACCCATTAATGGAAGTCCATGTTTGCCGAACTGCAGTGATATATCTATTGCTTTACAGCAGTGCTCGTAGATCGTCCCGGTTTTTCCGGAATCATGAGGAGTGAGATATACTTCGTGCTCGTGTTCCTCCAATGAACGGGAAGTTATATAGGAAACCTTTTCATTCAGAATGCCTATGTCTTCGGTTACTCGTATATAGTGATCTGTAACGTACGGTAACCAAAGACGATCATCTGTAATTTTTGAACGGATCCCTCTCCCGGTTGGCGGGTGCCACCAATGCAGTACATCTCCCTCTTCAAACTGCTTGGATGCGTGCAGCAAAATCTGCTTTCTGGTAAGAGCAGGATCTACATAGAGAAGTGCCATGGAATCCTGCAACTGATCCCGATAACCAAAAGCACCACCCGCCTGATAGTATGCTGTACGCCCCCACATTCTGCTGGCTAAATTTTGATAGGTCAGCCATCCGTTCACCATCAGATCTATCGAATCGTCCGGTGTTGAAACCTGAACTTTTGCTGTCTTCTCTACCCAGAATTTCTTAACTCTGTTTAGCGCTGACTCTGCCTTCTCAGTATCCCTGTATTTGGATAAGATTTTCTCCGCTTCGTCTTCACTTTTAGCTTCTCCATCAAAGAAATAGATTACTCTTTTTTCACCTTTCTGTAATTCCAGATTAAATTGAAGAGCTGCACACGGATCAGAACCAACCTTAATCCGGTTGTTGAGATTTTGAATATTCTGAATGGCAATAGGATTCTTTAAAGACCTGTTCCGGCCAATAAAATCCTCTCTTTCTGATGTGTAATATACCTGTTGCTCATTATCAGCTACAAAAATTCCGGAATAAGCAACCCTGCCTGCAAACTCATTATTATAGTAGTTTTTGGAGAGCAAAGCATTTAACTCCGGTATAAATTGAGACATCACATATCTCGAAGAGCTGCTGCGGCTCACTCCCAACACCCGGTCTGCATATCTGAAAAGAGAAAGAGAACATGTTTTTCTATCTACATTCTCAATCACCAAACGACTGATTTTTACTGAATCACTTAAAGGCACAAAGTGCGTAAGCTCCTGCTCCAGACCATCACTTTTATGATGAAAAGTTGTATAGCCAAACCCATGAACAACCTCATAGGCCCCATTTCCCGGAACAGGACCCGGCGACGGTGACCAAAAAGTTCTTTGAGTATTGTCGCGTATATAAAAAGATTCAGAGTGCGGATCTAAAACCGGATCGTTCGGCCAGGTCGTGATCTTATTTTCACGGCTGTTTTCACTCCATGTATATCCGGCTCCACTTTCGGTTATCAAAGAACCAAAATCCGGATTTGAAATTATATTCACCCATGGAGCCGGTGGAAATATATGACGGTTTGTCTTTGAGTCAATTTTAATTTGAATTCGATACTCTTTCCCATCTTCACTGAATCCTCCAAAACCGTTGAAGTAGCGTAATTCCTCTTCAGATTGGCGAGATTCATTATTACTACTGTACTCAACTTTAGCTGGGCTGCTAAACTCTTCAGACTCACCCCTCAGCCATGATTGAATATCCCCACCTGGATTGATCAGATCCTCTACTGCCGGTAGTTTTTTAGTGAACTTTAAATGGGCTACGCTGTTAAACAGTGTCAAATCTTCGGTTGGCATTTTATCAGTTCGATGGAGAAAAATCCCTCCATACCTGTTCATCAACCCTCTTTCAGACGATGATTCAATCAATTGAATAATGGCTTCGTGTACTTCATCTGCATAACTCGGAGCATGATCATTTAAAATAAGCAGCTCACTCTCCAACCCTTTTAATCTCCAGAATGCATGTGCCTTCAACATTTTTTTCAACTGTTTAATCTGATCTGTCTGATCAATCTTAAAAATTACAAGAGGTAAATCTCCCGAGATACCATAGGCCCAAAGATCCGGTTGTTTCTTGCGGTTTTTCTGAAGAAATGTTTCATCTGCACGGAATTTGAGATTGGAGTAGATTAAATACGATGCTAACCTTTGAAAGTAGTGTGCCTCTTTTGAATTAATCCCGATATGATTCAGCTCTACAGAACTGTATACTTCAGCCAGGTCGAAGGCTCTGAAAACTGCCAAAGTGCTATCATAAATATCTGCCAACTGAATGGCCTCCTGTTCAGATGCGGCATATCCTATTCCAAAAGAGATAGTGATTTTCTCACCGGGCCCTAATTTTATTTTTTTCCGAAGACTCATAATTGGATCAGAAACATTCCCAAGCGACCGCCCCAAGCTTGAACCTTCATCCATCGCTTTGGGGTGGTCAAGTGTTCTGCCTCTGCCAATAAATTTAGACCGCTCCGTTTCATATTGCAGCGGATCGGTTAAATTATCAGGATCTTCACCGGCAAACGTATGAATAATCCACATGGGTGATTCTTTATCACTCCGGGGTCTTCGTTTTGCCAATAGCGCATGATACTCGGCCAAATAATCTGTTTGAATAAACAGTTTGGAAAAAGCAGGGTGAGCATTGTGATCTTTACTCTGATTCAGTACTACTTCGGCGTAACTGGTAACCTCAAGTTCTCTCTCCTTATCAGAATAGTTGGTTAATGTGATTTTTCGAAGTTCAATTGGATGGTCCGGTGAAACACAAACTTCTGATGTTGTCTCAATCCACTCATCAACTCTTGAAGTAACAATTTTACCGTTATGAAACCAGCTGTCGTAGCGATCCGGCTTACGTTTCACGGGCTGATGTCCGGCCGACCAGAATTCACCGTTTTTCAGATCCTTGATGTACACAAATACACCCAGTGGATCTGTGGTTGGATCAGATTCCCAACCGTTCATTGTAATCCCGTTATATTTTGAACTGCCGGTACCGGAGTGAGTCAGTAGTGACGAAAAGCTACCGTTCGACAGCATATGAAGTCTTGGCGGGCTCACATCAAGTGCGCCCATTCCTGCATGCTCCACGATATTTGGAATCGTCTCTTGTTCGCCCGGCTCCAGCTCCACTTCAATTGGATGCGGCTCTTTAATTGGCACACCTCTTGGTACACGTTCTTGCAAAATTAATTCACAGCCTTGAACTCTCGGGTCGGCATGAAAATAGTCTTGAATAATATTGCCATTCAGAAAATTTTCCATCGCAATCAGTCCCATCCCATGATGATGAACCATGTACGATTTTACCACTTTGTGCGATTCTCCACTGTTTAACCTGGAAGGCGTAAAGTCAATAGCATCAAAAAAACCATACAATCCTGCCCCTCCTTTCTTCTCAATTCTCTTCAAATTCTCAATAGATGAAGACGGATCAACCGGAAGAGACAGCAGTGAGGCATATGGAGCTACAACATATTCTTCAGCCAAACCGCGTTTAAGTCCCAAACCGGGCGCTCCGAATGCCCGATATTGATAGTGTAAATCGATGTTCAGATTATAATAGGCACTTTCCGAAAATCCCCACGGTTTACCATTCTTTTTGCCATAATCCTGCTGCCACCTGACCACATTTTCGTAAGTATGATCCATCAATGTATCAGGTATACTTTTCATAAACAGGAGTGGCATCAGATATTCAAACATAGTACCTCCCCAGGAGAGCAGTATCTCATTCCGGCTTAAACTTGTAAGTCTACGACTCAGTCTAAACCAATGCTCCACCGGAATATCCCCCTTTGCAATTGCAATATAGGATGCAATCCTTGCTTCACTTGCCAACAGATCGTACGTGCTTTTATCGAGTTGAGCTCTATCTACATTATAACCAATGCTGAACAGCCCTCTTTTTTTCAAATAGAGAAAGGTAAAATCCATCTCATCAATCAGTTTCTCACAGATCGAAATAATGTTATCTGTCTGATTCTTCCATCTTTTTAAGAGCAAAACACACTGAGAATTATCTTCCCGATCTATCATCAGCTGATTCAGCATTTCAGGGGAGTATGTTGATAAATCAATTGATGGATCCACGCTCAAACATTTCCATTCTGCGATCGACTTTTCCAACTGGTGCAGCGGACTCTCAATCCAATAGCGTAAGTCCTGCATGTATTGATCATCATAGTGGCTTCCCAACGGCAATAAATTAACTGAACTCAGACGGGCTGCATCCTCCTTAATTTCGCGGATCAGTTCGAGTCCTGAATTTTCACTTCGGTTGATTTTATCCAGGATAGTTGTCGAAATTGATTCTATTTCCCTAAAGCAGGGATCATCCTGTGGATACTCATTCTCATGAAGTTCAAAAATATTCTTTAGCGTGCGGACAGTATCTTTTAAACCCTCCCAAAATTCAGAATTCAAGGCCTGGTCTTTCTCAGCAGCTTTAATACCCTCTTTAGCCACTATCAAACCTGCCGCTAAATTTCCTGAATCAACCGTGGATATATATTTCGGATCTAATACATCACCCATTGAGGTTTGATACCAGTTGAAAAAATGCCCTTTGTACCGCTCAAGTTTATCAAGAGAAAGCAGAGTATTTTCCATTCGGTCCAGCAACTCGCTATATGTTATGTATCCCCTGTTATATGCTACCAGGTTTGAAGCCAAAGCCAATCCGATGTTAGTTGGTGACGTTCTGTCGACCGTAGATATTGGCGGATCAATCTGATAGTTATCAGGCGGCAGCCATGAGTGTTCTGCTGTAACCATTCGTTCAAAATAGAACCAAGTGCGCCGGGCATATTCTCTGAGAAATAGACGATCTTTCTCGCTGGTTTTTTCTTTTGAAACCTTGAGGGGTTGACTTATATACCAAACATAGAACGGGGCACCAGACCAGAGCACAAAAAATGATATCAATGTCCACAAATAACCGGGGTTCGTATAGAGTGCACCCACGAGTATCCACACACCCAAAATGACAGGAAGCAGCATCATTCTAACATAAGCAGAGAGTGAGTTCGGGCTACTGGACTCTGTTTGAGATGCCGTTGTCCACTCCAGTAAATTTCTCTTTGAAATGCTGAGACGATAAAGTGTTCGGAAAACCGCATCCAATTGCACAATAGCCTGATGCGGTAAAATAATAACTACAAACAGAGCCTGAACTGTGTTGATTTTCAGGTTGGCGCGAACTTTTTCCATATAGAGTCTCCACCGTACTCTTGCAGGCCGATTGATGATATCGGTTGATAAACTCACATATATGGGGAATGCCAGTATCCCAAATGCAAAGAGCGTCCAAAGCCATGCTGAACCCGGAAGAAAAAACCATCCTGACACAAAAAACAGTGTTAGAAAAAATGGGTTTAACGATCTGCGGAGATTATCAAAAATCTTCCATTTCGATAGAATATTTATCCGGTTTCTCTCCTTTCCCTCCTGGCTCGGTACTTTTTTAAAAAGCCAGGAGGCAATTTGCCAATCGCCGCGTGTCCAGCGATGACTTCTTTTACTGTAACTCGAGTAGGTTAGTGGATAATCATCGTACAGCTCAATATCTGATGCGAGCCCGGTTCTTAAATATGTACTTTCAATCAAATCGTGTGATAGAATTCGGTTCTCCGGAAAACGATTGCTCAACACTTCATGAAAAGCCCTGACGTCATAAATCCCCTTTCCTGTAAAAACTGCTTCACCGGCCAGATCCTGATAGATGTCTGATACTGCAGTCGAATAGGGATCCAGACCTACATTGCCTGAAAATATTTTTGAAAACCACGTTTTTTGGGCAGAGGATGGCGGAATAGATATTCTTGGTTGAATAATGGCATATCCTGAAGTGATTCTCTTCTTCTCCTGATTGAAAAATGCACGGTTCAACGGGTGAGAAATCGTTCTTATTAATTTAATAGCACTATCAGGAGGGAGCTTTGTATCCGAGTCTAAGGTAATGACGTAGTTAACTTTTTCTCTCTCAATAGACTCTCTGAATTTACCTGCTACAAATGAGTAAGTTGTTTGTGAATCCGGATCACAAAGCAGCATATTAAACTCTTCCAGCTTGCCTCTTTTCCGTTCCCACCCCATCCAAACACCTTCTGCCTCATTCCAAAGCCGATGTCTGTGAAGTACAAAAAACTTATCCCCGTATGAAGAAGAGTACTTCTCATTCAGTTCAGAAATTGTTTCTCTGGCGGCATTCAGAATTTCCTGATCGTTTGGTTCTGTCTCGTTCTCTGAATCTTTAAAATCTGAAAGGAGAGCAAACTGTAAACCCGGGTGCGGATTTGCTAAAGATCTTATTTCTAGACGGTTGAGCTGGTCTCTCACATCATCGGCCGATGAGAACATTGTAGGAACCACAACCAGTGTTCTTGCCATATCAGGTATTCTGTCCCTGATATCCATTTTATTCAATTTTCTGGGCGGGAGCAGAAAAGCAAAGAACCTATTAACTGCAGATACAGACAGATCAAGCGCCGGGAAAAGCGAAACCAGTAAAACAGACGTCGCAATAAATATTGATTCACTAAAAGCGTCCGTTACAAACCATAAAATCACCATCAGAGCTATCGTGCTGAAAATGATTGAGAGTATATACCAAATAGGCTGCTTTTCAAGACGCCTTTGTAATCTCTCACGAAATCGCATGCGATAGCCTAACTCAGATGCAAACTCCTTGTAACCCTCTCCTACCAAATAGTACCCGATATGCTCTTTAATGGAAGCACGATTAACCAGTAAGTCTATGTCTTCTTCACTCTCCTCATTGAAACGCCCCTGATCTTCTGCCAATATCAAAACCTGTTCAGCCACATCCGTTTCAGACCATTCAGAATAACGGCTTAATCGTTCAACAACTCGCCGATAGCGATCTCTCGTTTCAAAATCCATTTTTGAATATGCCCCATAAGGATCCAGACGAAGAATCTGATCTACAATTGAACACTCTTCAACAAAATCTGCCCAATCCGTTTCTGAGGATTCTCGAAGCGTTATTACCGCATTTTGGATACTGACCTGCAATCGGGATTGCCGCTGTGCGTCTGCATGCATCGCTTCATGTACAGTTACATCCAGCTGATTGAATTTGAAATTAAACCATCTTTTCTGCTCTTCCTGTAGCAGCCCCGCCTGCTGAAGCTGGTTATAGAGCTCAATTAGCAGGAGTACGTTTTCATGCGTGTCACTATTTTTTTCAATCCAATCAGACAGAGTGTTAATCAACTTTCCGGGCTCTTGAACGTCACTTTCACTCATTTCACTGATCAGACCGCTCACCTCTTTCCAAATATCTTTTCTTTCTAAAATTCTGGAAGCCTTTTCTGAGAGGTTTTGAATGAGAATCAATCTAATCATGATGGGAATAGCCCAAATCTCACCCAACTTCAGAGTTTTATGTTGCTGATAGTGCTGTATATATTGGATAAGCACCTCTTCGTCCACACGATTATCCGTATGTAGAAGGTAGTTCAGGATCAGCTCATACACTCTGGGTAGTCCTTCGTGCTCACCGCCTGAAAGTGCCGGAAGATTTCTTTGAAACTCACGCGGAAAATCTTCCCCGGCTTGAACAATCTGTTCCTGTATGATGTAAAAATTGTCAATTAACCACTCAGCCGCAGTCGAAAGATCCTTATTCTGCTTGGCCAGTCCGGAAAGCACTCTATAAGCTTTGACCAAAACATTTTTTGAGTCTTCAAGAATGGATTTAACCGGACGCACTTTTTTTGAGGAGTCCGATACGGCATGTATCTCTGCCAGGTTTACTGCGATCTCTTTTAAATAGTTAATATTATAGGACATATTGGATTGCTTATCCATTCCACTCCCCCAGATCGTGTTTCAGAATTGAGCTTCCCTCCTATTAATATCCACTTATTTTCTTACAGACTTATAAGGAATTCTTAATTCTCTATGAGCGTATTTCCCAATTTAGATGTAAGGATAACGATATCACATATTGCTACTCACCCCATTCGCCTTCCATTTCCAATGGACGATACTTGTTCCAAATCTTTTGAATAGCTTTTGGCATCTGTCCGCGAATATCATCCATCTCCCCTTTTGATGTCTTTTCATACAGAACTTCCAAAACAACCCTGAATGCATCATCCGCAGAGACCGGATTGCTATTACCCAGTTCCTTTTTGATCCTGGACATAAACTCCTCAACATTCATTTTATCAGGTTTTCCAAACGGCTTATAACCTTCAAAATAGATGCCCCGTATTAAAACCGGCAGCTGTGCTGATAGCTGGAAGACCTCCTCTACGGTTGTTCGGTCCCTTAAAGTGTGCAGCACAGCTTTTAAACATCCATAGGCCCAGTCAGTTCGGTCCGGGAATCCGGCTCGATCACCGATTTCCAGCAACCACTCGTTTGCCTCTTTGCAGTGTTTATCAAAATTTACTTTCATACTCATTTTACCCTCTCTGTTAATTTTAATTGTCACTTAAAAATTGATCAACC
>CAZHUP010000015.1:11849-29258 GCA_964535495.1 uncultured Rhodohalobacter sp.
ATACTCATTTTACCCTCTCTGTTAATTTTAATTGTCACTTAAAAATTGATCAACCGGCCATCAATGCATCAAATCTGCAGAAATAATCTACATTGATTCATATTTATTACAGTTTAATATCACATCTATAAGTTGCGTGTATTTTCTGACAAATCCTGCTGTATAAGCCATTCACATTTGTAATAAAAGAGTGTACTACTCTGTACTCTTTTATCGAAGGCGGTGATCAGGTACTCCCCTACTAAATCATTCACATTCGCCTTGAATCGAGCCCGCCTGGCATTGCTTGAAGATATTTGACATCACAGAAGTGAAGCTTCATTTAAAATCCGGTGGGACAATTTAATTTCAATGTGGTAAAAAATTGTCTTGAATTTCATCAGTTATGCTACCGGTATTATCCAACTCTAAGCAGTCAATTGGATAAACATTAAACAAAGTCCGATAAGTAGACAGTGCAGCGTAGGGATAATACTACAACCACTTGATCTCAAAACTTACATAGCATTACCGCCTAGGTGTTTATACTACAATTGAGTTCTTTGAGTTAGTTGACGTTAAGAGTCCTTGGGCACAATTTAATCGGTCACTACGGTGGCAGTTTGAATAAATCAGAAAACAACCCGCTGATTAATCGAAGTATCTTCACTAAAAGGAGTACTTGATTGTGCCCCGGTTTTAATTTTCAGTTGACGTTGAACAAGTGAGAAAAGCGATAGCGCCGAAATCAACCAGAGAGAAAAAAGCGGTTCGACAGGAAACTCGAAGTCAACAGTTAGGGGTGTCTTGAATCCATCGGGACTGAGAATATACCCTTTGAACTTGATTTCCGATCATACGGGACTCAAGAAAATTTGTTGACTTCGATCTAATTAAGAGAGAGAGTTGCCCGGTAATCACAATCATGGTTATCGGGCTTTTTTATGAAATAGATATATGTATCATATACAAAATCTACTCCCAATTCACCCTCACATGATTGTTCATTCATTTCTCCGCATGTTGTGTCACTATTGAGTGATAGGTCTCATTTATTAACGAGAAGCAGAGTGTTTTTTATAGATAGATTTAGCATCACGTAAATCATCCGCAAGTTCTTCCATATGCAGCTGGTGAAGAACGTTAATCAAAAAAAGAAATAGCCATGTTCCAACGAATGAGAAAAATACGCCATCTCCTATTCCTGTAACAAGACCTATTACACCCAAAGCCAGTCCTCCAATCACACCAAAGATGATGCTGGCAATAAATGAAATACCCTCCTTACCAATAATTACTGCCATAGACAGCCCCACAATTAAACCAACAAACATGTACCAATATATAAGTGTACCGGATAACTCTCCCATGATCATCCTCTCCATTGTATTAATAATGTGGATGTCCGGCCGGCTAGTATGTGCCATTTTTATCGCTATTGCGATTTCAGAGTCTGCACTTTAAACCGACCGATCATCCAAATCTGCTGTCACGCTTTTTGATCTTTCAGAACAAATGTAATTTTCGCATTCACTCTGAATTTGACCACTTTATTATTTTCAACTATACCCTGCATGTTCTCACAATAAACACTTTTAATATTGTGAACCGTTTTTGATGCATGTTTTACTGCATTTGTTACGGCCTCTTCCATTGTCTCTCCTTCGGCAATAACTTCAATCACTTTTGCTAAAGACATAATTCCTCCTTTTTAGATCTTCCCTTGTTTTGGTTTACTAATCTCTCTTCTTAAGATCTCAAATTTATTGGTTTCAGATTGTGCCTCATCTGTAAGGTGCTTGTAGAAAATTCACTAATTGATTTGTCAGTATACCTCAATCGGAATCTAACAGTGCCGGCATCAGATACCGTCAAGGTTTTCCTACATTCAGTTAGGTATAAGCATGAGCCTCGCTCCATCATTCTGCTTATACAATATCAGTGCATTAATAATTAACATTAAGATCAGAGTTCTATACTCGCAGAAAACCGTTGTTCAACTTTATTCCGGAGAAAATATGAAACCGTACGAAAAGAAAATCCGAATTGTCCTGGATGTTCCAAAAGAGACTACTGCCTACTACAATCTGATGGGACAGTGGGAAAATGAAGGAGGTGCAATCACAGTTAAGAAAAGCAGTGACATCATACCGGAAGCGCAGCTGCCATTTCGTGAAGGAGAAGCATTCCAGGTAATAAAAGGAGTCATCGATTTTGTAGATGATGAGGTCTATTATATTGTCGATGTGATGAAGGTAGACATAGAGTAAAAGAGCCCGATGATGTACTCTCCAAACTGCGATCGAGAGAACTGTCCCACAATAACCAACAGAGATAAGGCCGGCCGGTAGTTAAAGCAGGCTGATCATGTTTAGTAGAGCTATTTTTTACTATTTGGAGAAGTCCAGGTAATGATATCCGTCCAATCTACACGCTTATTCGAGAAAAGATTACATACTGTTTTTGCAAACCCTTACATCGGTTTTCTTTAAGCATTTGTACACTGTAATAGGGTTAATTGACATATTGAAATTAAAGAAGAGCACAGAGTAATTCTTATGCTACGGCAAAGAGTAATTCAGACCAGAAAAATTATCCGCTGGCTCTTTTTAAGTCTATAAAAATGACATAAAAAAGTGTGCTCCGGTTAACCAAATTTCCAGCTATGAAAATTAGCGACAACCTTAATGATAACCAGACAACATTACAGGGTTGAAGTTAAGATTTATCGGAGTCTTGGCGGGAGTGTCTTGAATCATTCAAGACTGAGATCATATCCTTAAAACTTGAAGCAGATTAAACTGACGGAAGGAGACTGAGACTCCGATTATTATCATATTAAAATTTGAGAGAGCAACCCCGATGTGATTCAGTTCACACCGGGGTTTTTTATTTATTGGGTTTTAGGTCAGGCCACTGATTTAGCACTTAATTTACTTTAATAGATTTAGGCTTGACGACTTCCGCTTTCGGAATCACCAATTTCAACACTCCATCTTTGAATGTTGCCTGTATCTCATCACCCTTAATCGACTCGGACAGAGTAAATGATCGATAGAAGCTTCCCTGATATCTCTCCTGGCGGATGTAGTCTTTCTTCTCCTCTTTCGATTCAGTTTTTCTTTCTCCGGTAACGGTTAAACGGCCATCCTGGTAATTCACTTTAATATCTTTTTTATCCATACCCGGAATATCCATTTTAATCAGATATTCTTTTTCATCTTCAGAAACATCCACGTTCGGCGACCACATTCTCAAATCTGAACCTCCATTCTGTTTTCGCCAGGAGAATGGAACCAGATCATCAAAAAAGTGATCCATCTCTTTTCTCATCATATCCAAAGCAGTCGGTTCTTCTCGCTTTATCATTTTCATTTTACTACCTCTCAATATTTTGTTGTTTATCATTTAGGCTCGTCTAATGAACCTTTCTATACCTAATAGTATTAAGAATTGCTTTATTGCAGGTAGTGGAAGAGCTGAACGCAGTTGTAAGAAAATATTGAAGAGAAAATTATGAGAATTTCTTACAGATCAGAGCCTGATTCTCAGGGAAACGAAATAGCAATTATGTTGATGAAAATTTCACATTCGGTTTTAAAATTTGTGTTCATTTTCCACCCATTTAACCGCATGGAAAATCATCTCTGTTGAATTTTTGAAATCCATCTTCTCTTTGATTCTTGACCGATATGTCTCTACGGTTTTTGAAGCCAGGTGAAGCTGTTCTGCAATTTCGTTACTGCTCTTACCCCGCCCGATCAATTCGAAAACCTCCAGTTCCCGATCACTTAAAATATCGATAGATGAAACAGTCCCCTCCTTTTTTCCCTGCATAGCATTCATCAACAGCTTCTCGTTCAATGAGTCACTCACATAGATTCCGCCTTTAAGAATTTTCCGGACAGCTTTTACCAGAGTTTCACTCGGTTCAAACTTCATAATATATCCTTTAGCGCCGGCCCGAAGTGCGCGTTCACCATACAGAGACTCCTCATGGCGTGAGACAACCAATATCTTCATATCCGGATCCTGAAAAATGATGTTTTTAACCAATTCAATCCCATTCATTCCCGGCAGTGATACATCCACCAAAAGGAGATCCGGTTTATCGTTATCCAAAAACTTCAAGACATCTTCAGCCTTTTCACATTGATGTATCACATCTAAATCCGGCTCCATTTCAAGTGTGCTGGCCAAACCTTTTCGCATCATCGGATGATCATCTACTATTAATATTCTCTTTTTGAATGGATTACTCATAGCTCTCTCCCCTTTAATTGAATTGCTCCATGTTATTTGGAATGACACATCGAATTTGCGTTAACTCATCAGTAGTTCTCGATATCTCAAATACACCTCCCATCACACGAGCCCGGTGTCTCATTATTTCAATACCAGACCCCTGTTTATGCTCTGTTTCTACCGAAAACCCATCGCCGTCGTCCACAACCGACAGTGCTGTATGATGCTCATTATTTGAAAGTCTCACTTGAACTCTGTTCGGCTTCCCGTGTTTGATAGAATTGTTGATCGCTTCCTGGGCAATTCTATATAGATGTAATGCCAGGTTATGATCATTTATCTCAGCATTTTCAAAATCATAATACTCACACCTCACCCCTGTCAATTTCTCGGTTCGGCTGCAAAGATCCCCAAGGGCCACACTTAATCCTTTTTTTTCCAAATCAACCTGGACCATTCCCCGGGCCAGTTTTCTTGCAAATTCATCAGACTCCCGTATCATCATTGCAATTTCTTCCACATCTTTTGCTGCTTCAACTCTATTCATTTTTAGTTTTTTTGCAAGATTTTCGGAAAGCATTCTGATACCCGTCAGCATTTGCCCCAACCCGTCATGCAAATCTCTTCCAATTTTTCGTCGCTCTTCCTGACCGATTTGAAGAATGCGTCTCTCAAGATTTCTACGTGCTGTTAAATTTCGAATGATGCCGGTGAAAGTCAGTGTGCCTTTCCACTCTACTTTACCAACTGTAAGTTCAATCGGAAATATTTTCCCCGTCTTACTCTTTCCCTGCATCTCAATGCTCTGTCCCGATGTAATCTTACTATCAGACAGATCGAAACTAAGAAAATTACTATCAACAGTTTCGTTGAATGACGTTAACAGTAAGAGGTTGATTAATTGCCCCTCAAGTTCCTTTTTTTCGTAACCAAAAAGTTCACAGACAGCTCTGTTGCAACTCAGGATTTTCCCGTCATTATCGAATGTGATTATTGCATCTGTGGAAGTTTCAAAAACGTTACGAGCAAGTGCTTCATTTTTTTTAAGCCGTTCTTCAGCATGAATCAATTTATCTATTTCAACTACAGAAATAACACACCCTGTAAGTTCATTGACATTCTCAATTATCCTTGCCCGTACATCCAGCCAAACCTTTGTTCCGTCACTTTTTAAACCGTGCCACTTTCCACGTACGGATTCACCGCGAAAGCAAGCTATTACAACTTTTTTAAATGGAGCAACATCCTCGTCTCCATATATCGATCGGACATATTTTCCCTTGAGCTGATTGCGCTTATAGCCAAAAATTTTATCTGCAGCAGAATTTGAGTAGCTGATGCGACCTTTCAAGTCCGTAATTATCACTCCATGCTGAATGCACTCAATGATTTTCTTACTGTCTGTTAAAGTTAAGAGTGGCATCCCAATTACTCCATATTTATTGACCGCTTCTAAGTTTTAACCTCTAAACTACCCACT
This sequence comes from uncultured Rhodohalobacter sp., assembly GCA_964535495.1. GTDB lineage: Bacteria > Bacteroidota > Rhodothermia > Balneolales > Balneolaceae > Rhodohalobacter. Next base: position 17,554 of record CAZHUP010000015.1, read on the forward strand.
TGATTTTAATTCAAAGTTAATTGAACTGATCTCGCATTCTATTATCATAATCAAAAATTTTACAAGATGAATCAAAAAATACCTATTAGGCTAGTAAGGAAATTCCCTACATAATAAATGGTGCCCTATTTTACTCCGGAGTAAATACCATCAAATTCTCCTCTCTTGTTTCAAAAACTGAACCTATTGATTTAAATGTAATATCAATTACTTATATCAATTCCCATTGTGGCACTATTTTAGAAAATCAGGTATTTCACTACATCGTTGATAGAGATTTTACTAAATCTCAACCGTGGTCAGGCTGATGCTTTATATACTCCATTTTATATAAATTTGATATTATCTAATAATAAAAAGGGGGAGTTATGAAGCTGATGATTGTTTACGCTACTACCGAAGGACACACCAGGTCAATTGCTGAGTTTCTTGGACAAGAAGCGGAGAAAAAGGATATAACAGCAGGGCTTTTTGATGCCACTGTTAAACCGCCTCCACCGGAAGAGTTTGATACAGTTATCATTGCAAGCTCCATACACGGTGGGAAATATCAAGCATCCATAGAACATTTTGTCCGGGAGCATCACAAAACTTTAAACCAAATGAACTCCATTTTTATATCTGTAAGCCTAACTGCCGCGGCTGATGAACCGGAATCGTGGAAAGAGTTAAAAGAGCAGACCGAAGATTTTCTCTTGGGTACAGGGTGGGATCCAAAGCACGTTGAATACACAGCCGGTGCACTGCTCTATACCAAGTATGACTATTTGAAGAGATTCATCATGCGAATGATTTCAAAAAAAGCCGGTGGAGATACGGATACGTCCAAGGATCATATCTACACGGATTGGGATCAATTAAAGAGTGTTTTAAATCAAGTGATGTAAACTTAACTGCTTAGCAGGTAGTGTTTCATCTCAAACAGGATGATTTAGCTATTTTTGTAGTGGCATCAATCTAAGTTTGATTCTTAAGCTATGATCAACTAAATACCCTTCAAAAAAGGATATTTATCCTAATGAATGAAAATCTCTTAGACACCTTTCTATATCTCACTACGCGGGAATCGCTATCGCTCGGAGCCCTTATTATGGGAGACTTTTTTTCCAAAGTCATAAATATAAATTTTATGTTTAATTCGTAAATCTTTCCACTAAATAAACTGTATTCATGGAGTCAAAAACGATATTGATTACGGGGGCAAATTCAGGAATTGGCAAGGCTGCAACACTCAAGTTTGCAAAAGAAGGTCACACTGTGATCATGGGTTGCCGCAACCTTGAAAAAAGTGGGCCGATCATGGATGATATCCGATCTGAATCGAAGAACTCCCATGTTTATCTTGAAAAACTGGATGTCTCATCGATCGAATCCATTCGCTCTTTTTGTTCGATGTATAAAGAAAAATATCAGAAACTGGACATCCTGATTAACAACGCCGCCTATTTTAATCACGGTGCAGATTATGAGCTAAGCACTGACGGAATTGAGATCACCTTTGCGACGAATGTTTTGGGACCTTATCTGCTAACAGTACTATTACGGGACGTCCTCTCCGAATCTGATGATCCACGGGTGTTGAATGCAGGGAGCAATATCATCAAGCATTTTTTAAACCCTAAGAAGGAGATTGATTTTTCTAACCTTACTGGTGAACGCATAAATGATCCGGCTCACAGCATCTACATCAACTATAGAAACTCGAAAATGGCTCTTTTGATGCTCACCTTCAAGATGGCTGAAGAGTTTAAAAAGGATGGTATAAAGGTGAATTCTATTCAAATCAACGGTGCAACAATGTCGCGGGAAGCACTTCAGAAAGTTAAACCGGGATGGAGAGTCATTGCCCATGTTCAGAATCTCTTCTTTCGTCCGCCTGAATTTACGGCCAATCTTTACTACGATCTATGTACGGCTGAGGAGTATAAAAACCAAACCGGCAAGCATTTTAACCACCGGAAAGAAGTTATGGTGCCTGCAAAGGTAAATAGTGGTATCATAACAGATATTAAACAGGGAATTGGTGCATCTGTTTTTCCCGCTTACGCGCTGGACAAAAATACAACCGAAAAAGTCTGGCAGACTTGTAAAGAGCTTTCTGAATTTACCTTTGACAATCCAACATGAAAAGTAAAACCGAAAAAGCATTTAACAGACTGGAAAAACAGCGTTTGAAATTGTTTTCAGTCTACCGGTCGCTATCCGATGAGCAGCTTCGATTCAATCCTGATGAAAATTCCTGGAATTTACTGCAGGTAATGCGTCACCTGGTTACGGCAGAAAAACAGTCCCTGATCTATATTCAGCGAAAAATTAATAAACCTGATAATACACGTAAAGCCGGGGGGCGCTCAATGGTCAGGTCATTTATTTTGAAGATTGCCCTTCTGCTGCCTATTAAGTTTAAAGCTCCAAAAATAGCTGAGGTAAATGAAGAGTATCCCGATTTAAAACAGATGATTCTTGAATGGGATGAAATTCGAAATGAGTATCAGGAGATTGTATTGAATAATGACAGCGAGATCTTATCAAAAGAACTCTATAGACATCCAAGAGCCGGGTTGCTGAATTTCAAACAGGCCATTGAATTTATGCAAGATCATGTTGCACATCATCAAAAGCAGATTGATAGGATTATGGGCCACTCAGCATTTCCTCCTAATGAAATGGATTGATCACTTAACCGGCTTCAGTTATAAAGTTCAAACCTATTTACTTCCAGGTCTGTAATCTCAAGCTTTAGCCAGGTAAAATCTCCATCCGGCAGTTTCCAGGTAACGGAAAGTTTGTTTGGTATTCGATAACCTTCAAAAGTTTCGTGCTCCTCTGCTTCAACCACCCATTTTCGTAGTTCTGCATCATCTTCTCCTCCATAATAGCGATCAGCTTCAAAAGTCTTTAAATCGCCATTTTCTCCAAACCTAAATATTCCAGATACCTGCTGCTCGTCAATCATCATTGTCGCTTTTGCCGAGGTATCGTCAATCCCCTCCCATGTGAAAAAATCATTCAGGGCTGCTGATGGAAACCAGCAAATTTCGCCTAGAAACCGGATAAGGGTTCCTGTATTAATCTGTTCATTGTCTTTCTCATTCACAACATTCACAAGTGATAAAAGTTTGATGAGCATTTCTCCTTGTTCACCCTTCAGCTTGTCACGGCCGACTAATGTGATAAATGGAATCATATTGACGTCCACTGTCCAGACAAAAGAGGGTTTTCTTGTATCAAAATATTGAATGGCTGAAAAATTCATCCATTTTCCATTCGGCTCTGTCTTCATTTCGCCGGTTTGTTTGAGCCGTACGAACGTCACATCCGGTTTACCCGCTACACCGGAATTCTTCAGCCATGTTTGAACAATTTCCGGCAGATGCCGGAAATCTTCCTCTTGCAGTAATCTGTCACCAGGCTGTGAAACCTGTTCCAAAAGATTTACTTGCTCATTGGTTACCATATCATTGAACATCACATTCCCAAATGCAGGAAGTGCCACAAGCAGTATAATCAGATTGGCGATTGATCCGAATTTCGCATCACTCCAAACAGTGAAAATTAAGAATTGGGATAGTACCAAAGCTATGATGGCGATGACTGGCCATAAACGATAATTCATTGCATATATCACCGCTGTTAAAAGAAACAAAACAGATATCACCAGCCAGATAAGACCCATTGGTTTAGATATAGGAACACTTAACTGAGTAATGTTTCCAATATCATACGCCTTAAAAAAGCCTAAAAGGTGAATCAGACCATGAATCAGAATAACAAGAAGGAGTACTATTTTTGCCATGGTTGATTCTTTTATAAAGTATTAATGGTTTATGATGTCAATTCTTATTCAGTTCAGCCACTGAATCAGCGTAAAAATTAATCCAAAGACGAAAAATGATCCGAAAATTGTTTTGTTATGCTTTGCCAACCAAAGGGGCAGGTAAATATCAAAATTATCAGCACGATCATTAGTGTATCGGGCCGCTATATCGGTGAGCGGGCATCGCATTCCGTTGAACAGCAAAACCAGACACTCCAGTAGAACTAACAGAATCAAAATTCCTGTTAAGGTCCACATTTCGAGCCAGGCAAGTATGGGAATGGCAAGGATTGAACCTGCGAAGATGGCCCAGATAATAGTGTGGCCAATTTTGATTAGCCGAAGCTTATTCAGTCGTGTCATCATGTTTACTCTTTAAGTTCCTGATTCATGAACGTCCAAGAGCCAGGCGAACGGATGGCATCATTACCAAAACCAGCAGGAACAGTCCAAGCAACCCGTAAATTAGCTGCAGCGGCGGTTCAGGGTGATACCCGACCATCCATATCTCAACGCCGATCCAGATGATGAGTGCTGTACTGACAATTAACGCTCCTGTCCATGCCCAATTCGTCCTCTTCCAAAGTCCGTAAAAAACAATCATTGGAAAGATGCCCAGTATTGAAAAAAGGATAATCCCGGGGATCAGAAATGTATCAAAAGGCGAGCCGGCCAGCATGGATAGTGGCATTTGAAGCAGATCACCGCTCGGGTCAATCACCAAGACAAATCCTCCAAACAGACCGCTGATTCCCTGAAAAAGGATCAATCCCATCAGGAAGTATAAACTGTAAGGACTAGGTATTTTTTGATCTTTCATTGTTGACAATGTTTAACCGTATTTAATACTCAGGAAAAATCGAAATCCTCAAAATGAATAGTTTTTTTTGATACCCCCTTTTTAAATAATTCCGGAAGTAAAGATTTTCGCATCTCCTTGGGGCCGCATATAAAAATTTCCCTTTCACTGACTCGGGGAATTTGACCCGGCTTCAAAAATCCTTCTACATCAGCTCTTATCAGATTTACTCTGAAAGTTTCCATCTGATTTTCCAACTCCTTGAAAAGCGGAAGATGGGTCGCCTCTTTTTCGGTATTCACACAGTAATACAGATCAATATTTAAATCGGATCTGTTCTTTCGTTTCAAATCATTGGCCCAGCTAATGAACGGAGCGATTCCTACCCCGCCACCAATCCAGACCTGATTGGGTTTTCCACTGCGATAATCAAATCGTCCGTAAGGGCCTTCCAGCAGTGCTGTTGCACCGGACTCCAGTTCCCGGTAAAGCTGTTTGGTGTAGTCACCCAATGCTTTTACCATAATGGTTATTTCACCCTCACTTGTTACATCGCACACCGTATATGGATGTGATTCTTGTGAAATACCTTCAGCACGAAAACTGAAAAAATAAAACTGGCCAGGTATAAAGCTGAGTGCTTCATCCATCGGTTTTAACACGACTTCAATAACCTTATCACTCAGGCGATCTATTTTCACTACCCGGAAACGAGATTTATTCACAACGAAATCGAAGAGAACTGACTTATACACCCAGGCTGCGATACCTGCAAAGGAAATTACTGCGAGATAGAACGCCAATGCGGTATTGGCACTAAAAGAAAGATCCAGATAAAAGATGTGACCCCCCCCCCGCCTGAAATGTCGGATTTAATCAAATTTGACTATATCTGCTCTAACGATAATTTTCACTTTTGTGTAGAAGACGAGATTCAGGATATCTGTATCATACCGAACATTAGCCAGTGCCAGTTTTTGATTTCTGGCAGAACCGTGAGCTGCTTCATAGTTACTCCACAGATCTTCAAGCGCTTCAGCATACAGCATACCTGTTCCTTCAACTCTTGCAATTGCAAATGTCGTAGCAGTCAGTCCCGTGGAATAACTTAATCCAATTATGTAGGCGGATTCGGATTCACCCATCACATTTGTTGCCGCGATGGTATAGTTTCCTTCCTCCAAATTCACAATAGTTTGATTTGCTGATAAAAATGCACCTGAACTTGAACAGCCGGTTACGATGAGAGCCGTTAAAAGAGTGAATAATAAAATATAATTTTTCATATCTCCCCCAATTAAGTTGTTAAATGTATATTTAACAGTACATCTTTTCCAAATTTATTGGAATAGGGGGAATACTGATTTACCTATACGTAATTCATTACAAAATAGAAGTTTATAGAGGTGTATCTATAGAAAAACACTTTGTTCAACTCTCCTCCAAGACTCCAGCAGAGACCAAATCTTCCATCAGAATAAAACTTAACCTATCAATCTCATCGGCGTGTTGGTGTCCGGCTGAAATATTGGATAAAAGGATAACTCCGGTTTTGTTTTCAGGACTTAAAACTATTGATGAACGATAACCTCCCGTACCTCCATTATGCCAGTACCAGTTCTGTCCTGATTCTTTGGCCAGAATAAACCAACCCATTGCCATCTCCATCGACTCACTAACTCGGTAGGTCGGTTCTCTTTGATATGCCAAAATCTCATTTTCAGAATTGAAGTTCTCCACCACAAAGCGTGATAGGTCAGATGCAGTTGAAAGCACTCCCCCGGCACCGGCCAGCGCTGCAAGATCCCAGTTTGTAGCGATCCCTCCCCGTTTCGTTCGCCCCGAAACCAAATACTCTTCTATTTTACTGCGGTCTGTTGTTGACCTCCTCATATCAAGTGGACTAAACAGTTTCTCCTGAAGCAGCTCTTCGTAGCTCTTCTCCTGAATCAACCCCATAAACATACCCAGAACTCCGGCCCCTAAATTGGAGTAAAGATGCTGTTCACCCGGCTCTGCATCCATTTCCAGCCGATTCTGTAGATAATCAAGAACCTCTTCTTCATCAAAATTCTTATAGGGATTGCTCATGTTCATCAGAAAATTGAGAAGGTATCCGCCGGGCAGCCTGGATAAACCCGTCGTATGATTGGATAGCTGAATCCATGTAAACTGCGGATTCTCATGAATTGAAAAGTCCAGATAGTCGGTAACCGGGTGATCAGGCTCAACCAGCCCTTCCATAATGGCGTGTGCTAGTAGCGTTGAGGTAAACACTTTTGAAATGGATCCTATTTCGAATACTTGTTCACTGTTCTCTACATTGATAAGCTGATCACTGTCTCTTAGTGCTCCATAAAAGTTTACCGTTGTATCCTGTACAACCGCTATCGAAAATTGAGTTCCATCCGGAAATTTACTCAATACCGACGCAATCGAATCCGTCTGTTCGGTCGTAAAAAGTGATTGCCCTTCAAGACGATTCACTGCAGATTCAGGATCACTTACACTGCCACAAGCCTGCAAAATCAAGACAATAATAACCAGCAATGATATAATTTTTTCTGATTTCATTTCAAAGCGCACTATTTCATTAACGTTGAAAGTTCATTCCGTACTTTTATCAATTACATTTCGATGAGCGAAACATTTTAATTTTATTACACTATCAGCCGATTTAAAGAACGATGATTTATAATCTCGTATCTTTCAATACATTTTACCATTAAAAAATCGACCTACATCCATTGCCTGCAGCTGAAGAGAAAAAAATTACCCTAAACCGCGAATCGAACGAGCACACACGTCGCCTTAAACGTAGTCTGAATAAGGTGAAATGGTCAAGCGCGCTCATGCAGATTTTCTGGACGGCCGGGCCTGTCACAACTATCGGGTTAATTGGTGGTTACTACATCGGTTATGGCACCATGCCATCTACAGAACTGCTCATCTACTTTGTGATGTTTACAGTACTTTCCGGTTTGGTGGGGCTGGTTGCTAAAGTTGTGAAAGACGGTACACGTGGTCATCTCGAAGAGAGACGAAAACAGGATATCTTAAACGTAACAGACAAGCTGAGCGATCTGATTCTTATCGCTCGGGATAAAATTACCGAAACTTATGAAGGAGAAGCCAGAACCCGGGAAGCTGCACTTCAGCTGCTTCGGCGTGTAGATCTGACGCCTTTTGGCGTTACAGTTGCCTTTTCAGATCTGACCGGTAACAAAAAAGTGGGTGAGGCGATGGGGCATATTTATACCTATCGAAGAATTGGGCTACAAACCCGGGTACAGGAGCTTTGCTCTGAACATCACGACCTAATCACCAAAACCATTGAAGAGTTAAGAGACCGCTCCCCGCAGGCAAGCTCCGAGTTGAAAAGATGGTTTATCGGTAATCGATCCGGAAAGCTAAAGTACGGTATACCGCGAGAGAAACAGTTTTTACAGAGAATCATGTCGGCCATCGAACTTAACAATCCACACCTGATGACCTTCAGGGATGTGGAAGAGATGCTGATCCTCGCTTTCGAACTTATTAACGGTCGCGAAATACCAACCATTACATTCAGCTATACGGGGAAATGGAAATATGCAAGCGCCCTGGATGAGCTTGAGAAAAGTAGAAGTAAATTTCGTGTCGCTCAGGCCAAAGCCGGCAACCGTATGAGGGCGCTCTCCTCCTATTTGATTGAAACCGGACATGCTGATGCCGAACAAATGCCTGAAGGAATTGAAATTTCCGATTTGATTGAAAAAATTTCCGACATCATCGATTCGATGGCACAAAAAGCTGTACTGTTGGATAGGGACAGATACACTAAGCCAGAACTTAAAAATCTTGCAAAAGATCTTGAAACAGCTATTGAACTGTATAACATGGCTCATGACGGATCAAAAGAGAGTTTGAAACGTTTTAAGGAGCTCAAAAAAACATCAGCTGAGTGGAAAACAATGACGACCAAATTGGAGGCTTCCTCAACAGGATTAAAAATTGAATCTGGAAGGCGCGGTATTCATATTAATGAAAATATGATATCCCTGAATGAAGATGCCGTTCTGGAAGTATGCCGACACCTCTCGTGGTTTTTCAAAAGGGAGGACGTTCATAGTAAAAACGATACAGTTTTTTCATCTCTCAACTACAAAGAGTCAATGACCGCAAGACGGCTTGCCATTGAAATTGCCGTTGCTCTTGAGCCACATATTGGTCTGTCTAAACCTGAAATTCAACGAAATATCAATGCAACAAAGGCAATCTATTTAGGTAGTATTTCACCAGAAATGAGTGCTGAACAGAAAAAAGATTTGGCAGAAAAAATGGCTAATGAAGTTGATAACGGCTTGAATGTTGCTGCAATACGACTGGCTGAAACTTTAGTAAAACAGTACCATGTAGAACTCACTGACGGCGCGATCGACTTCTTTGTTCAAAATTACAATGCTTCCCGAAATATTCTGGAAAAACTATCGAAAAGCGGTTTACCCCGGGACATAGATTCATCAATTCTAAATCAACTACCACCTGCTGTACAGGCTCCTAAAACAATTTGGAAAAAACAACTCCAGCAGTTGCATCGCCAGATTCATAAGATGAACTGATTCCATTTTGTGAGTTCATCTTCAATCAGTCCGATTTTGATATCAGTTTCCAATCGAGCGACCAATATCCTGAACCTGTGATAAAGAGAAAAACGCACCCGAGAAACATTGCAAAGTCAATTCTGGAAATGTGGGCCATAAGCCAAAATCCCTCCTCGAACATGATTGGCAACTTGCCAACAAGAACCGTAAAACTTATTGTCAATAGAAGTGGTATTACTGCAATTCTTGTAAATAGACCTGCCATGATCATAATACCGCAGATAATTTCAAACGTATAAATTACAGACACCATTGCGCCGGCTGATATAAATCCAAGATTTTGAAAAAATCCGGTCTCCTGTAATTCAGGATAGGATAACTTAAGAACACCTCCTACCAAGAAGTAGAAGCCAACCATAAAACGGATGAGCAGTGTTGTTTTTTGAGGTTCTGTAGAAAGAATACGGTTTTTCATGTTTAAGAATTTGTGTTCACATTAAAACAACTCTCTATTTGAATATTACATAAAAACAGAATGATTCCCATATAAATCAAGTCAATACCTCACTTTTTATGTTCTGATATTTAAGTCAGAAATATCTTTTAATAAATAACAATACACTTCCTTATAGAAATGTTGCTACAATGCCCGATTATCACTTTATTCCATCCATACTTTAATTGAATAAAATCGTATGAATACTAGACTCCTCATTTATTCGGTACTCACTCTCCTCTTTATCTCTGCATGTTCACAATCTCGTAATGACTCACTCTATGATCTATTAAACCTTGAAGAGATTACGGTTGATCAACTTCAGGAAAGATACGAGAATGGAAATCTTACAGCCTCACAGGTAACCCGGGCTTATCTCGACAGAATTGAAGCCATCGACAAAAATGGCCCCGGATTGAATTCCATTCTCTCCGTAAATCCCAATGCACTGGAAAGTGCAGATCTGCTGGACCGTGAACGTCGCGACGGTAATGTCAGAGGTCCTCTTCACGGCGTCCCTATAATTTTAAAAGACAATATTGATACATATGACATGCCTACCACGGCCGGCTCAAGATTTATGGAAGGTTCTGTACCGCCCGAAGATGCCTTTATCATCAAAAAACTACGTGAAGCAGGTGCTATCATCCTGGCAAAGGCAAATTTAAGTGAATGGGCAAACTTCCACAGCAGTTTCTCTGCCAGCGGATGGAGCGGTCTTGGTGGTCAGGTGAACAACCCCTACGATCTCACCCGCAATCCATGCGGGTCAAGTTCAGGGCCCGGTGTTGCAGCGTCTGCCAACCTTGCAACACTTACTATAGGGACAGAAACCAATGGTTCCATCGTATGTCCGTCCAATGCTAACGGTATTGTCGGGTTCAAGCCTACAATTGGATTATGGAGCCGCTCAGGTATCATTCCGATTTCGCATACTACAGACAGCGCCGGCCCAATGGTACGTACTGTTCGGGATGCCGCAATTTTGTTGAGTGCAGCCACCGGTGTAGATCCACGTGATGAATTTACGGCAGCCAGCGAGGAGCACATCCATAACGATTACACACAGTTTTTGAACGATGACGGTCTGCAAGGCAAACGGATCGGGCTTTACACTCAGCCGCTCGGCAACCACTTCCGCGTAGATACTCTGATGCACGAAACCGTTCGCAAACTGGAAGAGCTTGGAGCCGAGGTCATTGAAATTGACCAAATTTCGGAAAGAAATATTGGTGGTGACGCATTTCAGGTGCTTCTCTATGAATTCAAAGACGGTTTGAACAACTACTTTGCTTCACTGGGTGAAGATGCCCCCGTATCCAGTATTGAAGAACTCGCAGAGCTGACCCGGAATACCCCGGAGGAGACTGAAAAATTTGACCGTAATCTAATCCTGATGGCTGCTGAAAAAGGAGATCTCGATTCTGAGGAATATCAAGAAGCACTTGAAAACATGTTACGTTACAGCCGTGAAGAGGGGATTGACCGCGTGATGGACGAACACAATCTGGATGCACTTGTATCACCAACCGGTTCTCCTGCATGGAAAACAGATTTAACCCTGGGGGATAATTTTTCACTCTCATCCAGCTCTCCATCTGCCCGTGCCGGGTATCCTATTATCACCCTGCCTATGGGTCAACTTGATGGTCTTCCCGTGGGTGTTTCATTCTTCGGCCGCGCATGGAGTGAACCTGTACTCCTCGAGATTGCTTATGCATTTGAACAGGCTACACATCATCGATTTATTCCTGAATTCAAAAACTGAGATCTCGTAATCACATGACAAAAGATCTCACTCCACTACGGTGATGAGATCTTTTTCGGCCTCTCCGTTGGTTAAATCCAACGGGTGGATGTGCGGGACGTATCTGGCTCAAAACCCAAACAGTGATTGCAGTGGAAAAGGCATTCGGGCCCTAACCCTGGTCATGCGAAAATTGGTCATGGTATTGTTTACCATGAATCAATCAGGACAACCATTCGATCCGGAACGAGTAAGGTGCTGTG
>CAZHUP010000016.1:0-6827 GCA_964535495.1 uncultured Rhodohalobacter sp.
CGTTTTCTGCATCGATATCAAGATAGTTCACAGAGTTACCAAAACTCGTTTCGCAATGTGATTTTAAATCCCCGGGAAATCTCATTTCAAACTCAGTAAACTCATCCACGTCACTGAACATCTCTTCCCGCTCCGACCATTGCCTGCCTCTAGCGGCAATGGGTTCAAGGCCGGATGAGTAACGAGATGCATTTATCGGATATACGCCCATATCATAAAGAGCACCTCCTCCCATTTCAGGCCTGACCCTCCAGTTGGTTGGGTCAGAAAATGATCCCCTAAAACCGGCCCCGCTTTTGATCTCAGTTACTGCACCATAAGTTTTTTCCCTGCCATACCTGATGATAGTTTGAGTATTTGGTTCATGCTGCATTCGATGACCAATCGATAAATGAACACCGTTCCGACTTGCTGCATCTATGATAGCCTGACACTCAACTACATTTTTCGCCATTGGCTTTTCGCACCACACATGTTTGCCCGCATCAGCCCCAATAATTGCGTCTCGGGCATGCACAGCAGGAGGCGTAACGATATACACGATATCAATATCGTCGTTATTAGCTATTTCGGGTAACGTTTCATAACTGTACACATTCCGATCGGGAATATCATATCTCTCTTGCCAAACAGGGATTTTTTCAGGTGAACCTGTTACAATTCCCCTTAACTCACAATGCTCTGTAAGCTCCAAACCGGGTGCCAACCTTCCTCTGCTATACCCTCCCAAGCCAACAAGTGCAACACCAAGCTTTCTTTCACTCCGAGGTAAAATAATAGATGGAAACCCAAAAGATGCAAGCGCAACTGCCGACCCGGCTCTCCTGATGAATTGTTTACGGGATATATGATTCTTCATATAATAAATATTCGTTTAAAATGACTGTAGTCCTCACTCTCAACACAATTTTGCCTAGCTGAATTAACTAACAATACAAAACTTCTTCAGTATAGGATGGATTAAATATTACATAAATAGATATCCTGAATAAACCGATATTTGTTCACTAACTCACATCTTGTATATTCCTGAATAACAGGATGTAACAGTGGCCTGAAAACAATTAACATTTCGTCCTTCTTATGACAACTCTTATAATTTTATTCGTTCTTTTAATCATTCTCATAGCCTGGTCTGTGAGCATATACAATAAACTCGTTGCTCTCCGCAACCGGTTTAAAAATGCTTTTGCCCAGATTGACGTACAGTTAAAAAGGCGGTATGACCTGATCCCGAATCTTGTTGAAATCGCCAAATCTTACATGAAGCATGAGCGTGAAACCCTGGAGGCTGTAATTCAAGCAAGAAATCAGGCTCAGCAGGCAGAAAAACAAGCTGCTGCTCAACCCGATGACCCGAATGCTATAAAAAATCTGATGGGTGCTGAACAGACACTTACAGGTTCACTTGGCAAACTTTTTGCGCTCTCAGAAAACTACCCGGACCTGAAAGCCAATCAAAATATGATGCAGCTCTCTGAGGAGCTCTCATCCACAGAGAACAAGATCGCTTTTGCACGACAGGCGTTTAACGATTCTGTAATGAATTACAACACCTATCGCGAGCAGTTCCCCAATGTCATTTTTGCCGGCATGTTTGGATTCAACCAGGCTCAGGAGTTTATCATTGATGTTGAATCTGAAAGGGAAGCACCTAAAGTATCATTCAATTAACCACTCCGGTTTCACAGATTATTTCTGTTTTCTTATTGTCCAAATATCTCAATTGAATGACAACATTTAACCTATACTGATGGATTTTTTTGAAGCCCAGGATCAGGCCAAGCGTAAAACCGGTAAGCTCGTATTCTTTTACTTGCTGGCCGTGGCAGGAATTATTCTATCGATATATGTTGTAAGTGTTTTTCTGTATCGATGGCAAATTGCCGGATTTGCAGATACAAGCTGGATCAATCCGATATGGCTTGTATTTGTCTCTATTATTGTTCTGATCACCATTTTAACCGGGACAATGTTTCGGGTCGCTCAACTCAGAAAAGGTGGTTCAGCTGTTGCAAGTCTTTTAGGTGGCCGGAGAGTAGAATCATCAACAACGGATACTAATGAACGACGTCTCATGAATGTTGTAGAGGAGATGTCAATCGCATCCGGATTACCCGTCCCGGATGTATTCGTGCTCGACAATGAAGAAAATATAAATGCATTCGCTGCCGGTTTTGGCACCAATGACGCAGCAGTGGGAGTAACGCGAGGAGCTCTTGAACAGCTTACCCGTGACGAGCTGCAGGGAGTAATCGCTCATGAGTTTAGTCACATTTTCAACGGCGACATGCGCCTGAATATCAGGCTGATCGGTATTTTGAATGGTATTTTAGTTATTCACATAATGGGTATGGTGCTGATGCGCAGTGTGATGTTCTCCGGGGGCATGCGATCCAGAAGCAGCAGCAATGGTAAAGGAGGCGGAAACGCTACTATCGTGATTATAGCGATGGGACTCTCGCTGGTTATCATAGGATATATTGGAATGATCTTTGGCAGGATGATTCAATCTGCAATTTCAAGGCAGCGTGAATACCTGGCCGACGCTGCAGCTGTTCAGTATACCCGTAATCCGGACGGACTTGCCGGTGCACTTAACAAAATTGGTTTGAAATCTAAAGGTGCAGAGATCAACGATGGACACGCAATGGAGATGAGCCACCTGTTCTTTGCGAGTAGTTTTCACTCTGCTCTTGATAAGCTCTATTCCACTCATCCGCCTATCGAAAAACGAATTAAAGCGATTAAGCCATCCATGAACCCTGATGATCTTAGGCGGCAGGAGAAAATGAAACAGAAACTAAAGGAACAGCATGTTTCAGGCGAAAAGGGCCAACCCTCTTCCGGTGGTATTGGCGGACATGCTGCACTTACTCCTGAAGTCATCCTTGGCGCAATCGGGACTCTTGACGGACATCATATAGAAAAAGCAGGAAGATTATTAAATAGCATTCCTGACAGCCTCAAAAAGGCAGCTCATGAACCCCTGGAAGCTGAAGCGTTGATGTTTGCTTTACTTTTTGCAACTTCACATGAAAAGCTTCCTGCCTGGTTCAAAGATAGTGTTGATCTGAACATGACTGAAGCAACAGAAAAACTGTTAGTTGAACTTTCAGACGCGTCTCGAGAGTGGTTTTTGCCTTTAGCTGAAATGTCACTTCCCACGCTCCGTCAGTTAAGCAAAGAGCAGTATCAATCATTTCGAACTGTTTTAGAGGATATTATCAAAAAGTCAGAGGAAGAGAGCCTGTTCGCTTTTGCAATTGAAAAATTACTTGTCCGTCAGCTCGACTCCGCATTCTCAGAACGCAAAAAGCCTGAAATACGACATCATCATTTCAAATCATTGGGACATGAAGTCTCAGTCATGCTCTCTGCGTTATCATATCTATCAAACAAGGACCCTGAATCTGCATGGAAAGCGGGAGTAAAACCAATTAAAAAACTTCTTCCATCAGATGCCGCCCTGTTAAGCAGAGATGAGTGTACTCTAGAAAAGCTTGATCAGGCTCTGGATGAACTTGCAGCATCCGCAAATCCGGTTAAAAAATATATTCTGAGTGCGATAATACACTGCATCTCATCTGATGATGTTGTATCACTTGAAGAAAAAGAGCTGACACGCGCAATTTCCGAAGCTTTAGACTGTCCAATTCCAATGGGTGCATTCGGGTAAATTTCATTGCAAACTGACGATCCCGCACTACTCACACATCTGCTTAATCGTGTACAATTGCAGTACCACGGTATTCGTCCTCCAGATGTAGTGGTCTTGGAAATGTGATAATAAAAGAGTCTGAAAGCCTGCTTACCGCGATTTCATGAGCTCTTTGTGCATCTTCAAACTGTGAAAAAGTCCCGATCAACACTTCGTGAAATCTGCCCCGTTTAATCACGAACACAATATCTTCCGGGTTATCAAATTCATTACCCAACAGTTCATGAAAAATCTCTTTCACGCGGTTTGCTGCCTCATAATTTGTTGCGGCAAAAACCTGAACATAGTGCCCGGCAGGAACTTCACTCTTAAGATCCCGATCCCTCTCCTGAACTGCCTCTGAAAATGTAACCTCCAGATTATCTAGCCTGTATTCGAGCGTGTCAATTCTGGCTTCCAGAATTTTAGTAAAAGCGTCCAATTTTTTGATCTGCTCCTGATTATTCAATTCAGACTTAGCAAACTTCTCTTCCAGTTCAGTAAGTTTTTCACGTTGAGATTTTATCTCTTCAACCGTCTCTTTCAACTCATTACTTCGCGCGATAAAGTCATCATACTCTCTGTCTGTAAGTAACTTCACAGCCGGTGAAAGATTTAGTGGTTTTGAATCTCTACTGCCAAAATTGATCCGAATTCCCGCAGTTGGCATTCCAACCTGATCAAAAGGGTACCCCCGATTGATATTATCCATCTTGTTTGAAGCCATTTTAACTTCATACTGTGTAAACACATCAATAGTATTTGAAACACTAAACGCCAGACCAAAACCACCCAGAAGAGCTGCTTCAAATCCGGTGTTTTCCTCGGCCCCCATCTCATAGCTGTAGTAGTCTTGCTCTAATCCCAGGATTAAATATGGGTTTAGCCACTCTGAAACGTGGTTCCGGCGATATAAGCGGTTTAGATTGAGAATGTTTTTAAAAACTACTGAATGCACATTGGTTTCAAAACCATCATCACCGGTTCCTTTAATCTTATTGTATCGATATCCGAGCTCTGCAGACCAAAACGGCTTAATAGCGTACTGAACACCTCCGCCAAAATTGTAGGTTGTTTGAGTAAACGTATTGTAATTACTGCCAAAAATCTGATTGTCGTCATCCGGATATCCAAGAGTCAATCCGCCATAGAGTGACAGACTTACCCTTCTGTAATCATTACTATCCTGCGCCAAAGCATCTGACGCAAATAGGAGAAGTGATAAAATTACCCCCAAGCAGCATTTCATTTTAGTACTAGTCATTTTAATCCAATTTCTATTTTCACTATTCTTGATGTAGCCATCAAAATCTCTGTTAAACAGAGATCGGTAAACCAAAAAACCTTTAATTATTTTAGGACACGCAATCTAAGTGTCAGTAAATATCTTTCACATTTGGTTTTCTTAACAAGAGCCTTTTAAGCTTAAATTGTTTTAACCCATGAATAACATTCAGAAGAATATTAAAGCCCCACACGGTACAACATTAAGCTGTAAAGGGTGGCATCAGGAGGCGGCCATGCGTATGCTGATGAACAACCTAGATCCGGAAGTTGCCGAGCGTCCGGATGAATTAATTGTGTACGGAGGCGGTGGAAAAGCTGCACGTAACTGGGAGAGCTATCATCGAATTATCAAAACACTAAAGCGGCTTGAGAATGATGAGACTCTTCTGATTCAAAGCGGAAAGCCGGTTGGGGTTTTTCGAACGCATGAAGAGGCTCCCAGGGTTTTACTAGCCAATTCACATCTGGTGCCAAGGTGGGCTAACTGGGATGAGTTCCGAAAGCTCGACAAAATGGGGCTCACCATGTATGGACAGATGACAGCCGGTTCATGGATCTATATCGGTTCGCAGGGAATTGTGCAGGGTACTTACGAGACGTTTGCCGAGTGCGCCCGTCAGCATTTTGACGGTTCACTGAAAGGAAAACTTGTGGTTACGGCCGGACTTGGAGGAATGGGTGGAGCACAGCCGCTTGCAGCCACTATGAACGGAGCCGCATTTCTGGGGATTGAAGTGGATGAAAGCCGGATCGATATGCGTATCAAAACAGGATATTGTGATGTGAAATGCACCACCCTGGATGACGCTTTGGATAAGGTGATGAATGCTAAAGCAGAGGGTAAGGCTCTATCCGTAGGATTAGTGGGTAATGTAGCAGAAGTACTTCCCGAACTGATGCACAAAGGAGTAATTCCGGATGTATTGACAGACCAAACCTCCGCTCATGATCTTCAGCTTGGATATATCCCCGCCGGCTATACTCTCGAACAAGCTGCAAAAAAACGTGAAAGTGATCCTGAAGGATATGAGAACGATGTCCTCGATTCGATGGTGGCCCACGTTCAAACGATGCTCGATATGCAAAAACGCGGTGCCATCACATTTGATTATGGAAATAATCTGCGCGGTCAGGTTGCCGATCACCGGGGAATGAAAGAAGCGTTCGATTTTCCTGGGTTTGTACCTGCCTACATTCGTCCGCTTTTCTGCAAAGGATCAGGACCGTTCCGCTGGGCAGCTCTCTCCGGCGATCCCGAAGATATTGCCGTTACTGATAAAGCGATTCTGGAAACCTTCCCGGAAAAGGAGGCACTTCATCGGTGGATTCATGAGGCACAGGAGAAAATTCACTTTCAGGGATTGCCTTCCCGAATCTGCTGGCTGGAATATGGAGAGCGTGCTGAAATGGGTGAGAAGTTTAACTGGCTTGTGAAGAAAGGAAAAGTAAAAGCCCCGATTGTGATTGGCCGCGATCATTTGGACACCGGTTCGGTAGCCTCTCCTAATCGGGAAACCGAGGCGATGAAGGACGGTTCGGATGCTATTGCCGACTGGCCACTGCTCAACGCCATGCTCAATACAGCAAGCGGAGCAAGCTGGGTGAGCCTGCATCACGGTGGCGGAGTTGGTATCGGCTACTCAATTCACGCGGGGATGGTCTGCGTTGCAGACGGAACGGAAATGGCGGACCGAAGACTGCGCAGGGTACTCACCAACGACCCCGGTAGCGGAGTAATGCGACACGCAGACGCCGGTTACGAACTGGCACAGGATGTAGCCAAAGAACGAGGTGTGGATCTACCCGGAATTACGGATTAACTTGTACCCTGGGTCACCTG
>CAZHUP010000016.1:6927-25375 GCA_964535495.1 uncultured Rhodohalobacter sp.
AACGAGGTGTGGATCTACCCGGAATTACGGATTAACTTGTACCCTGGGTCACCTGACCTTGGAGTAGATTTCTTTCATGCTTCAGGTGGTTTAGTAATTCAAAAATCCAATTCAACAGGTTAGGCAACCCATAACACTTGGGTGAATCTTTTCCTGTCTCCTTCCGTAGATTGAAAGGGTTACATACTTCCAACCGCCATTTTGCTGAACCATCCAAAAGTTTACCATGGAAACCATACTCATCATAATCGGAGTCCTTTTGATGATCACCGGCCTGATCGGTGCATTTATCCCAATTCTCCCGGGACTCCCATTTTCATATGTGGGATTACTGATGCTCCAGCTCACCGAAAGTCCGCCCTTTAGTCTTCGATTCATGATCGTTTGGGCAGTAATTGTGGTTATGATTCAGTTTCTGGAACAGGTTGCTTCCGTAGCCGGAGCCAAAAGGATGGGTGCATCATCCTATGGAATCTGGGGAAGCGTTATTGGTGCTGTAGCCGGACTCATCCTGTTTCCACCATTCGGAATTGTTTTTGGCCCGATCATCGGTGCTTACGCAGGAGAATTGATCAACAAGAAAACTTCCGGTGAAGCACTCCGATCGGCCATGGGAGCAGTATTGGGATTTTTTGTCAGTACATTTATCAAAGTAATTGCAGCACTGGTAATGGCGTTCTACTTTTTTACCAATATGTAGAACAAAGCATTCCTTCGTTAGATGCAACACACTATACAGCGCACAGAACTAAAAAAACCATCTCAGGTTTAAAGCCGCAAAAGAGTTACTGCATAAAATCACATATTCTTATTGATTTCACTTGCCATGATAAACATTGGCTGATTTTCGAAGCTCTTATAAAAGGGCCTTAATCTCTCTGTATTGTAGTGTTTTTCAACATTTACCAGTTTGCTTCGGCTGGTTACAATATCAATCGGAATGTTACTGTAACGCCCGTTGCTTAAAACAATCAATCTGCCATACACATTTTCCAGAATCAGGTCGAGTGCCAGATTACCAAACGCCATGGGAACAATTGAGTCAACCGCATCAGGATCTCCTCCACGCACCATATAACCCAGCTTCTGGTTTACAGTTCTGATCTCCCTTCCATTATTGAATTTTGGTGAAAGCCGTTCTAGCTCTTCTGAAACAAGATCACCGATACCACCAAGTTTTTTGTGACCATAAGCATCCGCCTTACTGTCTTCAAAAACCATTTCCCCACCTTCAAACATTGCTCCCTCCGAAACAAGTACCATCGAGTATTTACTTGGGTTTTGATGCCGATCTTCCACCAATAGCTCGGTTAATTGCTCCATATCAAACTTATATTCCGGTATAACACAACGGTGAGCTGCACCGGCCATGGTTGGCAACATAGCGGTAAAACCGGCATAGCGCCCGAAAACCTCCATTACCAAAAAACGCTCATGAGATCCTGCCGGAGTACGCAATGTGTTGGCCAGGTGAATGGTCCTGGTTACGCAGGTACTGAACCCGATACAGTAATCCGTTCCGGGAACATCGTTATCCATCGTTTTAGGAATGGCTACAACATTAAATCCCTCCTGGTGAAGCCTTACTCCGTAACTGAGGGTATCATCACCTCCAATGGGTATCAGTGTATCAATTCCCATAAAATCCAGGTTTTTTAGCACCTCTTCAGTAAGGTCATTCACATCATCCTGATATTTATCCTTCAAGTGATCAGGAACATTAGCTTTACTCACTTTGCTGGGATTTGTTCTAGACGTGTGTAGAAATGTGCCTCCTGTTCGGCCTGCTTTATTCACAATCTCTGCACTCAGCTCTATAAAGTTCTTACTGTTATCCGCCTGCTCATCACGAATGACATCTATCATCCCGCCCCATCCACGCCGAATTCCTATTACTTTATAACCTTCCCGCAAAGCACGTATAGTAACGCCTCGAATAGCTGGATTCAGACCCGGCACATCACCACCACCGGTTAAAATTCCAATTACACCTTTGATCTCATTGATATTTGCCATGGGTAAAACTGAATTTAATTTCTGTTACTTTTTCATCATTCAATATTCAACTTTGTTTAATAAAATCATAAAAAAAACCACTATAATTCGCCCTTTTTGGTTAATTAAGGCAGAAAAGCGCTTTTTTGATTGAAATTAAATTTTCCTTTGTTGGTGAATAATTATACTTCTCTTTAGTATACATTCGCATTACAAACTATCTATTTCCGGGTGGTTTCTTATCTTATGGCAGCCATTGTAGCCCAACAATTAACGCACATTTAAAACAGTAGTCCTTTCATGTATCAGATCAGTATTCCAACCCTTTATAACGACATTGATGAGAGCTTAGATGCCATTCGGGAAAACAGATCTCCACTTCAGAATTCAAGAGCTGTAGTTGAGCGAGCCTTGAGCGATGGCAAAACCTACTACGGAATCAACACCGGTTTTGGAGCCCTGGCCGATAAGAGAGTCAACGACAGTGACCTGAAACAACTTCAGCGAAATCTGATTCTATCCCACTCGGTTGGGGTCGGAAATCTGATTCCAAAAGAGATCTCCCGCCTGATGCTACAGCTCAAAGTTCATGCGTTGGCTATCGGTTACTCCGGGATTTCTGAGGAGACTTATGACCGATTGATGCTTTTCATTGAAAACGACTGGATACCGGCCATTCCCGAAAAGGGAAGTGTTGGAGCCTCGGGTGATCTGGCACCGCTCGCCCACATGTCGCTTCCGCTGATTGGGTTTGGTGATTTCTGGAATGATGAGGGAACAGGTACTCTGCCGGCTGATCAAGTTTTGAAAAAGAACGGGTTGGAACCGATTGATCTTCAGCCCAAGGATGGATTGTCTCTCATCAACGGTACCCAACTGATGAGCGCCTACGGCTCCTACGTTCTCGAAAAATCACTCCATCTCCTCAAAACGGCAGATGTTATTGCAGCAATGAGCCTTGAGGCTCTTCAGGGAAGTATCATGCCGTTTGATGAACGCATTCATAAAATCCGACCGCATCAGGGGCAGAAAGATGTGGCTGAAAATGTTCGGAATTTGCTGATTGAGAGTGAAATTCTGGAGTCGCACCGCCACTGCGGAAAAGTGCAGGACCCATACTGTCTGAGGTGTGTACCGCAGGTTCATGGAGCCAGCCGCGATGCAATCGATCACGCCGTATCCGTGGTGCAAACGGAAATCAACTCTGTAACCGATAACCCGCTCGTATTCCCTGATGGAGACATCATCAGCGGAGGAAATTTTCATGGCCAGCCACTCGCTCTTGTTCTCGATTTTGCAAAAATCGCTCTGGCAGAGATTGCGAGTATCTCCGAACGACGAACCTACCTGCTTCTCGAAGGCCATGATGGATTACCCAAACTGCTGATGCAGGAGACCGGCATCAATTCCGGATTTATGATTCCTCAGTACACCTCCGCAGCGCTCGTCTCTGAAAACAAGGTGTTGTGTCATCCCTCATCAGTAGATTCTATCCCAACATCACTCGGACAGGAAGATCACGTGAGCATGGGCAGCATCAGCGCTCTCCATCTCCTGAAAGTGTACGAAAATGTGGAGCAGGTTTTGGGAATCGAACTCTTTACAGCCGCCCAGGCACTCGACTTCCGCAAGCCGCTTCGTCCCGGGAAAGGAGTTGAAAAAGCACATGAGGTGATTAGAAAAACCATCCCGCACGCATCAGAAGATCAATATTTTAAGGATGATATTCAGAATGCAGTAAAATTAATCCAAAACAGAATGCTTATTGATAAAGTTGAAAAAACATCTGCGGCTCTAAATTGACCCCCATCAACTAATTATTCTGAAAAATTTTGAACTACGTCAATCAACTCTAATTGTAACGGATCATCATTTACAAGATTAATTAAAAACCCTTCTTTCGTTGCACCCAAAGGTGCTCCATCAATTCGCTCTTCACCTAAGTAGGAATAGTCATCAAGAGAGTAAACGGCAATAAAGTGTTCTCTGTCTATAAAATTTCTTGTCTCATAAAACTCTTCCGTATCATTTCGAAAAAGAAGCATAAGAAATTGATCATTTTGTGAAAGCATCAGGCTCACACTCTGCTCCTCAATTAAAAATCTTCGGTAATCCATCTGTTCGCCCGCTTCAATCATATCTATAAAACGGTCAGATAGTTTAAAGGATTCAGGAACCTGTTCGATTCGACCTGCTTTTGAATGATCATCCAAATCATAAATCTGGATAAAAGGCACTTTAACATGAGTCGTGTATAGCTCTCTGTTTTCACAATCTACACTTAAAATCGGATCTTGCAGTATCGTTTTCTTCTCAAGTAAGTAAGGATCAAAAGATCCAAACATTTCCAAAAACCGAAATTCATCATCAAGAATACCTATCATAGATGAGGTATCCGATGGTGCATATTCATGATGATTGATTGACAAAATCCACTGATTATCACATTGTTTCATATCCCGGGACGTAAGGTCAAGTCCATCTTCAATGTAATTCCTGAATGCACGAACAGCGCCCTCCGATCTGTCATACTCTTTAATCAAAGCAGAGGCCTTGTCATTAATTACCACATTATTATTGTAATCCAGGCCAATATATCTTGCACTTTGTATTTCTTCCGGCCCTCTTCCCTCTGAACCGACATGAGAAATATAATTGCCTTCATAATCAATAAGAGTCACACCAATTGGGTTCCGGTAATTTGGTAAAGCGATGATCTCGTCATTAACACTTGCTGAAGCTATAGGATATAATGAATACAAATATTGTGATGCCTGATCATCCAGTTCAATTTTCTTTATCACCTCAATATCAAATAAACGGTGTTCTGCCTGCTGGTTATTTGTACAAGAACTAAATAACAAAACACTTATGAGTGTTATTAATTTTATACTGTGACCCATTATGAAGTAATTCTTTTCTTATTTAATGATCATATAATACCGAACCGTTTATTCATCCAGGCTGGGAATTGAACATCCGGTACAGTTAAATGGAGTACCTTCCCAGCATCCCCCAACATGCAAGTCCCAATTACCATAATAATATGAAAAACATGCTGTGCCCACTGAATCCTCATTGTTATAGCTGTCACCCTCTTGAACAAAAAATAGAGTAGCACTTGCGATTAGAACAATTGTAAGTAGTAAAAACTTTTTACTTTCATGTAAGACGTTTATCATATCAAACCTCTTTAAGCTTGTTAAAATTAACTTTACAAACTATAGTTAATAATAATAATATCAACTGAACGATCCGGATAATTAATCACTCTCTATGCCCGTACTCAAAAATATCTCCATCCTCTACACCTGCCGTGATGAAGGCGAACAGGCAGACATTCATCCGATAAAAAACGGGGCTATCGCCTGGAGCGGTGAAACAATCGAGTGGGTCGGAAGTGAGTCGGAACTGCCGGATAAATTTCGAAATGAAAAGTCTTTTGATGCAGGCGGGAAAATGGTCATACCCGGGTTGGTGGACTGCCATACACACCTCTGCTTTGGCGGATGGCGGGCCGATGAGTTTGAGATGCGCATTCAGGGCCGAAGCTACCTGGATATAGCCAAAGCCGGCGGTGGAATACTTTCTACCGTGAAGGCGACGCGGGCGGCATCGGAAGATGAACTTTATGATAAAGCGGCCGGACTGCTGAAGAAGATTCAACATCAGGGAGTCACCGCCATTGAGTGTAAAAGCGGATACGGACTTTCGATTGAGGATGAGCTCAAACAGCTTCGGGTTTATAAACGGTTAAGGGAGGAATCAAATGTGCACATGGTACCAACGTTTCTCGGGGCGCACACCATTCCGCCGGAGTATAAAGAGAATCGGAAAGGCTACATCGATCTGGTTATCAATGAGATGATTCCGGCCGTGGCTAAGGAAAATCTCGCCGAGTTTTGCGATATCTTTGTTGAGGAGTCCGCTTTTACGATTGAAGAAGCCCGTACTATTTTTGAAGCCGGAAAAAATCACGGACTTACTCCGAAACTCCATGCCGATCAGCTCTCATCCGGGGGCGGGGCCGAACTGGCCGCCGAAGTAGGAGCAGTCAGTGCCGATCATCTGGAACAGATTTCGGATGAAGGGATCAAGCAAATGGCGGAAAAAGGCGTGATTGGAGTGACGTTACCACTCGCCTCCCTCTACACTCAGCAACCTTATCTGAATTGCAGAACACTGGTTGATGGCGGAGTAGAAGTAGCTGTCGCTACCGATTTCAATCCTGGTTCAGCACCCACTTTTGATTTGACCCTTGCCATGATGCTAACCTGTAATCACGGACGGCTCACACCGGCTGAAGTTTTAAAAGGGGCTACTATTTATGCATCCAAAGCGATAAACCGGAACGAACAATTCGGCTCTATTGAACCGGGAAAATCTGCTGATTTCTTAGTTCTTGATGCCGAAAATGTGAACGAATGGATGTATCATTACAAAGGCACAAGAATGGTATCCGGATTTCTGAAGGGTAAACAGATCAACTAACTTTATGCTAGCAGCCACTATTTGGTTTATTGTTGGACTTATCGCACTGATTGGAGGCGCTGAGTTGCTGGTTCGTTCATCATCCAGCCTGGCTGTACGATTTGGAATTTCTAAGCTTATTGTTGGTTTGACCGTTGTCGCTTTCGGCACAAGCGCTCCTGAACTGGGCGTCAGTATTCAAGCCGGATTCGCCGGGAAAACAGATCTTCTGCTTGGAAATATCGTTGGCAGTAACATCTCCAACACACTTTTAATATTGGGAATTGCCGCCCTTATTCTGCCGCTGAAAGTGAACGTGAAATTAATTCGGGTGGATGTCCCTGTGATGATAGGCGTTACCATTCTGCTCTTTATCTTTGCACTGAGCGGAGTGATCTATTTCTGGGAGAGCCTGATTCTCGTCATCCTTCTTGTAGCCTATCTTACATTTCTGATCCGTGAAAACAAACACACCGACGTGGAAGCAGAAATTGAGAAATTACCAACATCTACCCCGGTACTCATTATACTCGGAGTAGCAGGACTCATTCTATTGGTTCTGGGCGCTCGCTGGCTCGTAGACAGCGCCGTGATATTTGCTGAAATGGCCGGAATCAGTGAACTGATTATTGGGCTGACGGTTGTATCGATAGGAACTTCACTGCCTGAAATTGTCACAGCTGTAATTGCCGCACTTAAAGGAGAGAGGGACATCGCAGTCGGAAATGTTATAGGCAGCAATATTCTTAATATTCTGGTAGTTCTTGGGGTAACCGGCCTGATCATACCTACATCTATTCCGGTTCAGCCCTCACTCATTCGGTTTGACCTAATCATTTTGCTTGCTGCTTCATTTGCCTGTCTGCCCATCTTTTTTACCCGTCACAGGATTGACCGTTTTGAAGGCTTTGTATTTTTGACAATGTATTTTGCATACCTTCTCTATCTGTTCCTTTACTCTACCGATCATGGCCTGTTGGAAGCTTTCAGCAACACAATGATCTTTTTTGTACTGCCGTTGGTAGCAGTAACCATCCTATCCATTTTCTGGCGGGAATGGAAGCGAAGACGAAGATTTTATCTTGCAGCACAACGTCGAAATGAAGAGGCTGATCATGAGTAATAGAGACCCAAGACTAAGAGATTTTATCGGTAACAGCATAAATCAACCAAAAGTACACCTTGTCGGATTTCCATCGGATGAAGGAGTAAAAATTAACGGTGGAAGACCGGGTGCCTCCAAAGCACCGAAACTTATTTATGACGAGCTGCTGAAACTGACGCCTCATCCGGTTCATTTTGATCAACACATCAAACTATTGGAGAGCACAGAGAGTTTAACCATGCTGGAATGTTCCGGTGATCTGGCTTCAGATCATGAGAACCTTGGCAACAACACAGCAGGACTTCTGTCCGACCAAGTTTTGCCTGTGATTTTAGGAGGCGGACACGAAACAGCTTATGGCCATTTCCTTGGGTATGCAAAATCGGAACAGCCCGTAAATATTGTGAACATTGATGCCCATGCGGATGTGCGAGAACTCAAAAATGGTAAAGCGCACTCCGGCTCACCGTTTCGGCAGGCTATTGAGCATCAGTCCGGCATGTGCGAATCGTACAATGTTTATGGATTGAATCCCGCTTCAATATCTGCTGATCATCTCTCTTATGTACGAAAACAGGGAGACGCCGTTTTTGAACAGTCCATATCTGTGGATGCCATTCTCAATCGCCTCAATCTTTTTGAAGAAGACAGTATTATGATAACGATGGACATGGATGTTGTACAGCAGGCCGACGCGCCGGGTGTAAGTGCTCCAAACGCTTCCGGAATCAACAAGGAAGATTGGTTCAAGCTTGCCCATGGTTTTGGGAATCACCCGAAAGTCACATCATTTGATCTGTGCGAAGTCAATCCAAATTTTGACCGGGACGATCAAACCATAAAACTTGCCGCTTTAACGGTTTGGTACTTTCTGCTGGGTGTAGCACTGAGGTAGAGTTTTAAAAAATGCTTTAACATAAAAAAAGCCCATCTTTAAATGGGCTTTACAGACGAGCGAGGGATTTATTCCTCGAAAAAAGTCTGAATTACAAACATATAAACCCTCCAGAGGTTTCGAACCCATGGAGGGTTTATTTGATAATCCTATTTCTCTATAACGATCCAGCCACCCTCGTTCACCATCTTCTTGGCATATTTCCACTTCACATCTTTCACTTCCTGTGTGTTAATATTTTGAAGCTTCACATGATCATTACGGCCGGGCTCATCTTCAACCGTTACCGGCTGACGTTTCTCACCGGGCGCCGAGGCTTTCTGTTGGCCGTCACCATCAGCTTGCTGTCCGCCACGGAGGCCCATATTTGTGGCATCTGCCTGCTGGGCTTGTGCCTTACTCATATCATATTTGCTCTTCTCTTTTTGAGCAGCCTGAACTTTACCCTGATCGGCCTGTACTTCAGGAACAGCCTTCCATATTAGTGAAATAGTCTCTTTGTTGATCTCATCAATCAGCATTTTAAACATCTCAAAAGCCTCTTTCTTATACTCCATCAGAGGATCTTTCTGTCCGAAAGAACGCAGGCCAATACCTTCTTTCACGGTATCCAACTCACGCAGATGCTCCATCCACTTATTATCTATGGTTGACAGAATAGCTGAACGCTCGAGAGATCGCGCAACTTCGCGACCTTCATTTTGATACGCACGATCCACATCTACAACAATTCTCATTCGGCGCATTCCGTCCGTAAAGATCACCTGGATCTTTGATGGTTTTTTCTCAGAATCACCCTCTTTAATCTGCTTGATAATTCGATAGAGCGGCTCAGATACCAACCGTTCTTTTCTCCTGTAAATCTCAAATGCTCTTTCAATGATGTGATCCACAAGACCGTCTTCGCCCATAATAGCCCACTTATCGCGATCAATTTCTATTTCTACCGCAAGCTGACGAAGTACTTCATCGCGTAACTCTTCAAACAGACCTTCGGGATAGTATTGATCCACAATACCTTCAATCATATCCTCAAGCATATCGAAAATATCACTCTGCAGCTGGTCGCCCAAAAGAGCATGTTTTCTACGGGAGTAAACTACATTTCTCTGATTGTTCAATACATCATCAAACTCAAGTTGTCTCTTTCGAATCGCAAAGTTGTTCTGCTCTACTTTTTTCTGAGCACGTTCAAGTGATTTACTCACCCACGGGTGCTGAATCACTTCACCCTCATCAAAATTGAGCTTATCCATAATGTTGGCGATACGGTCTGTTCCGCCAAACAAGGTCATCAGCTCATCTTCAAGCGATACGTAGAACTGCGACATTCCGGGATCTCCCTGTCGACCGGCGCGACCGCGAAGCTGAAGGTCAATTCGTCGAGATTCGTGACGGGCCGTACCCAAGATGGCAAGACCGCCTTTCTCTTTTACTTCATCAGACAGTTTGATATCTGTACCACGACCCGCCATGTTTGTAGCCACGGTCACAGCTCCAATTTGGCCGGCATGTGCTACAATTTCACTCTCATGGGCGTGCTGTTTCGCGTTAAGTACATTATGAGGAATCTTAGCTCGTTTCAGCATCCGGCTTAACTGCTCAGATACATCTACACTGGTTGTACCTACCAATACAGGCTGGCCTTTTTCGTGGAACTTCTGAATTGTGTCGATAGCTGCTTTATACTTCTCCCGTTTGGTTCTGAAAATCAGATCTTCCCGGTCATCTCGAATAATCGGCCGGTTAGTTGGAATTACGGTCACATCCAAGTCATAAATTTCATTGAACTCCCCCTCTTCCGTTGCAGCAGTACCTGTCATACCGGATAGTTTGTGATACATCCGGAAGTAGTTCTGAAGAGTAATGGTTGCGTAGGTCTGTGTTGCCGCTTCAACCTTCACTTCCTCTTTAGCCTCAATTGCCTGGTGCAGGCCATCAGAGTATCGACGCCCGGAGAGAACACGCCCGGTATGTTCATCTACAATCTGAACTTTTCCATCCTGTACGATATACTCCTCTTCTTTTTCAAAAAGGGTGTATGCCTTCAGCAATTGATTCACGGTATGAATACGATCACCACGCTCGGCAAAAAGTCTGTGCAGCTCATTGAACCGTTTTTCCCGATCCTGCTTCAGCTCTGTTTTTGCCTCTTCAATTTTCTTCTCTTTGTACTCGTCGCTAAACTCTTCATTCTTTTCAATCTCTTCGATCTTCTCTTTCTCCAGCCGATCCATCTCCTCTTCAATCTCAGAAGTTTCGGTTCCCAGATCCGGAATAACGAAGAACTCATCGCCCTCTTCATCTTTGGTGATAAATTCGCGGCCCTTTTCCGTCATCTCGATTGACTTTTGCTTCATGTCTACCGCATAGTAGAGATGCTCATCAACGATGGGAAGATTTTTGGCGTTATCTGCCAGATAAAAGCTCTCAGTCTGCTGTACCAATCGCTGATACTCAGCTTCCTGCATTAACTTTCTGAACTTCTTGTTTTTAGGAAATCCACGCTCGGCACGATAAAGTGCAAGACCCGCTTCATCATTCTTTCCCTCTTTATGCAGTCGCTCACCATCATTTACAAGAGAAGCTACCAGTGCTTTTTGAGCTTTAACCAGTGATTCAACCCGTGGCTTCATCTCTTCATACTTCTGCTGGCTGTTAGACTGCGGAACCGGTCCGGAAATAATCAGGGGCGTTCGGGCTTCATCAATCAGAATTGAGTCGACCTCATCAATAATCGCAAAGTGATAATCTCTTTGCACGAGCTGTTCCTCTTCAATTACCATATTATCCCGCAGGTAATCGAATCCGAATTCGTTGTTGGTTCCGTAGGTTATATCCGCACGGTACGCTTTTCGGCGAGGCTCGGTATTGGGATCATAACGGTCCACGCAATCAACATGCAGGCCGTGGAAGTTGAAAATTGGCTCATTCCACTCAGCATCCCGCTGTGCCAGATAGGTATTTACCGTAATAACATGTACACCGCGTCCTGCGAGCGCATTCAGATAGGCGGGAAAGATTGCGGCCAGAGTTTTACCCTCACCGGTTTTCATCTCTGCAATACTGCTTCTATGCATGGCAACGGCACCCACCAGCTGCACATCGTAGGGAATCATATCCCACTCTATTTCTGAACCGGCTACTTTCCATTTTTTACCAACAAAACGCCGGCATGTATCTTTCAAAACCGCATAGGCCTCAGGTAAAATCTCATCCAGGGTATCTTCAAGGATATCGAGCCACTCTTGCTCAAGCTCGCTCAATCGATCCGAAAATTCTCTTCTCTCTTCCAGAGCGATAGACTCATCATTGGAGTCCATTTTTACTTTAATCTCTGCAATTTGATCACTTACGTTCTGCGTCCTCTCTTTAATAAGCTCTTTAAAGGATTCAGTTTTTTGCTTCAATTCTTCATCAGAGAGAGCTTTTATTTCGTCTTCAAAGCTGTTGATCTCGTCTACAACAGGCCACAGTTTTTTTAGGTCCCTTGCACTTTTTGTTCCAAAAATTGTTGTGAGGACTTTGGATATCTTGTCTAACATACAGTTAAATAGGAGTTAAAAATATTTTCGAATGAACTTAACAAGTTACGGCTTAACAGCAGGCAGTTCAACACTCCTTTTAGGGAGGCTGAATTTCAGAATTGTGCAGAAAAAAGTTGTTAAACTATGAATATGATTACTGTAACGAATTAATGCCGAAAAGATTGGAATACGTTCCGTAGTTATAATACTGCTATTTGATTAAATAAAGCGTTCGATTTTAAATTATTTATTCTTATTTTTGGGGTCTACCTAAAAATAGGATTTCGAATTTTAGCTAATAATTTAGTTCAGTCATGAAACGTACGTATCAACCAAGTAAGCGAAAGAGAACAAATAAGCACGGCTTCAGAAAGCGAATGAAATCTGCCAATGGGCAAAGTGTGATTAAAAGACGCCGTAAAAAAGGACGCCATAAGCTTACGGTAAGTAATGAAACAGGACCGAAATAGTCCGGAATTATTTAACCCTGATTTTTCTTTACCGCGATCAAAAATTCTTCGGGGCAAAAAAAACTTCCAACGCCTCTTCGAAAAGTCGACTGTTTTGAACTCAGACTCTATCCAATTTCGATACAGGATCTATCCGGATTCATCTGAAGGCTGTCTGATTGGATTTGCCGCTCCGAAGAAAAAAGTTCCCAAAGCGGTACATCGCAATAAAAGCAAAAGAGTATTGCGTGAAGTGTACCGGCACAATCAAGCCTATCTCACCGATCTTTTTGATCTACAAACTTTTGGATTTCACGGCCTGTTTTTAGTGAACCGGCCTGATCTTTCATACAGTAGTATTGAAAATGACATGATTCCCATGCTCAAAAAAACAAGAGAACGGCTTTTGCGAACAAAATTTAAATCTGATCGTAACGATCAATCAATAACCAAAGAAATTAAATAAACAGGAAGTAATTTTGGATAAGAATACGGTCACAGGACTTTTACTCATTTTTGTTCTCACAATAGCCTGGGCGTGGTTCACGATGCCAAGTCAGGAGGAAATTGAACGTCAGCAACAGGAACAGTTGAGACAGGACAGTATTGCAGCAGCTCAAGTTGATGAAGATACAGAACCCCAGGACCCAACTTTACAGAGTGAGATAGCCGAAACTGATCCGGAACAGGAAACCGACCAGGCTACAGAACCAAGAAGGCCAAGCTTAGGGGTATTTGAAGAAGCGGGTGTTGCTGATACCAGCCTGGCAGTTGTTCGCACTCCACTCTATGAGTTACAATTAACAAATGTTGGTGCAGGCCCTTCAAAGTACACACTTTTGGGTCATAAAACCTGGGATCAGGATTTGGTTCAAATGATTGCAGACACAACCAAATCGGCCTATTCACTAGAGTTTCTCTCCTTTCAAAATTATAACATAGAGACTGATCAATTGCTGTTTGAGCCGCAATTTGATCAACGTGAGTTCACACTATCCGGAGAAGAAAGTATTACGCTCTCTTATCGTTTACCCATAGAAAACGATGCTTCCATTGTATTTACTTACACGTTCTATGCCGATCAATATGCATATGATCTGGACGTAGAGTTTAATGAGATGCAGCCATATATCAGCGGCACAAATGTTGACTTTGGGTGGAAATCCCCACTGAATCTTACAGAAAGAGATCGTGTACAAGACGCTCAAAACAGTATGGCTTACACGTATGCCGGTGGAGTTTTGGAAAAATTTCAGATGGATGCTGTTGGGCGAAACGAACAGAGAATCAACGGAACAATTGATTGGGTATCCTCAAGAACGAGATTCTTTGGTCAGTACATTAAGCCGATTACCAGCTCTAACGCTTCCACGATTATTGGGGAGCTGGATGGCGATCCAAGTGATCCTGAAACCATACACCACTATCAGGTATTTATTCAGTCCGGAATTGTAAACAACCCTGTACTCTCGTACGAAATGTACGCCGGACCGCTGCGCTATTACGATCTTAGAGAATTTGACGATAATGCATACGATGTAATAGAAATTGGTTACGCCCTGTTTCGTTGGTTTGCCGACCCGCTCGTACGATATGCCATTATTCCATTTTTCGCATTTGGAAGCATGTTTATCTCCAACTATGGAATTTTGATTATTCTCTTTGGGGTCATCATTAAACTGATGCTCTTTCCGCTCACTCAAAAAAGCTTCAAGAGTATGGCGGCTATGCGAGAACTGCAACCTCAGCTCAAAGAGATTCAGGAAAAATACAAGGATGACCCTCAGAAACAGCAGAAGGAGACCATCGCACTTTACAAGAAGGCGAAAGTGAATCCACTGGGAGGGTGTCTGCCTATGCTGATGCAGTTCCCAATCTTGATTACACTCTTTTTCTTCTTCCAGAACTCGATGATTATTCGACAAGAGTCGTTCCTCTGGGCGTCTGACTTGTCGGCACCGGATTATATTTTAGACCTGCCGTTCTCAATTCCCTTTATGGGGGATCAACTTGCAGGTTTTGTGCTTCTGATGTCTGCAGCTATGTTCTTGCAGACTAAAGTAACAGGAGGGATGAGCTCCGGAGCGGCACCCAGTGGTGGGCCAAACATGAAAGTATTCATGTACATCATGCCAGTTATGCTGCTATTTATTTTCAACAATTTTGCAGCCGGTTTGAGTCTTTACTACCTGGTTTACAACGTTCTGTCAGTTGCACAACAGTTTATTATCAATAAGCAGATGTCTTCCAATAAGCCGGAAGAGGTAGAAGAGGCTAAAAAGAAAACCAAGAAAAAGTTGAAGAAGGGAAAAAAGTAATTTCTCTTTAGACGAATTTTAAAATTTCTTGAAAGAGGTGCTTTAACCGGCACCTCTTTTTTTTATCCTTCGCTATCGCAGCTAAAGATTGTGCCTTAAAAGTGTTAATATTCAGTTCAATATTTTATTTACACAGCATTACGTTTATTTTTCTTTTTAAAAGTGGAACCATTTGATTCTATTTAAACTTTTGGCAGTACTATGAATAAAACCTTTTTATTATCTGCACTGCTTTTTGTAGTTGGAACTGCATTTGTACTTCAGGATAGTGAAACATCCTTAACGGATACGACAGCGATAACCGAACAACAGAACAGCGGTATATCTACTGTAAGTATTCTAAATGTAAAAGGCACAATAGGGCCGACCACTACTCAGTACATCACACGCGGGTTAAAGAAATCTCAAGAGGCCGGTGATGAGCTTTTAATTATTCAACTCGACACCCCCGGTGGTTTGCTGGATTCAACTCAGGATATTGTTCAGGCACTACTCGGAAGTTCACACCCAATTGCTGTTTTTGTAGCGCCCCAGGGCGCAAATGCAGGTAGCGCAGGTACATTCATTACACTGGCAGCTCATATAGCTGCTATGGCGCCGGCAACAAATATCGGCGCTGCTTCTCCCGTATCGATGGGTGGTGGAGAGATGGATACTGTAGCCCAGCAAAAAATATTTAACTACTCTGAAAGCTATATTGAGTCGATTGCGGAGCAAAGAGGGCGAAATGCTGAATGGGCAAAGTCAGCTGTCCGAGAAGGCGCTTCTATTACCGCAACCGAAGCGTTGGAAATAAACGTGATTGATTATATCGCTGATGACATCGATGACCTTCTCGCGATTATTGACGGTTTAGAAGTTGAAGGAAAGATTTTAAATACTGAGGGAGCTGAAAAGAATGAGATTCCACAGACTTTAGGTGAAATTTTCTTCAGTTTTCTATTGCGTCCTGAAGTGATGCTTATTCTTACATTGGTTGCAATTTACGGTATCATCGGGGAGGTAACCAATCCCGGCGGAATCATTCCGGGAGTTGCAGGAGTTATCGCTTTGATTTTATTATTATACGGAGTGGCAGCCATGCCAATAAATTTGGCAGGATTTCTGCTCATCGGCTTGGCCATTATCTTATTTGTAGCAGAGGCATTTACACCCGCATTTGGACTATTAATTACAGGAGGTGCTGTGGCATTCTTTCTAGGAGCATTAATGTTATTTCAGGATTTACCCGACGAGATGCAGATCTCGATGTACTGGCTAATTCCTGCAACCATTGTAACAGCCGCATTTTTTGCCTGGATTGTTACATATGGAATAAAATCTCTCTTTAACCCGCCAAGATCGGGTCTTGAATCTACGTTAGGAAAAACAGCTGAAGTGACGGATCCTATTCTGCCCGGTCAGCCGGGGCGCGTATTCTTCGACGGTGAGTATTGGAATGCGGAGAGTGATCAGCCACTGAATGAAGGAGATATTTGCGAAATTGTTGAGTATAAAGGACTAAGAGTAACCGTTAAACCATTAAACCAACCACAAACCAAGGAGTCTTCAAATGGATGATCCAGGAGCAATTACAAATATGTTAGTGTGGGTTATTACACTGGTAATATTTTTATCTGTGTTTTTACCGCAAATGTTCAAAATTTTGAGAGAGTACGAACGAGGTGTCGTATTTCGTCTCGGTAAATTTCAAGCCACAAAAGGGCCGGGTCTTATTATTCTGATCCCTTTTATTGATAAAATTGAACGAGTTGACCTTCGTGTATTGACTATTAATGTGGACAAGCAGGAAGTGATCACTAAGGATAACGTAACCGTTAATGTTGATGCCATTACCTTCTTCAGAGTTGTGGATGCAGAACGTGCCGTTATTCAGGTAGAGCGTTATATCGCCGCAACTTCGATGATTGCACAGACCACACTGCGAAGTGTGCTCGGACAGTTTGAACTGGATGAACTGCTGGCTGAACGCGATAAAATTAACAAGCAGATTCAGGATATAATCGACAAACAGACTGACCCATGGGGAATCAAGGTTGTCTCTGTAGAGGTTCGGGATGTGATTCTTCCTGAAACGATGAAACGTGCGATGGCACGCCAGGCTGAAAGTGAGCGTGACAGACGTGCGAAAATTATTAATGCACAGGGTGAGTTTGAGGCTGCATCCAAGCTGGTAGAAGCCGGTAAAATGATTGAAAATACCCCCACCGCGCTTCAGTTACGATTCCTGCAAACGATGGGTGAAATCAGCGAAGAGAACTCAACGTTTACATTCCTCCCGATTCCACTCGACTTTTTCGAGTCGTTCAGTAAAAAGGACAAATCTATTAAAGATTAGTACCTCTCTGATTTGTAAAACTTATGCAAACCCGAACCATCTGATGGTTCGGGTTTTTTATTTTCCGTTAGCTTCATCTATTTTGAATCAAATTGTCAACATCTATAAATATTTTGATATGAAATATATTTCTACGCTCTTAACTACACTTTTCTTATTTGCAGCAGTGTTCACCGGCTGTAACGAAAGTCAAACCGAAACTGCTTCAGTTGATTGGGCGCTCGCCCTTCACGGCGGTGCAGGTACTATTTCACAGGATTTACCCGATTCTGTTAAGCAGCAATATTACGATGGACTAGAACAGGCACTGCAGACGGGCGAACTCGTTTTGCAGGAGGGCGGTTCTGCTCTCGATGCCGTTGAGCAAGTTGTTCGAAGCCTGGAAGATAATCCGCTGTTTAATGCCGGTCACGGTTCGGTTTTCACTAAAGAAGGAAAACATGAATTGGATGCGGCCATCATGGACGGAAGTACTCTTGGCGCAGGTGCGTTAACTGGTCTTACTACCGTAAAAAACCCAATTAGTTTAGCTCGCAAGGTAATGACAGATTCACCGCACATCTTCTTCTCCGGTGAAGGTGCTGAAACGTACGCTGATCAAACCGATGTGGAACGAGTGGAAAATGAAAGTTTTCATACTGAAAGGCGATATGAGCAGTGGCAACGTGCCCAGGAAGAGGCTCGTGTTATTACACCTGAAGAATCCATTCACGACTGGATTAAAGACACCAAGTTCGGAACCGTTGGAGCAGTTGCCTATGACGGTAACGGAAATCTTGCGGCAGCAACATCAACAGGCGGCATGACCAATAAGCAGTTTGGCAGGGTAGGTGATGTTCCTATCATCGGGTCGGGTACATTTGCCAATCATATTGCGGCAATCTCAGCCACAGGTTGGGGAGAACAGATTATGAGAAATGTTTCTGCTAACACCATTGCCAATTACATGGAGTTTAAAGGGGTTTCTCTTGATGAAGCGATGGATTTTATTCTCAATGAACGTCTCGATCCGGGCGATGCAGGATTTATTGCCGTTGACCATCAGGGGAATATCTCTATGAAGATGAATACCACCGGAATGTTCAGAGCCTCTATCAATTCAAATGGTGATCGCACCGTTATGATCTGGGAGAATGAGTAGCAGGAGAGTGAGTCGCCCTGCATAGCAGGGCTTGATGTCATCTTTCGATCACATTACCCCACCGTTACCGGTGGGGCTACGATCGGGCGTCCCGCTTTTCGCGCGGGACTTTATTATTGCTCATGCACTTCCATTTCCGATTAACAGGAATAAAAACACCCCTCTTTCTCTCCCCTTAATAGGGGAGAGTTTTTAAGAGTTATTCAGTTA
>CAZHUP010000016.1:25475-29151 GCA_964535495.1 uncultured Rhodohalobacter sp.
ACACCCCTCTTTCTCTCCCCTTAATAGGGG
This sequence comes from uncultured Rhodohalobacter sp., assembly GCA_964535495.1. Lineage (GTDB taxonomy): Bacteria > Bacteroidota > Rhodothermia > Balneolales > Balneolaceae > Rhodohalobacter. The sequence goes on from CAZHUP010000016.1 coordinate 25,506, forward strand.
AGAGTTTTTAAGAGTTATTCAGTTAATTCGGCGATTCTTTTCGGTATTTATTGAACCCTAGATCAGCACCAGCTGAACAATCAAAAAGCAAGCCTCCCTATTAAAAATATCGGGACAGGCTATGCGTAAGCGCGGGTATTTGAGCGCAAGCGAGAACACCAGCCCCCGTTAACGGGGGTGGCTCAATTACCCCACCGTTTTCAACTGAATCTCCTTATTAAATTTTTCAGAAAATTCACCTTCACATTTTTCTATAAACATCTTGAATTCATCCTCAAATGAGATTCTCTGATGTCTTAGTTTTTGATTTCGGATATACCGTTCAACTCTCCCTTTGTTTGAATGTCCAACAGAAAAAGCTGCATACCCGGACTGCCACCTAAAATTCCTGTACTGAGGATAAAATGTATCATTCATCCATTTCGAAGAGATGCTTTTCAACTTCTGCATCACATAGCTAACCGACAGATTCGCAGGAACACATAACAGCAGATGCAGATGATTTGAAGTGCCTCCAATGGCTATCGGTATTATTCCCATTCTCCTGCTAACGGCCCCTATATAACTCCACAGCCGTTTCTCTATGTGTGGGCGAATCAGGTTTTCTCGTTTTTTAGTGCTAAAAATGAAATGAATATAGATTTTTGAATATGTTTTCTTCATGCTCTCTCTGTTTATTTAATTGTGGTTTCTATCTGTAAGAGGATGATTTTTAGAATTCCTTACAGTTTTAGTAAATAAATTATGAGGAGTGCCGCCCTGCAAGCAGGGCTTGATGTCATCTTTCGATCACATTACCCCACCGTCACCGGTGGGGCTAGGTTCGGGCGTCCCGCGCTTCCGCGGGACTTTTTTAAAACGTTTTTTACAAATAAAGCTCCATAATACTGTTTAGCGTTTATATAGTTTTTAGGTTTATTCTTTTGACCTATAATAGTCCCGCTGAAAAGCGGGACATTTGACAGTAGCCCCGTGCGTGAGCGCGGGGATTCGAGCACAAGCGAGAACATCAGCCCCCGATAACAGGGGGCGGCTCAACGATTTTCTACATATATATAAAATTTCACTGTCCCTATATTCAGGATTCATCCAACGGTTTCTTACATTTGTCTGTGTCACCCCCATTCATCATCAGCCAACAACCGTTATGAAATCGATCGACAAAATTGAGCTGCAGCGCCTGAAATTTTCAGACTACAAAACACTTCAGGAGCTGATGATCAAATGCTACCCAAAAGTTCAAAATCCAACCTGGTCAAAAGATCAGATAAAAAAGCTGACCACACTATTCCCGGAAGGTCAAGTCGTCATCAAAGTAGATGGAGAGATGGTAGCTTGCGCATTGGCAATTATCATCGATTATCAGCTGTTTGATGACAAACACACCTATCTCGACATCACCGCAAACGACACCTTTAAGACGCATACTCCCGAAGGTGATACCATGTATGGCCTGGACATGATGGTTCATCCTGACTACCGTGGATTGCGTTTGGGCCGGCGACTTTATGACTACCGAAAGGAGCTTTGTGAGGAGCTGAATTTAAAGAGCATCGTATTTGGCGGCAGACTTCCTAATTTTCATAAATTTGATGACCTGACCGCAAAACAGTACATCGAAAAGGTAAAGAACAAGGAGCTTCATGACCCGGTTCTCAACTTTCAGCTCTCCAACGATTTTTATGTGAAGCGAGTTGTTAAAAACTACCTGCCAGAAGATAATGCTTCAGAATCGTATGCTGCATTGCTGGAGTGGTCCAATATCTACTATCAAAAGCCTCAAAAAAAGTATAAACCTCAGAAATCCGTCGTTAGGCTTGGGTTGGTTCAATGGGGTATGCGGCCGTATGCCGGGTGGGACGATCTCACCGAACAGATCGAATATTTTGTCGATGCAGTATCGGGCTATCGGGCTGACTTTCTGCTCTTCCCTGAATATGTAAACGCACCGTTAATGGCAGAGTACAACCACCTGTCGGAACCCGACGCCATTCGCAAGCTGGCCGGATACACCGAGCGCCTGCGTGATACATTCGCTGAGTTCGCAATCTCTTATAATACAAACATCATAACCGGAAGTATGCCGGAGTTTAAGGATGACATCCTCAAAAATATCGGCTACCTCTGCAAGCGAAACGGGGAAGTAGAGCGCTACGAAAAAATTCATGTTACACCGGATGAGGTAAAAGTTTGGGGTATGAGCGGCGGTACGCAGATTAAAACCTTTGATACAGATGCCGGAAAAATCGGAATTCTCATCTGTTATGATGTGGAATTTCCCGAGCTTAGCCGTCTCCTGGCCAAAGAGGAGATGGACATTCTTTTCGTGCCTTTCTTAACTGACACTCAAAATGGATATTCGCGCGTTCGAAACTGCGCAATTGCCCGGGCTATTGAAAATGAGTGCTATGTGGCTATTGCCGGAAGTGTGGGTAATCTGCCAAAGGTTCACAACATGGATATCTCCTTTGCACAATCGGTGGTGTTTACTCCCTGCGATTTCTCCTTCCCAACGAACGGAATCAAAGCGGAAGCCACACCCAACACAGAGATGATATTGATTGTGGATGTAGACTTGGACTTGCTGAAGGAGCTCCATGAACAGGGGAGTGTGCGCACCTTAAAAGACAGAAGGACAGACCTATACGATGTAGTTGCAACTAATACCCCTTAAATTAGCAACCAGGCAATTTACGGTTGAATTGATAATCATTATTTTAACTTGCCACCTACAACAAATTATCTGCATATTTACACTCTTTAAATTATTGCTTGGGGCATAAAAAAATTCAATGAACTATACCTTATTTGATTTTCTCCAACTGATTGGTTCTCTCGGAATCTTCATCTACGGAATGAAGGTTTTTAGTGACGGTTTGCAAAAAGTTGCAGGTTCACGTCTACGCTCCATTCTTAAGGGAATGACAACCAGCAGAATCCGGGGTATTTTTACCGGATTCACAGCTACCACTATTACCCAATCTTCTACGACAACTACCGTGATGGTCGTCAGTTTTGTAAATGCGGGCCTTATCACCTTTATTGAATCGACCGGCGTGATTATGGGGGCAAACATCGGTACCACCGTCACTGCCTGGATGGTCTCGATTTTTGGTTTCAAGATGCAGATCACACCCATCGCTGTTGCCATGATCGGTATCTTTTTCCCATTCCTATTCTTTGGTAAAGAGAAGCTTAAAAATCTTGCAGAGGCGATGATTGGGTTTGGTATTCTTTTCATCGGTCTTGAGTTTATCAAAGATGCTGTCCCCAACATTCAGGAAAATCCGGAGATGTTCGCTTATCTCGACTCTTTCACAGAGTTCGGATTTTTATCATTGATCATATTTGTTTTCGTAGGTACCCTTTTAACTCTGCTTACTCAATCCTCGTCAGCTGCTACTGCAATAACGTTAGTAATGTTATTTCAAGGCTGGATAACTTTCCCAATTGCAGCAGCAATGATTTTAGGTGAAAACATCGGTACAACCGTTACTGCAAATATCGCGGCAATTGTTGGAAATGTTCATGCTAAACGGGCGGCGAGGTTCCATTTTGTGTTCAACATGTTCGGGGTTATATGGATGCTATTGCTGATAAACCCGTTCCTTGTGGGTATTGACAACGTAATGCACTACTTCCAGCC
>CAZHUP010000017.1:0-18859 GCA_964535495.1 uncultured Rhodohalobacter sp.
AACACTGGCTCAACTCCACAATTTTGATCTTACCATTTTACCATTCACTTTGCCTTTCAAGATTCACCGGATGCAACTTAGCCCAAAAGTCGGGATATTGCACATCACCACCGGTTTAATAGTAACAGTCACCATAAATAGTGCCGTAATATGAATCCAAAAATTTCTGTACGAAAAGCCATCCCAAAAGATGCAGAATCCATCATTCAGTTTAACATTGCCATGGCGATGGAGACAGAAAATAAAACCCTGAGGCGGGAAGAGATTGAGCCTGGGGTACACGGGCTGTTTGAAAAGCCGGAGTACGGTTTTTATATGGTGGCTCAGTCAGAAGAAAAGGTGATCGGATCGCTGATGATCACCTTTGAGTGGAGCGATTGGCGAAACGGCCTGTTCTGGTGGATTCAGAGCGTTTATGTAATACCGGAGTTTCGGAGAAAAGGCGTGTATCGGACAATGTACCTCACCATCAAAGCGATGGCTGATGAAAAACCTGGCGTTTGCGGATTCCGTCTTTATGTGGAAAGGGAGAACGCCAACGCCCAGAAAACCTACGCTTCACTAGGTATGGATGAAACGCACTACAAGATGTTTGAAGAGCTAAAATAGACGCTCCAAGTCGTGTCGTTTTTTGCATACATCAATGACTTCCTGCGGAGTCTTTACTTCTCCCTGAATCCATACCAATGGTTTATCATTTTCGGACATGACTTTATATGTCGAATTTGACATAAACAAGCAATAGCGCGGACGGGCACTTAACATCTTTAAAAAAGATTTTGTCACTAATAGTCTAATTCAAAATCATTGCCTTGTAGAACCCCGAGTTCTCACTAATTTATTTGCCTGAAATGGCAAAACTGCTTAAATACCAACTCGTTATATGTCGGTAACTTCATCAATTACGACGCAATTTTCACTTCTTTAATCTGTTACAATATCGTATGTTCTAGACAGACTAGATGAAATTGGAGGTGTTTATGATAACAAAATCTAAAAAGTGGCAATTACAGGAAGCTAAAAACAGGTTTAGCGAAGTCGTTCGCAAAGCATCCGAAGAGGGACCTCAAACAGTTACGAAGCATGGTAAAGACAGCGTAGTGGTGCTTTCAGCTGAAGATTATCGAAAATTAGAACAACCGAAAACCTCTCTGGTTGAGTTTTTTCAAAAATCCCCTCTTTCAAAGGTTGAGATTGATATAAAGCGAGATAAGTCACCAGCCCGCCCCATCGAACTATGAGCTACTTGATTGATACCTGCTGTATTTCAGAATTGGTTAAAAAGAAACCAAATCAAAATGTTGTAAAATGGTTCACCGATCAGGATGAACTATCGATGTATTTAAGCATTATCACTTTTGGCGAATTGAGAAAAGGAATTGAAAAATTACCCAATTCAAAAAAGAAGAAGGAGTTAAAACTTTGGGTAAAAGAGGATTTAAATCAACGGTTCAAAAACCGTGTCCTCAGCATTAATATGGAAGAAGTGAATAAATGGGGTGAGATTTTAGCTACAGCAGAAAAAAATGGAAAACTACTTCCGGCAATCGATTCACTTATTGCTGCCACAGCTCAGGTTCATGATCTTTCAGTTGTTACAAGAAATACTAAAGATATGGAAGGTTCAGGAGTTGAAGTTATTAATCCCTGGACCTATGAACCGAACACATAATAGCACTTGCCGCTGACGGGTTCATGTTCGTTGTCTCACTATTGAATGGATCGCCACGCAACAGAATTCCCAAACCGTTTTAGAACCACACCATTACTTATATTTTCAAAGTTCTTTGAGCCCTGATTTTTCACGACATTTTATAAGCAATTAAAAATTGGATCGTTCAAAAATAGTAGCGAATCCCGACAGCCCCGTTGCCCGCAAGCTTCGTATCGGGGGTAAAATCTAGTATAGGCACAGCTTCGACAAACAGATCAAAAGGAAAAGTTTTAAATACATAATTGAGACCTAACGGAATTCGGACTCCCAAATTGGGATCATCAGCAAAAATTACCCGTCCGCCGATACCGTAATAGAAGGCAAGCCTGTCGTCATTTTCGCTAAACCATGAGTGCATTAAAAAGTCGGCATGAAGATGAAGAGCTTGATTGTCGGAAAGTGACCATGCGGCACCGACATCAAATGCAGAAAATCTACTGTTCCAGGATTTTATGGAGACGCCCGTCGGTTCTCCCACCATTATACCAAAACCGAAATTGCCGCCGTTTTCTGTCCCGGGCTGGGCTTTTACCTCTCCCGGAATGAGGTAGCTAAAACCTGCTATTAGAAAAATGAATATCAGTATTTTCGATACTCTCATGATGACGATTCTTTTTATTCTGCCGAATATCCGACTCTCTTTTTTATAGATAACTGCCCAAATGCAGTAATAATTCCCTGTAAAAATTCAAATAATTTACAAAGATAGGGTAGAAGAGCCCTGGTGATCCGCTTTCCTTATTCAGTCTATTTCATAAGCAAACCGGAAGTACTTAGTATAATTGCCATTCAAAGACAAAGCAGAAATTTAGATCTATGGAAGTCTCGAGTGTAAAACGAATGTACATAAAAAAGGCAGCCCCGAAATGAATCGAAGCTGCCTTTAAAATTTTCAACTACTAATTTACATAGAAGTTAGAACGTTTTTGTGATCTGATTTCAGATCAAAACGATCCAGGTTCATCACTTTACTCCACGCTTTCACGAAGTCTTTGAGGAATTTCTCTTCTGAATCTGAGCTTCCATACACTTCAGCCACAGCTCTCAGTTCAGAGTTTGAACCGAAGATCAGGTCGGCACGGGTAGCCGTCCACTTCACTTCGCCGCTGTCGCGATGGCGTCCTTCAAACAGATCTCCCTCTTCTGATGTTGCCTTCCATTCGTTGCTCAGGTCGAGCAAATTTCTGAAGAAGTCGTTTGTCAGCGCGCCGGGCTTGTCGGTAAACACACCGTGTCGAGTTCCGTCCCAGTTTGTATCCAGCACGCGCATTCCGCCAACCAGTACGGTCATTTCAGGCGCAGTCAGTTTCATAAGCTGAGCCTTGTCAACGAGCATCTCTTCTGCTGTAGCATTCCGTTTGGCATGCGGCTTGAAGTAGTTCCGGAAACCGTCTGCATCAGGCTTCATCCATTCGAAAGACTCCACATCGGTCTGCTCTGCAGTAGCATCGGTTCGTCCCGGTGTGAACGGTACATCAATTTCGTGACCGGCATCTTTCGCAGCTTTTTCAATGGCTGCACATCCGCCAAGTACGATTAGATCTGCCAGTGAAACTTTCTTGTTTCCTGACTGAGCATCGTTAAACTCTTTCTGAATGTCTTCGAGTTTGCCGAGCACTTTCTCAAGTTGACGCGGATTGTTGACATCCCAGTTTTTCTGTGGGGCCAGACGAACTCTTGCACCGTTTGCTCCACCGCGCTTGTCTGAGTCGCGATAAGTTGATGCTGAAGCCCATGCTGTTGAAACCAGTTCAGAAACTGACAGGCCTGTATTCAAAATCTTTCCTTTCAGATTTTCTATATCCTGATCGTCAATCAGTTCGTGATCCACTTCAGGAATCGGATCTTGCCATAGCAGATCTTCTTCCGGAACTTCCGGTCCGAGATAGCGGGATTTTGGTCCCATATCACGGTGAACAAGTTTGAACCATGCCCGCGCAAACGCATCGGCAAAGTACTCCGGATCGTTGTAGAACTTCTCAGAAATCTTTCTGTACTCGGGATCTTCGATCAGCGCAAGATCTGTGGTTAGCATCATCGGAGGGTTTTTCTTCCCTTCAATATGCGCATCAGGTACAGTTCCGTCACCGGCATTGTCTTTGGGTGTCCACTGCCATTTTCCGGCCGGACTCTTGGTCAGTTCCCACTCATACTCAAACAGGTTTTCATAGAAGCCCATATCCCATTTGAGAGGCTCATTTGTCCACGCGCCTTCCAAGCCACTGGTGATGGTATCGGCACCTTTTCCGGTTCCATAGTCACTCTTCCAGCCAAGCCCCATCTCTTCCATTGGTGCTTTCTCAGGATCAGGACCGTTGTGCTCTTCGGGAGCCGCACCGTGAACCTTACCGAATGTGTGCCCGCCGGCAATCAGTGCTACAGTCTCCTCGTCGTCCATGGCCATGCGGCGAAATGATTGACGAATAAATTTGGCAGCTTTCTTTGGATCCGGTTCTCCGTTGGGTCCTTCCGGATTCACATAGATCAATCCCATGTGGTCAGCAGCAAGACGGCCTTTTAGATTTCCATCTTCATCGTGGCGTTCATCTGCCAGCCATTCGTGCTCAGGTCCCCAGTTAATATCTTTTTCCGGCTCGTACACATCTTCGCGTCCGCCGCCAAAACCAAATGTTTCAAAGCCCATCGATTCCAGCGCAACGTTCCCTGCCAGAATCATCAGATCAGCCCATGACAATTTGCGGCCGTATTTCTCTTTGATTGGCCATAGAAGTCGGCGTGCTTTATCAAGACTCACATTATCAGGCCAGCTGTTTACGGGAGCAAATCGCTGGTTTCCGGTGCTTCCGCCGCCGCGCCCGTCAGCTACTCGATAAGTACCTGCACTGTGCCACGCCATACGGATCATCAGCGGTCCGTAATGTCCCCAGTCAGCCGGCCACCAATCCTGAGAATCAGTCATCAGATCGGTGAGATCCTTTTTCACGGCTTCCAGATCCAGTGATTTAAACTCTTCCGCATAGTCAAAATCTTCACCCATCGGGTTGGTGAGTGATGAGTGCTGACGCAGAATATCGAGGTCCAGTCGGTTCGGCCACCAATCCCTGATTTTGGTCCCGCCACCGGCAGTCTCTTTCTCTTTCATTGATCCGTTATGAAACGGGCATTTACTTTCTTCGCTTGCAACGTTTTGATTTTCTTTATTATCCATCCAAACAGTAATTATTGGTTCACATTTATGCTATCTAAAATAGCAAATCGTTCACATCTATTTCATATAGATAATGCCAATCGCTTCAATTTTGGCGGGTAATCAGCTAGGCAAAACAAAAATATCTATATAGATGTAAATCGTCCATCGCAGTTCATTTTCATCTGATTGACGAACTGTGGTTTTCGCGGGGATATATCCCGCGCTCGTATATAAAATCCATGAATGGGTTTGGAGTGTTTGATTCAGTTTTGAGATGAAACAGAAAAAGCCCCAATTTTTGGGGCTTTAGATACGATCCGGTCATTCATGGCCGGCATAGAGTTAATGTAAGATAGACATGGTATTTTTACTCCTATTATCTATACAGTACTTATCCCCTGGATAAATCAGATGAAGACGCATTGACTGAAGATCAATAAAAATACCATGTCTTTTGTGTGTCGGTGATTCGCAGTTCATTAGTCTCTGATTGACGAACTGCGAATCACGAACGACCGATTGACGATTCTTATCCTCTACATCGAAGGTAACAGCATCACTGCATTGATCATCATGCGCTCCGGACCTCTCCAGAACATTCTGAACTGCGTGTTATCTGCCAGTAAAACTACATTTCCTCTTCCAAGCGAAGCTACCCCGGCAAATACATTTCCGGCAGCTTTCCGGAGATTTTCCTGGGATGCGTATCCTGACGCTAAAAGCTGAGTAGCATCTTTCTCATAATAGCCCACAACCCGGTAACTGCTCGACGGCACCATCTGGTCGGTGTTGTAAGTGAGACTGTACAGCTTCTCTTTCACTCCAAACGCCAGCGGATTGGTAACATCGATATGTGATTTGAATGCAGCTCCCGGAATTCGACGAAGCCCAAACGTGTCAACACGAGCTTCATAGGGAGTAAATGCTGCCAAATCCTCTGCATCATCATCTTCCTCCTCTTTCACCAAACTTACATTGATCCACTCCATTCTGTCCTGAGTTAAACTGTGAGATGAGGCCTCTGTTGTTACCAGTGTTCCGCCACGTTCTACCCACTCCTTCAGAGCTTTCTGTTGCTGCTCGCCGAAATGTGGAGCACTTCCGCGCTGACCGGGTAAAATGATAACATCATATTCACTCAGGTCCACTGAAGACAACCTGTATGAACGCAGCCTTGAAATTCCGTACTCCACGTTCCGGTCAAACTGAAACCAGATCTGCCCGGCCGTAAGTGAACTGAATGGCTGGTCAATCACAAGTGCCACTTTTGGCTGATGCAGAACCGTACTGCTTCGCGAAGCCAAATCCATCCCGGCATCCATTCTTCCTGTTTCCAGTCCGTGGATCACAACACCTGCATAGTCTGCAATCTCATTCATATCTCTTCTTACCTGATCCCGCTTATCGTAATTTCGGCCCATCAAAACGATTAATGATCCTCTCGAAAACTCCACACCATCTTTTTCGAATGTCTTCTCGGCAGATCGAACTACATATCCTCTTCTCCAGAGTTCACCCAGCGCTTTCGGCGCAGACTGCTGATTCCAGTCGATCACAAATGCGTATTCGGCTGATGGATTAATGACACCCTTATCGCGCACAGGAACTTCATCAACAATTGAAGTTGAGACGGATGGGTCACTATTAACCCGTGCAGCATCCAGATTATACGCCATTGGGATAGACCAAACCGACATGTCGTACATCACCGAATCTTCAATCGCCATCTCCGGTTCAAACAGCGTGGTGATAAACATATGCTTGGCCTGATTGGTACGAATGATAAAATCACCCTGACTAAAAGACCGCCGCTGAGGCTCATTATCCCAGTAATCCAGAGCATTCCGAAGTGTAAAATTCTCGTTTGCCCGTTCAACTTTCACACCCTGCTTTAGCATAATATCGATAACATCATAGGTGAGATCGTTGGGATTATTCGGTAAAATATAGGCTTTCGTCTCAATTTTAGAATTTTCGGGATTCAGCGCTTCCCGAAAATAGTTAAGCAGCTCCTGTCGATTTTCAACTGCTGTACGCACAGTAGCAACGCTATTCTTATAGTGATCAAAAATTCGCTGCTGAAGAGTAAGAATGTAGCCCTCTTCAGTCTCTACTGCTCGCCCGCCACGGCTGTGACCGCCCTGCTCGGCAAGCATCCCGATACCGCCCATCAGGCTCGGATAAGATGAACCGTAACCGGGATAGAAGAAATCAAACGCTTCGGTTGTGGCGTAGTTAATGTTATGTTTGTCAAACTCTTCGATGGTGCCTCTGCCAAACCGATCGCTCCACGCTTCATAGTCATCCGGAAGCTGCAAGTTTCGGGGAGTGGTTCCGGGCATGGTAAAATAGTTGTTGTTAAAACCCTGCTCGTGAATATCGAGATGAACCTGAGGCATCCATTTCTGGTATTCTGCGATTCGTCCCTGCGATTCTGGATGAACCAACCATACCCAGTCGCGGTTCAAATCAAACCAGTAGTGATTGGAACGACCGCCCGGCCAGATCTCATCGTGCTCCAGATCGTAGGGATCTGTATTGAGTACATGAGCCTGCGATGACTTATACCAGGTTACGTATCGGTCACGCCCGTCAGGATTTAATAATGGATCAATAATTACAACAGACTCATCTCTAAACCGATTAGATTCTTCATCCTCTGCCGCGGCAAGTCGATATGCTGTTTGAAGTGCCGATTCTGCACTGGACGCTTCATTCCCATGAACTCCATAGCTCAACCAAACAACAGCCGGGTGATTATCAATCAGGTTTCTTGCCTCTGAACTGCTTAGATTTTCATGATCGGCAAGTCGTAGATTATTTTCACGTATTTCGTCCAAGCGGCCGTGGTTCTCCTCGCTTGAGATAAACACTAGCCAAAGATCGCGCCCCTCATAGGTTTGCCCATAGGTGATAATAGACACACGTTCACTTTCAGCAGCCAGATTTTTCAGATAAGCCCCCAGTTGATAGTGGTGCGAATACTCCTCACCAAGCTGATATCCTAAAAAATCAGCCGGTGATGTAATTTCAGAATTGTAGGACAGGTCGGGGTCAAACTGAAAACGCTCATTGAGCAGTTGTGACGTCGCCGGAGTAGACAAGATTGTTAACAGAAGAAAAGTGAGCAGTAGCTTTATCGTATTCATATCAAATTGAGTTATTAAATGTATTACCCGAAGAGAATACTAAATTAATACCCCACTTTCATAAATCGGCTTTTAAATCAACATGTCGATAAAATCTTTTTACTTCTTTTTCTTCATAGTAAATACAGCCACTATTGCCGAGGTGATTACTCCCATCATAAAAGCACCTAGCGAACCCTGGATCATATAGCTTTTCAGGTTAAAATAACCCGCTGCTTCACTGCGCGACATCTGTCCGGTTTGCACGGAGTGATCAATCATATTATTAAAAAAATCGGGTGAGATAAAAGCGTGAATAACCCACTGTACGAGTGGGCTCAAAACGGCAACCACCACGGTAATAGCAAACCCGGCCATAAATCCTTGAGTCCACGTCATATATCCGCCAAAATCGTTTTTTCGCTTATCGATAAGAGCAAACACATATACAACCACCGCAATCAAAGCAAAAATGTTGGTCATGCTGGCGTGACTCTCAATATTTTCTCCATGCCAGCCCATCAACTTCTCGAATACCATCCAAAGCATCAGGATTACAACGAAGATCACTCCCCACTTCAGCTCAGTTCTAAACTTTACCATCCATCCTCCCCTTTATGTTGAGAAAAAACGCTAATTAATAAGCGCTTATAGTATCATAATAGTAAAATTTCTGACAGTATTTATAAGTATGAGGTTTTTTCTATTTACAAACCTCGTCAATTGCACGTTTATCTTCACGGGTAAGCTGAATGATCGGGTAAATCTCTTGACCGCCCATCTGGCTGTACATAATGGAGGCCGGATTATTTCCATGCTTAAGGCCCAGAGCGTGACCTAATTCGTGAGCAAGCACCAGATAGAGATCTCTTTTATTCAAAAACTGATTGACGGTTATTACTCCTCCGCCATCTCTTAAATTACGATAGGTTGCTTTTGTAAACCGATTTTCTCCGGCATACTCTTCATTATATTGATCAATCAGCCTGTTGCTCTCATCAATTCGACTGTTCAGCTGGTCCACGTAGTTATTGATCTCATTTGCCAACTGATCGAGTTCACTTCTCTCATGCAGTACACGCTGTTGCAAATTTTCCACCTCGCTTTTCTGCTGCTCAAATTTTCGCCGATCCTGCTCCGACAGTCCCCCTGAACCGTTTCTTTCCTGAGTCCATCTATTTAGATTATCGATCTCTAGTCTGGTTTCGTTTGCCAGCTGCTCATACTCAGCAGACTTCTGTTCAAAACGATCTCTTCGAATATCGTACTCTCTTTGGAGCTGATCCGTTCGTATCTGCACCGATTCGATTTTTTCACGAAAACGCATCTCTCCCACTGCCAGCTCCTGGCGCTCATCATAGAGAAAGTTTACTTCAATGCCGCCATCTTCTGAATGGTATGCAACAGGTCGACCAATAGCTTCAGACCACAATGAGATAGCAACTTGCATGGCTTCTTTTACTTCAGGCTCTGAGATACCGAAGCGAGAATCAATGGTGCCAATTCTGTAGGAAAGAGGTTCATCACACGCACCCAGATCACTGTGCACAACACCTTCCGGTTTTTCATAACTAATGAAGAACCATCCGGCTATCACAACAACCAGGATAACGATAGTATATTTGAGAAGATCGACGAGTGTCATTGTAATTTTAGATTGAACTCACAATTTAAACTGATTCGACCCCGGGATTATTTTACACCACATCCTATTAACCTCAGTACGATTATAAATTCTTTTAAATTTGATTAAGCAGAAGTCTTCCCTGGCAAGGAACTCCCGGCATTCCTCTACATATCGCTTCGCGTTCAAAAAATGAGCCTTTTTTTATAGGGGAATTTCATGTTCATGTTTTAACAATAGAACTCAGGTTATTACTGCGACTCAATATTCGTATTTCCATCTCAAGTCAATCCCTTCTCTTGAATCATCTCCCTGTGTTATCAGCAGTTCAAGGTTTTGCGTTAATAGGTACTCAAGCATAAACAGAGTTTTCGGACGACTGCTGCTAATCTCATTCAAAACAGCGAAAAAAGTTCGCCGATTAAGATACCAACCGGTTTTAATCGTTGTGGAGCTGTCTGATCCTGAACGGGTGTTATCAATCTGAACCACATCAATACCCAGGCTTTGAGACGCTAACAGCTCAACACGGTCCAGCAATACATCCAGCGCCATATCCGCGGGCGAGGGACTACTGCCGCTGCCGGCCATAACCTGCTCCCAGGATTCGAGCTCATAAAACGGTTTACCAAACAGTGTATAACTTATAATGTCCTGCAGCTCAAGCGGCGGCTCACTGTCAAAGCGAAAGCTTGGATCCTGAACAGTCCCCTCAATAATATAAAATATCCGAACTTCCGACTGTGCCTGAGGCGGCTCAAACAGTGTTCGAATATTCAGTTCCGGATCATCCACAGGGCCGTAAAACGTAACTAAAGCTTCATCTAGCTGAAATTGCTTGCCCAGCGGACGAGCATAACCACGAACCCCCTCCAATGAACCAAACATTTGCAGATCTTCATTACTTCGCTTCACCAGATCCACATCGCCACCCAGTTCTATTTCCATATCCAAATATTGTCGGTTTCGGATAAAGAACTGCCGGGCAAAATTTACGTTCATCTCCATCTCAAGTGATTCGTAAAATTCAAACGGTTCAGGCTCCTCTTCATCCTCCAGCTGAACATCCTCAACTGCCCTTTCACCAAAATTTTGAAGATTTACGAAACCACCCAGAAAGGTAAGATTCCCGGTTAACCTGGGCTCATTTACACTACCTGAAAGATTGGCGTTCAAATCAATCAAAGCGTTGTACTCCGATGTGTTGGCAGCCCGAAACTGATTTCCGCGAATGGATAGCTGTAGATTTCCCGGAGTTAAATTATCCAGCTCCAGATACCCATCGGCACGTATCTGCCCGGGACCACTTCGCATTCTGAACTGTTGCAGTTCAATTCTGGACCCTGTGAAATTGATCGCAGACGTTATATCAGAAAGTGTAATGCCAACCGGTACAACTCTCAGGTTGCCATCCTGTAATTCCATTCGTCCCGAGGTTTGTAAATCCGCGAGTTGTCCCGTCAGAGCTACTTCACCGTTCAGTCTTCCGCGAAGCTGCCTGAACATTTCTCTGTCAAGGAAATCGTTGAAAATAGCGAGGTTAAAATTCTCTGTTCTAAAATTGAGCGATACTTCATCATCGTCATCCGGTAAAAGAACTTCTGCCCCCCGAAGATCTACGATAAATGGCAGCTTTGCATCCATATCCAAAACCCGGCTTCCGGCTGCTTCCACCTGTCCGCTCAATTCAACATACTCCTCATCGTGAATATAATTGAGCTCAAATCCGGCCCGATCGATACTGATACCCGAAAACACCCCATCCTGAATCTGAAGCTCACCGGTCAATTCGGGATTACCGGCAGTACCGCCCAGGTCGGCCCGCAAGCTGATTCTCCCCGATGTCTCTTCCGTTTCGAAGTCGGGCGCAAATGAGAGCCAATATGTTAAATCTGAATCCTTAAGATCAAAGTATCCGCTGATTTCCCGATCAAAAAATTGATCATCAAACGTAGCCGGATCACCCGGCAGAAACGGCACCTGGAGCTGTGAGTCAAAAAGCATATTGTCGTCATGGTTACCGTCGAACGCAAGCTGAAGCCATTCATTTTCAATATTTACAGAAAAGTTGAATCTATCCAACTCTCCGTTTCCGCTTACCAGGCTCTCTACTGAGCCCTGGGCAACAATCGTTAGATCATCCGTGCTGTTCAGGAAACTAACTTCTGCAGAAAGGTAGCCATCCATCAACTGCTCTTCGAGAAACAAGCTCTGAATTGCACCCAGATTTAAATTCTCAGCCCTGAAGCCTACATCCTGAACGTCTGCTGATGCTCCCGGAACCCACAGAGACAGATAGGATTGATCGGATGCATCTCTCAACGTAAGTGTATCCATTCTCGCTGTTTCGTTCTCAAAGGAATACTCAAATTCAGAAGACTGATCCAGTGAGAGCGTTCTGAATTCGGTCGTAAAATCGAGCAGTGTTGTTCGCAAATTCACTATATCAGGTGTAAACCGGTAATTTCCCTCATGGTGTAGTACGCATATATCTTCATTAAGAATCTCAAAGACGAACTCCCCTGTTGTAATATCCTCCTGCTGAACCAACTGAGTTGAAAAAGTTACATCCTGTACACCAATATCATTTACCACAGGATTCTGAAATTTAACTTCCGCATCTGCCTCTAAATTCTCCAACAATCTTACATTAGTGGTTGCTGAGACTGCATCGGACGAAAAGAGAGAATCTACATGCACATTTTGTAACTCTGCCTCTCCGTTAAACGTCAGATACCCCATTCCACTTCTGTTCAGGGTGCCGGAAAGCACACCTTCAGATTCCAGTCTTTCCAGTTCAAACAGTGGTGCAAGTGGCTGCAGGTCTTTCAGTGTGGCACTGAAGTTTAGTCTGTTTCCTAAATTTTCCAACTCTGTAATATGCTGCGTAAGCGAAAACTCAGCATCGGCAATCGGACTCTCCAGGCGTGCGTTTTCGATTGTTAAAAACTGATCAGCAACACTAAAATCCGCACGTAAAACCTCAATAGGCTCACGGTTCACCACACTCGAATCGAGTTCTGCTGTTGCCTGGAGCTGCAGAGTTTCCGGATCGAAACCCCGGCCTGATCCGCTCAGCGTTCCATTTAAATACGTCGGGAAATTTTCAAGTCCTGACAGCTCTGCCAGGTTAAACTCCTTCATGACTGCGTGAAATTGATAATCGGGATCTGCCTGCCAGTTATTCGCACTAAATTGTGCTGTAACATTACTGCGGTCCAGCCTGCCGCTTAAGTTTCCCGAAACTCTCTGTTGATTGATGTTTCCACGAAATGTAAGCTCTGAAAAAGCCTGATCTCCAACACTGCTCTCCTCAAGAGTTACTTCTGCCAGTGTTCTGAATTTTTCCGGATCAATGCCCATACCCGAAAATGAGCTTTTTATGTTTAATGATGTCTCCATATCAGGGTCATCAAGCCACGTTGCCAGATTCATATTATCTGACTCCAAGGAACCGCTCCAAACCGGACTTTCGCTCCATATTTGTTGAGCTGAAAATCCCGCTGTTACAACCTGGTCAAGTCTTTCAAACTGAGCAGTTAATTGAATTTCATCCCTATTGAGAGCGTACTCTGATCGGAATTGATCAATTTGATACTGATCGTAAATCAGACCACCAAAAGAGAGCTCTCCTGCCCATTCACTCTCTTCAATCTGATCCGGCAGAATTAAACCACTACCTGAGAATGATAAAAAAGCCAGGTCTGGCATATTCTCTAAACCTGTCAACAGCGATGTATTCAGGTCTCGAATATCCAAATCCAAACGGGTTAAAGTGAAATCAGGATCAACAGACAACCCAGCAGAAATATCAATGCGCTCTAATCCTCTAGAGGTTGCTGAGAGATTCAATTCTAAAGCACTAAGCGTTCCTTCAGCTCCAATTTCTATCTGCAGATTTTGCTGCAGTGGCAAATCCTCCACATATGCAGCAATATCTCGCCAATCCAGCGGATCCATTTGAAGTGATGCCGTAACTTCATCGGGTAACCGGTAATCCGATTTTGCATTCAGCATAGATCGGCCGGAGTTAATTAACAGGGATTCGAGCGTGATTCTTTCATGATCTCCCTCAGCACTCATCGCAAATTGAATGTTCTCGGGCAGACGTGCCTCTTCAAGTGAAAACTCCAGCGAGCTCAACTTTCCATAAAATCCATTTTCCGAAACTCCGCCGGAAGCAACTACACTCATCTCTCGAATGTTCACAAATCCATCCGGCAAAAGATGATCCGACCTCACATCCACATTTACACTATAAAGCTCCAGGTTGTTTACAGCCCACCGCAGCGGATCATCGGTTTCATCTTCATCATCAAAGGGTGGCAGCAGTTCCATTACATTCCAGACAGAATCCTGGTCTTGCGTTATAAATGCTCGAACACCATTAGCTGTTACCTGATCTACCGTATGCGTCTGTCTGATCAGATCCATTAACCTATAGGATATCGTTACGGAATCAATTCCCACAACCTGTTCCATACGGTCATCTCTCAGATCAATTCCATAGATCGTAAAGCCGTTCAGCAGATCTCCTCGCATCGATTCAATCTCAAGTGAACCGTTGATCTGATTTCCAACCTGTTTTTCTACTGTAGTTGTCACATAATCGAAAAGCATATTACTCTTTAACGCCAGCCGAATGCCAAAAACCAGCATCAGGATTATCGCAATCGATATAACCCACTTGAGCCAGGTCCGTTTAGGTTTGATATGTTCGTTCTTTTCTTCGCTCATTAAAATGCCTGACCTATACTAAAATGAATACCTATACGGCTCCATGCACTCCCAAAATCCTGTCCGTCAAATATATTCAAATCTTCATCGGTTGGGTTCAGCTTATATCCAACATCAACTCTAACCGGTCCGATTGGGGACTGGTATCTTATACCGCCGCCTGCCCCAAACTGTATGGGACGATCCTCCAGGCTGTTTACATTATCCCACACCTGTCCGCCATCCAAAAATGCGGCCAGTCCTAGATTGGGAATAAAGCCTCTTAACTGTTGCCTGAGCTCAAAGTTAAACGTAAACAAGGCTCGTCCGCCAACAGGCACATACGTATCGAAATTTCCTGAGTCGTCAAATCTTGCCCTGCTGGGCCCCAGTTCCTGCCTGTTCCATCCGCGAACTGAGTTTGTACCTCCTGTAAACAATCTGATGTTTGAAGGCAGTTGTTTATCCTGATCATAGAGTATTGCCCCGGTGTTAATCCTCTTGGCAAACGTTAGTGAATTGGTAATTTTCGTAAACCTTCTCACATCAAGTAAAACTTTCTGGAATGAAAAGGTAGACTCACCAAAAGTACCCGAAATCTCTACAAATGGCTGGATAACCCAACCTCGGGGTTCCCTTGTCATTCCCTGGCTATAGTAACCGGATAATGAAAGTGACGACACATTGTAGTTAAGAACCGTATCAGGCAGTGTGGTATCCACATTTCTTGAAAGCTCTTCGTTAATTGAAAATTCGTACGATGCTGAAGCTGTTTTCGTGCGATCGAGCTGATAGATTAAACTATTATTAAAACCGGCCTGAAAAAGTTCGAACGATGGCTCTATTTTGTGCATCCCGAACAGGGTTGTTACAAAACTGCTCCTGGAATTAAATACATATGGGAGCAGGTAGTCGGTACTGAGTCTCTGCTCAATAAAAGATGCACGAGCGTTTACACCAAAACGATGACCTGTCCCGGTGATATTTCTGTTTTGCCAGCTCACCTGGCCGCGCAGCAACTCCTCTCTTCCAAAGCCGATCATTGCCTGAACCGATCTTTTAGGATTTTCGCGCACCCTTAGCAGCACATTTATTGTGGAGTCTTGAGGCTGTTCGGGAATTGTAATTGTAGCAAATCTGAAAAGGTGGTGATTGAAAACCTGTCGCTGCGCCTCCTGTAATTTACTTCTGCTGTAGCGCTCTCCTTCCTTAATTTCTGTTTCTCGAATTAAAATTCTCTCCGGCACAGATATATCACCCTGAATCTCAATGTCAGAAAAATATGTTCTTGTATTGGGCTTCGCCTTTATTGTGATATCTGCCCTGTTAGCTGCCGAATCAACATCAGCAACAATATCAACTTCGGGCCAGGCGAACCCGAGCTCCTCCAGAAGATTTAAAAATCGGCCTTCAACATCGGCACGCCGCAATGTTTGATAGCGACTGCTCACCTGGAACTCATGGCGCTCTTTAGCTCTTTCAAACTCACGCGAGGCTCTTATTTCATCTGCTATTTCCGGTTCGGCATCGATCTCAATTTCTGATGATCGAATTCGCATCGGTTCACCTTCCCTGATATGAAAGACCACCTCCTTTTGCCACTCTTTCTTTCGGTCTTTAATTTCAAAATCCACATCCACATTAGGATACCCTCTGCGTTCGTAATATCTCTCAATTCGGATTCGGTCACGTCTAACATCCATCTCATTCAGAACATAATTACCTGTTCGGCGAAAGGTTTTTTGCAAAAAACTGGGACTGCTGGTAGCAATAATCTCACGCAGAATCATGTCCCTGTAATTTTCATTTCCCTCAAACGAAACCTTCCAGACAATCGACTCTCTTTCCTCTTCCTGAGCAACAGCCGGACTAGATAGGAAAAATGTGCCAATGGTAACTGATAAAAAAAGAAAAAGCCTGTAAGTAGCGTTATCTTGAATAGTATTCAGCAATGGAGTTTTTATATCTTTTAAAAAACCTAGACTAACAGTATATATAGTTTCCTGAACATAGGGAATTCCAACTTATATTGTCATCGCAAAACATACCTATTAAATGCTCAACAACCGTAAATCATTCCTTATCATATTATTAACCGCCATTCTATATTTCTCAGGCTGTAAAGCTTCTGAAGAGTTTAGTGGCTACTCTTA
This sequence comes from uncultured Rhodohalobacter sp., assembly GCA_964535495.1. Lineage (GTDB taxonomy): Bacteria > Bacteroidota > Rhodothermia > Balneolales > Balneolaceae > Rhodohalobacter. The sequence continues at coordinate 16,487 of CAZHUP010000017.1, forward strand.
CGATCCTGAAGGAGTTACTGAAACTTCAGATCGCGAAATTAGCCATCAGAATAAACGAACTATCGGATTCCTTGAAGATGGTGTTTGGATCACAAATGAATTCCGGGGATCAAGAGTAAATGATGTTACCCGAATCAATGCGTATCACTATCAGCTGCAAATAAACCCGGAAATAAGCCCAATAAACAACAGTCCATGGTATGGATTTCAGGTTTGGGCTGATGAATCTGCCGATGTAACATTGGAATTAACATATGCAGATGGCCGTCATCGCTACAGACCCGCAATCAGTTACGATGGCGGACAAACCTGGCAAAAAGCCGATTCCACTAATTACCATCGACAGTCCGATACACGTAACGGAATCATATCAATAAATATTGGCAATAAACCGGTTTGGATTTCTGCCCAGGTTCCTCAAACCACGAATGAGTTTCGCGTTTGGTCTGATCAACTGGCCCAAAATGCATTCATTCAGCGATCGGTTGTTGGTAATTCTCATCAGGGACGCCCTGTTTATCAGCTAAAGCTTTCCGAGAACTCTGATGAACCTGTAAAAGGCGTAGTTATAATCTATGGCCGACAACATCCGCCGGAGATTCCCGGATATTTAACCGGCCTTCATTTTATTGAAGAGCTTGCTTCAGACACTGATTTGGCCAGACAATTCCGAAAATACTTCGACGTATGGGCTTATCCGCTTATGAATCCGGACGGAGCCGATAATGGTCACTGGAGAACCAATGCAGCCGGAGTGGACCTAAACAGAGACTGGCAGCACTTCAATCAGCCTGAAACGAAAGCGATACAGCGCTCTCTTTTACCACTGCTTAAACGAGAGGATCGCAAGGTTTTTTACGCGATCGATTTCCACTCAACCGGCCAGACTGTTTTCTATCCAATACTGGAAGAGATCGAAACCTTTCCACACCTGTTCACATATCGGTGGGCGGACCGGATTAAAAGTGAGCTTCCTGATATTGAACTGAATGTTGAACCGTTCCCAACTGACTCACCCATTGCTAAAAACTGGTCACATAAAACGTTCGGAATCGACGCCGTTACTTATGAGGTTTGGGATGGATTGCCAAATGATCAGCTCGAAAAACTTGGCGTTCAATCCGCGCGTATTTTTATGGAGATGATGATTTCAGAATTTGAGAATGAGATGAAATAGATCAGTTGCTGTTTCATCAAAGCTTCATAAGCCTGAAGTAGCTTGGTTTTTATATATCAAATTTAAGTTTTACAAGATGAAATCATATATCTACCCATTTATCGTCATCACCACCCTGGCTATAGCTTTGTCTGCCTGCAGCAGTCCGGCGCTTGATGATTATAGTGATGTCAGTTATGAGCTTACTGATCAGAACGGCGAAACTGTGATATTCCCGGACGACTACCAGGGTTCACCGCTGGTAATTGGTTTCATTTACACTCACTGCCCCGATATCTGCTCATTTATAACAGCCAATGTGGGCAAAGTTTACGAAGAGATGGATAATCCGGGCGACACTCAATTTGTTATGGTTACGTTCGACCCGGAGAGAGATACGCCTGAAGTATTAAAATCATACGCCCGGGCATTCGACATGGATCGAGAACCATTTCAATTTTTAACGGGAGATCCCGATACAATTGACGAATTTATGAGAAGAGTGAGCGTTCGGTCTCAGGAGTCCTATTCTCGCGAAATGGAAGATGGAGATCGCATGTACTTTTTAAATCACTCTGATAAAATTCTGCTTATCAATCAAAATTCCGAACTGATTTTTGACTATGGCGGAAGTATGACACCCGTCAATATCATCATCGAGGACCTTCAAAAACTACTTTAAACAAACTATCATGAAATATTTTGCACTATTTGCTTTCACATTACTTTTTGTAATCAGCTGCGGCGGTGAAACAGAACCGGTTCAGGAACAGGTAATAGATGGAGAAGGTGTTCAAATTGAAGGCGCTTGGGCAAGGCCTGCCAGCGAAGGCCGTATGAGTGCTGCATACTTTTTAATTACCAATTTTGAGGAAACTGATGATGCCTTGATTGGTGTTGAATCAGACGTAGCCCAGCTGGTTGAGATACATGAATCGTATGAACGTGAAGAAGAGGGAATGATGGGAATGCGAGAAGTACCGGAAGTAGATCTCCCATCTGAATCCACCGTTCGATTTCAGCAAGGCGGACTGCACATCATGCTGATTCAAGTAACCAGAACACTCGCAGATGGTGATACTTTTGAACTCACACTCAACTTCTCCAATTCAGAGTCTCAAACGATTGAGGTTCCGGTAAGGTTGTAGAGACCTAAGTTCGATTAATAATGCATTGATTAATCTGCTTTAAAGTCCCCTCCTTTTCCAAGGAGGGGA
>CAZHUP010000017.1:18959-27322 GCA_964535495.1 uncultured Rhodohalobacter sp.
TTAATAATGCATTGATTAATCTGCTTTAAAGTCCCCTCCTTTTCCAAGGAGGGGAGCATCTTTTATCATAATTTTATTATCAAACTCAGGTTTATAAAGCAAGTCAAAACATTCAACCCCTGCCGTTATTAATTCTAAAGCTCAAAAAACTACGGAGTACTACAACAAGTTGTCGACCAAGTACGACAGCCTGTACTCCTCTTACCTCAAACATACTCACGAGCACTTCCTCAGCCTCTTCAAACCTGATCCCGGTGATCGAATTCTGGATGCAAGTGCAGGAACCGGAATTCTCGCTAAAAAACTTCTGGACAAGTTTGATTCCATCGAAGAGATGGTGCTTAACGATCCGGCCTCAGAAATGCTGGAAAAGGCCAGAAGAAAATTAGAGGGCTACTCAAATGTTCACTTTACCAACTGCTACTGCGAGGAGCTTGACTTAAAGTATCAGTCGTTCGACAAAATCATCTGTCTGAACTCGTTTCACTACTATGTGGATCAGGAAACCGTTCTAAATCACTTCCACAACTTTCTAAAACCGGGCGGTGAACTCTACATGCTCGACTGGAACAGAAAAGGGTACTTTTTAATCTCCAACTTTCTCATCGATCTGCTATCTCCTGAAAATATAAATAGCCGTTCTTTAGATGAGATGATGCCCTTGCTGAAAGAGTCAGGTTTCTCGGTTCAGGAACAAGAGGAGTGGAACTACAGATGGTGGAAGTTCTTTTATTTGAAATGCGTTTCTGCTTAAGCATTACGTGTTGCTTCACTACTCAGTGGGCTCCAGATTCTTTAACTGCTCTTCTGTAAACATTTTTGATTTTATCAGGAATCTAACACCCATCGGAATCTCAATTGAGAAACTGGAACCTCTTCCCTCTTTTACATCCAGAGTAAGCTGCATGTATTGCCAATATTTGAACTGATCTTTTGCCATGTAAAACGGTGCGCCGTACACTTCACCCAATTTTACGTCGCTCTTGCCAACCCGGAACTGTCCTGCCTTGTAACACATCGGGGATGACCCGTCGCAACAGCCGCCGCTTTGATGAAACATTAACTCTCCATGTTTTTCACGCAGTTTATCCATCACTTCTTTTGCTTCATCAGTTATGAGTACTCTTTGAACAGCCATTATTTTTTGTGTTAAATGAAAGCACCCGGATTTTATACCGGGCACTTTTGATTTTAAATCTTACTATCAGGCAATTTCCAATACCATTCTGCCTTCTATCTTGTTCTCTCTCATATCATCAAGAACGCTGTTAATGTTATCTATTTTCTCGGTTTTGATATTTGATTTCACTTTCCCTTCAGTTGCGAAGTCTATCGACTCCTGAAGGTCTTTTCTTGTACCGACAATAGACCCGCGAATTGTCAATCTATTCAATACGGCATTGAAGATGTCTAGCTCAAAACTGCCCGGTGGCAAACCATTCATTGCCAGAGTGCCTTTTCGGCGTAATGTACTGAGTGCCTGGCTAAAAGCAACGGGTGCAACAGCTGTTACAAGTGCTCCATGCATGCCCCCGGTTTCTTTCTTCAAGTATTCACCCGGATCTTCTTCCATCGCATTGACCGTTAAATCAGCACCTAATTTTTTCGCCAAATCAAGTTTATCGTCTGCAATATCAATAGCGGCAACATGAAGTCCCATAGCCTTGGCATATTGAACTGCCAGATGACCTAAGCCTCCAATCCCTGATATTGCCACCCATTCACCGGGTTTTGTATCCGTCTCTTTTAACCCTTTATACACGGTAACACCGGCACAGAGAATTGGTGCCATTTCTGCAAAATTTACATTGGATGGTAAGTGACCAACGTAACGTGGATCAGCTATTACGTACTCTGCATAACCACCATCCACACTATAACCTGCATTTTCCTGTTCCCCACACAGAGTTTCCCAACCGGTGATGCAATGTTCACATGTTCCGCAAGCTGAATAGAGCCAAGGCACACCCACAGCGTCACCCTCTTTAACATTTTTCACATTCTTTCCGATTGCAGCTACATAGCCAACCCCCTCATGCCCCGGAATAAGCGGTAAATTTGGTTTAACCGGCCAATCGCCGTCAATGGCATGTAAGTCGGTATGGCAAACACCACTGGCCATTACCTTCACCAATATCTCATCATCGCCCGGTTCCTTTACCGGCATCTCTTCGATCTTTAGTTGATCCCCGAAATTATGAGCTACGGCGGCTTTCATTTTTTTAGGTAACATGACTATCTCCTCTTTTTTATTAGTAAAAATAACCCCGGCCAACCTGCACCGGAGTTCGTGGTCTGGATTTGGGACCAACGTTTTTTAGAAAAATCCAAGCGCTTTCTTATCGTACGATATCAGCATATTTTTGGTCTGCTGATAGTGGCTCAGCATCATCTTGTGATTTTCACGGCCAAAGCCCGATTTCTTATAACCGCCAAAAGCAGCATGAGCCGGATAGGCATGATAGCAGTTTACCCATACACGGCCGGCTTTAATAGCGCGCGGCACCTGGTACAGCTGATGCGCATCGCGAGTCCACACACCGGCTCCGAGTCCGTAAAGAGTATCATTAGAAATAGAGATAGCCTCATCAACATCCTTAAATGTTGTTAGCGATGTAACCGGGCCAAAAATCTCTTCCTGGAAAACACGCATAGAGTTGTTGCCGGTAAAGATGGTAGGCTGAACATAGTATCCGCCTGCAATGCCGTTGCCCTGTCCTACTTCAGCACGTCCACCGCCAACAAGCACCTTGGCTCCCTCTTCACGGCCCACTTCAAAGTAGTTTAGTATTTTCTCAAATTGGTCATTCGAGGCCTGAGCACCAACCATTGTTTCATCATCAAGCGGGTGCCCCATTTTGATCTTTTTAACTCGCTCAATGACACGCTCGGTAAATGCCTCGGCAATAGACTCCTGTACCAGAATCCGCGACGGGCAAGTGCAAACTTCACCCTGATTAAGAGCAAACATGGCCGCGCCCTCGAGGCACTTATCAAAGTACTCATCATCGGCATCCATCACGCTTTCAAAGAAAACGTTCGGGCTTTTTCCGCCAAGCTCAAGCGTTACCGGAATGATGTTTTCCGAAGCGTACTGCATAATGAGTCGACCGGTAGTTGTCTCGCCGGTGAAAGCTATTTTTGCGATTCGTTCACTGGTGGCGAGCGGCTGACCCGCCTCCGGTCCAAAACCGTTTACCACATTCAAAACACCCGGTGGAATCACATCCCCAATCAGTTCAAGCATTACCATGATACTTGCCGGTGTTTGCTCAGCCGGTTTTACTACTGTGCAGTTACCTGCGGCTAAGGCCGGTGCAATTTTCCAGGTAGCCATTAAAAGCGGAAAATTCCATGGAATGATCTGCCCCACTACACCCAGCGGTTCAGGCAGGTTGATCGAAACTGTATTGGAGTCATGTTCAGATATTCCCCCTTCCTGTGTTCTTATAGCTGCGGCGAAGTAACGATAGTGATCCACAACTAAAGGCAGATCCGCATTCATCGTCTCCCGAATTGGCTTACCATTTTCGATGGTTTCAACCCGTGCGAGATATTCAAGATTCTCTTCAATAATGTCAGCCATTTTAAGAAGTACCGATGCCCTCTCTGCAGCTGATGTCCGGCCCCAATCAGGTGCTGCTTTATGCGCGGCGTCCAGTGCTTTTTCTATATCTTTCTCGTTCGATCTGGCCGCTTTTGTAAACGGCTTCCCATCTACAGGGGAAATATTATCGAAATATTCTCCATCAACCGGCGGTACAAATTTTCCGCCAATGTAATTATCGTATTTCTCTTTAAACTTTGGGCGTTCGTGTAACATGTTGGACTCCAATCATTAATTTGAGATTATAAGCCCAACATGAGTAAAAAAGCGCTTCCAATCTCGATCTATATTCTCAAAAAGTTGCTTTATTGTCTCAAGTTTGTTTTACATATTATGCTAAATATGTATATAGGAAGTAATTATTTCGTCAGTTAGTGTGAAAAGCTTTAATAATTTATGATATGAAAAGCCTGCAATCCCCACCCCAAAAACTCGTGGAAAACAGAACCAGTTATGCAGGAAATGACGCTGTTTTTTCAGTATATGATACCTACATGGAGGCAAACAGAGTTGAGCTTCACGCCTCAAGCCCTATGTATTGTGGAATGATTTCAGGCAAAAAGGTTATTCATTCCGGAAATGAGCAACCATTTGATTTTATACCCAGTGAAAGTTTAGTTCTCCCACCTGATCAGACTATTTATATCGATTTTCCGGAAGCAAAAATGGATGAGCCCACCAAGTGTATTACAGTAGAACTTCCGCTTTCAAGAGTTAATGATGTCGTCGCAAAAATGAACGACATGATACCACGTAGTAAGCATTCTGGCGAATGGGAGTACGATTCCATGCATTCAGTACATTTTAAAAACACGGGATCCGTAGATCTGCTGATTCGAAAACTGTTTCACATTTTCACTGAAGAAAACAATCAGCGTGATCTTCTTGTTGACCTGAACACATCTGAACTTATTGTTCATATGCTGCAAACTGAGTCAAGAGCACTTCTGTTGAAAAATTATCGCAACCACGTTACAAGAAACGGACTTGCAGCCGCCATCGACTACATTCACAAAAATCTGAACGGACCAATATCATCCAAAAAGCTTGCATCTGAGGCATGTATGAGTAAGGCCTCTTTTTATCGGTATTTCAAAAATGAGTTTGGAATGAGCCCGGTTGAGTATATCAATAACAAGAGGATAGAGAGGGCGTGTGTTATGCTCAACAAGAAGAGAAATAATGTAACTGATGTTTGCTATGAGCTTGGGTTCTCAAGTGTCAGTCACTTTATAAAACTATTCAAAGAGATGACCGGCTTAACTCCGAAACAGTACCAACTTCAGGGCGATAATAAAACACGCCCTGTTGATGCTTAATCAAGAACAAATCGGAAAGTGATTCTACCCCATTGTGATTCTTGCGGAACACCGGATGGGAGTCGTGAAAATCTCCAGCTGCGGAGTGTTCTCATTACTTCGCGTTCCAACTCAGGGTTCATCTTCCGTAATGGAATTACTCGCCCGAGTGATCCGTCAGGGTGTACTTCAAATCTCACCGTAATCACTGCCTCTTCGTTCGTTTGATTACTCGGCAGTGGCTGAACCATAGGTGACCTCTCCAAATCTCCTTCCCACTGTAGTTCATAAGGAGAAGAGCGATCAGGATCACTGCCGGTTCCCTCATCTACATTAATTTCGCCGGTAGTACCTCTCTCAACTCCACTGGTTTCCACACCTTCCTGAACTTCCTCAGCTTCCTGCGCTTCGGGCGGTACAACCTCTTCTTCAACTTCTTCCGTAACTTCTACATTTTGCGGGTCAATAATTTCCGTTTCCGGAGTTTCTACAATTTCTTCACTTTGAATCTCTTCCTGTTGCTCGGGCAGCTCTACCGGCTTTGTTATCTCCTCTTCAGGTTGCTGGGGCGTTTCAACCGGCTGGGTAATATCAGGGTCCGGATCTTCAGGTTCAGTTTCTGCAGGGTTCGGGCGGGTTGCAACTTGCTCCTGCTGCACTTCTGCCTGCTCTGCAACAGTCCCACTTCTAAACTCGCCCAGCGTCACCTCGATATAGGCCGGACGATTGTCGTAGTCCATGTTAATGGTGTATAAGATAGCAATGAGAAGAAGAACAAGATGGATCGCACCGGTTACGGCAAGACCAAAACGATCTTCTTTATCAAAGTGGGAATTAAACCAATCAAACATATGCGTTAATCACGCTCCGTCGCCATTACAATATTCATATTCAGTGCCTGACCAATATTCATGACGCGTACAGCGTCATCTACCTTCGCGTCGCGGTCTGCACGTACTACTAACGAAGCATTTGGCTTATTCTGATACACTTGTCGAATAACGGTAGATAAATTACCTCGAGAGGTCTGTTCTCCATCCACAAAAAAGTCACCCTGGGCAGTGATGGCAACTGAAATTTGCTGCGTGCTGCTTGTAACACTTGATTCGGCCTGAGGTACATTAACGCGAATACCAAAGTTGGTCACAAAAGAGGATGTTAATAAAAAGAAGATCAACAACAGCAAAATGATATCCGTCAGTCCAGACTGAGAGAACATAGACAACGGCTCCATTTTGACACTGTCTTTACGAAAATCCATGAATTACGCCTCCTCGCGTTTCTTCGGTGATGGTGTCTGCAGCAGATCAACAAAATCGGCTGAGGCATTTTCGAGTTCAAAAACCATTCTGTTAACTTTACCAACCAGATAGTTATAAAATCCAAGTGCAATAATTCCTACAATCAAACCGGTGGCTGTGGTAATCAAAGCCTCCCAGATTCCTCCGGCAAGAACACTCGGGTTTACATTTCCCTGAAGGGATTGAATATCCATAAATGCACGGATCATACCGGTTACAGTTCCGGTAAAACCTATCAAGGGTGCAACACTGGCAATAGTAGCCAGCCAGTTCATTCGTTTTTCAAGCTGATAAATCTCTTTTTTACCCGCATTATGGATCGCCGTTTCGATATCCCGAATCGGACGACCGAGGCGGCGTATACCGGATTTCAATATTCGTGCGAGTGGCTTATCAAATTCTTCGCAATACTGTATGGCTCTGTGCTGGCTTCCCGACTTCAGCAGCGATTCAATATTATTCAGCATACTGTTCACATCCATGCGCGAATTTTCAAGTGTCCTCCAGCGCTCGGCAATCACATAGATTGCTAATATTGATAGAATGAACAGGGGAATCATTAAGATTCCGCCTTGAGAAAGAATTTCAAAAAAGGACATTGAGGCTTCATCTTGCAGCATTTGTGCCAGTGTATCGGCCTCCGCTCCATTTTCCTGAAGCATTAGTAATGAGATGATATTCATGTAATTATTTAGTTGGTCTGTATTCGTTGAATAAAGTTATTTGTGCTGTATGGATTTGGAAGTTCTGCAGCCGCCTGCTGAGCTTCTGAAATTGACGGGAATTGACCTACACTTACTCGCCAAACTGTATCGCCCTGTACCATTCGGGGACTTACCAGCACCCGATAGCCTTCGGATGCTAAATCTGCCGCTTCTGAACGAGCTCTTACTTCACTTTGCATCGAGTGCAAAACAATTGAATATCCGTTATTTGCCTCGTCAACCAAATCACCCATCAGACCATAAACGGGCTGTTCAGGTTCCGGCTGAACCGGCTCTTCTTCTGTTACTTCTACTTCAGTTTCGCCTTCTGGTTCCACAGGCGTGAGAACTGATTGAGCCTCTTCCGGGGCAGTATCAACTTGCGGAGCCGGCTGCTCAGTAACCATATCTGTCCCTGAGTCATCTGAATCGAAAAGTGACGGTATGATAAAGAAACCGGCCACTACCAAAATTATGATCAATCCAACGCTGACTACCATCATAATTGGATCGCGCTCTTTTGAGGACTCCTTCACTTTCTTCTTTTTCGAAGCTGATTTCGGTTTTTTCGAGCCGGCAAAAACAGGATCAGGAGATTTTTCTTCATCAGCCTCTGGAATTTGAGGTTCAGGTTCAGACTCACCGAAAATTTCACTTAGAGCATCTTCCTGCTTAATCTCATCATCAATTTCTTCTGCATCCTCATCCGGGGTAAATGGAGGTTCGCTATCAAGTTCTTTGTCTTTCCCTAAATCCGTGCTTGCCTCAGACTCCTCTTTATCCCCGGGCTTGTCTTCAGTCGCATCGTCGTCGTCCAAAATAAAAGAGAATGGATCCTCTTTTTTAGCATCTTTATCCTCATCACCTGAACCCTTCATTTTCGAGGAAGCATCCCCCAGCAATCCCGAAAATGGATCTATATCGCGATCCACTTTATCAGGCGGTGAGATCAAAGCACCACCATCGGGTCCTTCTGAATCATCTTCAACGGGGCCTTCCTCTTCCTCACTATCAACATTGAAACCAAATATTTCATCCATATCCGATCCGGTGGAAGAAGCAGGCTCATCTTTTTGTTCTTTAATCTCCTCTTCGTGAGAAAGGTCTTTCGCCTGTATTTCACTCTCCTGGTCACGGGCCGGCTTCAACTCAACAGGTTCCATCCCGGCATATTTGAAATTAATTTCTGTACTGAGCTCGTCTGAGGGGTCAAATTTCAAATCACCGTTTTCATCGAAATAGAACATGCCAAACTCTTTTACCTCAAGTGCCTTTCCTCGTTCGGCTGCGTCTAAAATGCGATCAATTAACTGTTTTAGCTGACTTTCAATTTCGTCAGCTCCCATTCCGGTTTTCTCAACTAACAGTTCAATCAGTTTCGCTCTGTTAATTTTCATTCGATCTCCTCACCTTAGATTTGAATTCTACAACGTCTGCCGGCGGAACCATAACT
>CAZHUP010000018.1:0-25532 GCA_964535495.1 uncultured Rhodohalobacter sp.
GTTCGTATCGAAGGAGAAGTACTCAATCCAACAAGTGTTAGATACGACGACAGCCGTTCATTCAGATCATACCTGGATGCTGCCGGTGGAGTAACCGATAATGCCAAGCGTGGTCGCGCGTATATCGTTTATGCCAATGGAGAAGTAGATCGATCAAAACGATTTCTATTTTTCAGAAATAACCCTTCGGTTGAACCGGGTGCTACAATTGTAATACCTAGAAAACCGGACAGAAGAGAAATGTCAGCCCAGGAGAGAATCAGTATAGCCGCATCACTGGCGTCAACGGCTGCGACTATAGCACTGGTTATCGATCGTTTGGGCAACTAGGATGTTAAATTGAGACCGGGTTAATTACTCCCGGTCTTAAATTTCAATTCAGAAAAAGTACGTCTCTTCTTTAGAAAATAGTCGACTATAATCAAATTGTTGTAGACCAGATTTTCAGGCGTCGATGATTTTGTAATACTCTTGATCTGATTGCGTTTTTCCAGGGTATTTCTGAGTTGGCCATAAAATGAAAAGTGAGCTCTTATGATTGCCAGTGTCTCTTTTGGAGAACCTGAAACTAGAGATTTAAGCCCTGCAATCCCATCTAAACAGAGTCTGCCAAAAATCTTAATGATAGGATTATGATCCAGATTTTTGGTCATCATTGTTAAGTTATTGCGATAGTTATAAAATACCTTTCTTGGGTTACCCATTGGCAGGGAGCCACCGCCAAGATGGTAAATAGTGCTTTTGGGCTGATATTCTACTTTAACCCCAAGCTTATGGGCACGCCAGCACAGATCGATCTCTTCCATGTGGAATTCAAAATCTTCATCAAAACCACCTAAAGTGTCGAACAGATCTTTTCTGATGGCGATAGCGGCACCGGAAGCCCAGAAAATTTCAGATGCAGTGTCATACTGTCCGTTATCTTTTTCAACCTGATCGAATATACGACCTCTGCAAAACGGGTAGCCCATTTTGTCGATATAACCACCTGCCGCACCGGCATACTCAAAATAATCGGGTTCTTCTACTGATTTAATTTTGGGCTGCACTATTCCAACATCCGGTTTTTCAAAACTTTCATCCAGGCCGTTTAACCAATTCGGCTCTGTTTTTGCGTCATTATTGAGAAAAATTAAAATCTCGCCTTGGGCATATTTTGCAGCTCGATTATTCCCACCGCAGTAGCCATAATTCTTATCCAGTTTTACTATTCGGCAGGTTGGATAGTTTTCTTCTACCCACTCGGATGTTTTGTCTTCGGACGCATTATCAGAAATAATAATTTCAAAGGAGGGATGATCTGATTCTGTTACTGATGGCAGAAATCGTTGAATGTGTTCTAAAGCATTCCAGGTAACAATAATGATGCTGTATGTTGGTTTATCTGATGAATTATGCACGAAATATTTTGATGCTCATTAAAAGTTATCGATAACATATAAAAGATTTTGCTTGCAATCTAAGAGTTCATATTATCAAACAAAGATGATTTTTACAGCGGCATGACAAAGATAGGGTTAATATCTGATACACATAACTACTTTGATCCTCAGATAGAAGAGTTCTTTTCTGACAGGGATGAGATATGGCACGCCGGAGATTTCGGAACAATCGAGATAGCTGAAAAGTTAAAGAAAATTGCTCCTCTCATTGGCGTATATGGGAACATTGATGGTCAGGATATACGAAAAGTCTATCCACTGCATCAGCGCTTTACCCGTGACGGTGTGGATGTCTGGATAACACACATCGGTGGAATTCCGGGCAGATACTGTATTCCAATTCGTGAAGAAATAGAGAACAACACACCCGATCTCTTCATCTGTGGACACTCCCACGTGCTCAAAATTGCCCGTGATCAATCTCTTGATAAAATGCTCTATATGAATCCCGGTGCCGCCGGTAGACAAGGTTTTCAAGTACATCGTACGTTGGTTCGGTTCAGCATCCATGAAGGAAAGGTTCAGGATGTAGAGGTTATCAATCTCGGTCGTTTGTGAGAAGACTGAAAGTAACTGTTGATCAAAATTTATACATCCCGGCGTAACTTTATCAGTCTCAATTCTGTTTGATTCAAAAATTAAAGATGAAACTAGATCGATGAATCAAAAAGCTATTGTAATCGGTGCAGGACTTGGTGGGCTCGCAGTCTCTTCTTTGCTGGCATCTCAAGGGTATAGTGTTACGGTTTTTGAAAAAAATACCACCCACGGCGGTAAAATGCAGGAGGTCAAAATTGATGGTTTTCGGTTTGATACCGGACCAAGCCTCTTTACAATGCCTTTTATACTGGAAAAGCTTTTTAAAGAGTGTGGAGAGGATTTAGACAATTATCTTCTATTTGAAGAACTTGAACCGGTCTGCCGATATTTCTACAGAGATGGAACTGTCTTTGATAATTTTTCGAACCGGGATAGAAGCATTGAGCAAATCAGTAATTTTGCACCGCAAGATGCAGAATCCTATTCTGAATTTTTGAATCACTCCGCTAAACTGTACGATCAAACTGCGGATGCTTTTCTGTTCAATCCACTATACTCATTCAGTGACTTAAAGGGGCTTAAACTAACCGATTTTCTTGGAATTGATGCATTTTCAACAGTTTCAGATGTTGTTGATCAACGATTTCAAACAGATTATCTCAGAAAGTTCTTTAAACGGTTTACGACCTATAACGGCTCTTCACCTTTTCAGGCTCCGGGTACATTGAATGTTATTCCACACGTAGAGCTCAATCAAGGTGGATATTATGTAAAAGGTGGACTCTATAGAATCTCTGAAGCACTGTATGATTTGGCTAAAAAGACTGGCGTAGTATTTAAGTTTAATACAGAAATAGAAAAAATATCCGTTACGAATAACAGAGCTCAATCCGTTCAGACTAAAAATGGTGAGGAGATTTATGCTGATTTAATTGTAGCAAACTCCGATGCTACGGATACCATTTTGAATTTACTGGAACAGCAAGCTCTTTCAGACTCGAAGAGAAAAAAGCAAAAATCGATAGAGCCATCATGTTCAGGATTTGTGATGCTTTTGGGCGTGAATAAACAGTGGGAGCACCTTAAACATCATAATATTTACTTTTCAGAAAACTATGAGAATGAGTTTCGACAGATATTCAGAGAGAAAACTCTGCCGGAAGACCCAACCATTTACATTGCCAATACGTCTTATACCGACTCTGATCACGCCCCAGCCAATAGTTCGAACCTGTTTATACTGGTCAATTCACCGTATGTAACAGAAGAACAGGATTGGAATCAATTAAGTGAAACCTATAGTTCATTTTTGGTCAAAGAGTTGGAAAGACGCGGTTTGAATGGATTGAGTGATTCCATTGCTGTAAAAAAAGTCATCACCCCAATAGATTTTCTGAATCGGTACGGATCAAACCGGGGAAGTATTTACGGTACGTCTTCAAACAGTAAATTTGCTGCTTTTCTTCGACCAAGAAATAAGATCAGGGGATTAAATAATCTCTATCTGGTAGGAGGGAGCACCCATCCGGGCGGCGGTATACCTCTCGTTATTCAAAGTGCATTTAATGCACTTGAGTTGATTGACAGGTATCAAAAACCGTAATTTCTCCCAGTTCAAGAATTTCCAGAAGTGAAAGTAACAGATAAGATATTTTTACTTTCTGGTTAGTTTGGCAACCGCTTCAATATGATAGGTCTGAGGAAACATATCTACCGGTTGCACAGCTTCAACCTTGTAAAACTCTTTCAACTCTTTCAAATCCCTGGCCATTGTTGAAGGATTACAGCTTACGTATACCAATCTATTGACATCCAGGTTACACAGCTGTTCAACAACGTCCGGATGCATACCCGATCGGGGAGGATCAGTTATAACACAGTCAGGATGACCATTTTTACTCAAGAACTCATCATTAAAGGTGTCCTTCATATCACCCATAACAAATTTCGTATTCTCAACGCCGTTTTCTTTAGCATTAAATTTTGCATTTTCAATAGCTACATCCACAATCTCGATACCGGTCACCTTATCAGCCATATCGGCCATGTAGAGTGAGAGTGTACCCACACCGCAGTAAAGATCGAAGAGATGACCGCCGCTTTTTAACTCTGCAAAATCACGAGCTACTGAATAGAGTTTTTCTGCCTGTCCGGTATTGGTTTGAAAAAATGCATTCGCATGAATTTTAAAGGAGTGGGCACCAATCTTGTCAACTATAAAGCCCGGACCGTGAAGCACGTTTTCGAAACGGCCAACAGCTGTCGGGTTGGGCTGATCATTCACATTATTCACAATAGTTGTAATCTGTGGAAATTCTTTCAGCAGTTTATCTTTAAATAGGTTAACAGTTTCAGGTTCGTCCCGGAAAGTGACCAGATTAACCATTAAATCATCTGTAAAATGGCTGTTTCTTATCACAAGATGGCGCATAAAACCCTCTTTTTTAAATGTATCAAAAGCGGGAATCTGATTTTGAATACAGATTGATCTAACATAATCCAGAATCTGGTAGGAGATCGGATCCTGAAGGTGACACTCCTTAAGGTTTAAAATTTTATCAAATCTACCAGGGGCGTGTAGACCGGCAGCAAAAGCTGTGTCATCCACATATTCATCCCTTTGAATCTCCTCTTCAGTAAGCCAGCGTTTTGTACCAAAACTGTACTCCATCTTGTTACGATAATAGAATTCATCATCGCACTTCAAAATTGGCTGTACAATATCCGGATCAAGATGAGCTATTCGTTCCATATGATCCCGCACATGCTGCTCCTTATGCTTTACCTGTTCTGAGTAGGGCAGATGCTGCCATGTACAGCCTCCACAGACATTTGCATGTCTGCACTTCGGTTCAATTCTTTTCTCCGACGGTTTTAAAATTTCCAGAACCTTAGCCTCACGGAATGACTTTTTCTTTCTGGTAATGCGTGCGTTTACAATATCACCGGGTGCGGTTCCGGGCACGAACACAGCTATTCCGTCATGTTTTGCAACTCCCTTGCCTTTAAAAGCTGTAGATTCTATCGTCAGTTCTACTTCAGTGCCTTTCTTTAATGCCATAGATTAGATGCGTTGAGAAAATTATATATAAATTTCAATTATTTGCTTGGCTCTTCAGGTTCAACAGAGAGTTTGTATTGTGTTTCAAACTGAATTTGAAAAGCAGTTTTTGTATCTGATATCTCAATGATTTTCTGCATAGAGAGGTCAAGCTGCTTCATGACTCGATTTGAAGATGCCTCTAAAAATTTTACAGCAGTTTGAGGATTCCTTTTTTTCAACGTTTCAAAATCGGGTGTAAAGAAACCCAAAAGGATACAATCGGTCAAACATTGTGCAGATGATAATCTTCGGGTTTCATATCCGATGGATACCAATCCAATCTCCTGAGGAGATTCAACAGTAATACTGTAAGGTTCATTTTTTTCAACCTCAACACTTTGATTTACTGATGGGTCTTCTACCTGCAGCTGTATTTTTCCCTCCTCAATGAAGTACAAGCCACTGCCGGGATCATTTTGATAGTAGACATACTCTCCGCTTTTGTATTTTCGACGATGGCAGAGTTGAAGCAGTTCGTACCGTTCGGTAATGGTTAAATTTTTCAGCAATTCTGAGTTTTTAACAATATTGCTCTGATGTTTTATTTTCTGAAACTTGCTGTTATTTCCAAACATAGTCGATTTATTTAAAATGAATGCCCAATTCCAAAACTGAAATACATTTGTCGATTTTCGAACCAACCTTCTTCGAGATCATGAATTCGATAGGTGAAATCAAATCTGGCAACAATAAACTCCCAGTCGAGTCGGATACCAATACCGGATCCTACTGCAATCTGCTTATAAAATTCCTGAATACGAAATCTCCCGTCAGCTAAAAGGTCAATGTCCTGCTCATCAATAAATGTGTTACCGGGGCCATACCATATGTTACCTGCATCGGTATGCCATGCAAGGAACCAGTCGGCATTCAGAACGTTTTTCATAAATGTTTGCCGCAATTCTTTAAATGCAGCAATCTTTACTTCACCACCCGGAATGGTCACCTCATCCGGAGGAATACTTCCCGGGCCTAGTCTGAAAGGACTCCATCCACGAATATCGTTACTGCCACCGGCAAAAAATCTACGATTTAGAGGAATATTATCACTTTGGCCAATGGGATGCGCATAACCCCCAAATAATCGGAAAGCAGCCACGGCGTCCGGTGTCAGGCTAAAATAACGACGGTAATCTGCAGAAAACTTTATGAATCTACTGTAAGCCAGAGCGTTCGATGATATGCCCAGCGGGGAGGGTAGTGTTCCTTTAATTTCTCCCGGTGTAATCACATAGCGATCCAACAGATAAGGGACATTACCTCCCAAAGCTACAGAATACTCACTGAAGTAACCGTAGTTACGCTTTATCAAATTTGTGTTTTGAGCCCGTAATGTATACCTGATTACGGATGAGAACTGAGGCCGAAAGTCTTCTTCAATTCGAAGAAGTTCAAGGGAGTTTTCTCCAAATTCATTGATCAGGTTCTGCCTGAACTGAGACGAAGGGTCTGTATCCACAACATCGAGCTCCAAAACATCAATCAGGCTTTGAAAGCGCGGAGAATGGCGCAGCTCGTATCGCAGGTTAAAACGCACATCTGAATTAATATCAAAAAAGAGCTGATTACTTTGACTGTAACTGAGTGAGTATCGGGTACGTGCTGATTCAACCCAGGGTGCATCACTAAGAAATCTGAGTGGGCGGTTTAAACGGGGAAGTGCGTATTCGACCCTGAACTCATAACTTTGAAAAATGGCTGAACCCGAAGTAGTCCGATTACCGTCTTCATCTCTCGGGGAGATTTCATTAAGAGTGTTGGAGGTTACAAATTCGAGGTTCGTATTTAGAGCAACCGTGAGATTTTCAGCCCTTCCAAACAGATTGTTGTTGTTGTAATTTAAACCGACACCTGTACCAAAACCATACCTCCTCATTCCAAAAAATTCTGCACGAATTGAGTGTTTTGGAAGAGTTTGCAGGTCAAAAAAGACAGGGATATTCTCTTTTGTGAAGTCGGGAAGAGATCCATCTTCATTCAGACCAAATCGATTGATTAGCAGCATACCCAGATTTTGATAGGAATTTACACTTCTCAAGTATGCAGATTGATCAAATGAATCTCCCGCACGGAACTGTAACTGATCTGTGAGTAGATCAAATTCTGTGTTGGCAGCATCCTGCTTGTCCATGTAGATGGCAAAGCCTTGTTCTGCATGCCTGGGATTATCAACCATCATAGATTGTTCGTATTCACCATTTCCGTCTGGTCCGGCTAACTGAATATGGACATCCCCAAAAGTGTAAAATTCTCCCGGACGTATGGAATAAAGCACATCCATTGTGTAAGGATCTTCTTGATCGCGTTTGACCAATGCACGCACAGAATCACGCTGTACAGCGGCAAATCCATTATTTTTTAAAAAATCAATGATTCGTGTCTGCTCCTGACGTAGTTTCTGAGCTCGATAGGGCTCATTCACCCGAAATGTACTGTCATTTTCTGATCGTCCTGAGTACAAACTTTCGCTAATAAAATCTTTGACTAATTCGTCTTCGTCATCAAAATCCGGAAAGCCGGTATATGAAACCGATCGAAGCCGTGATGGGTTTCCTTCCTCAATAATAAATGAAACTTCATATCGACCCGGACGAAATTCAATGATTGTTGTATCGACGGAGGCTTCGAAATAACCAAGATTTTCGTAGTAGAGGCGAATTCTTTCAACATCACTGCCTACCGTATCTCGATCGAGAAGTGCAGGAGATTCACCAACACCTACAAGCTGATGAATATAGTACCAGGGTGTAAAACGCGGAATCCCCAGAAACTCCCTGTTATTTCTTGTTCTAACAAGTGTGCTTAGTGCCCGGTTACTAACGGCGTCATTACCGGTAAAACGTACAATTCGAACAATCTGCTCTTGGTCATCTTCATCAGATGATTCATTGTTTTGAGCTACAGAAATCTCCACCAGAAAGAGAAACGGGAAAAGTAACAAAAGCAGCAAGTAGAGATAGCGCACGCAGTTGATTGAATTTCAGTGTTAGAGGTGATCAGGTACGGCTGAAAATAGTGTTTTTCAGGGAATTTATTAGGGTTTAAAATGGAGTGTATCGATAATTCATGACAGTCAAACAGTGTGGAAGTTGATATCAGAACGATAAGTTGAACAAAGAAATTTTATTTAAACTGTAAAAACAAAAAACGCGGTACTTGATATAAGCCCGCGTTTTTAAATTTCTTGCCAGTTAGAAGATTCGATTAAACATCATCGTAGTCAAAACCTTCATCTTCTTCTCCGTGGAAAAAGTCTTCTTTACGAATATAATCCGGCCAGATATCTTCGATCCCCTCATAGATGGTTTCTTCTCCCTCTTCAATTTCGTCGAGTTCATATAAGTTATTTATAGCTTGCTGTGGTAAACCGTTTCTTTCTGCCCACTCAATTAATTCTTCTCTTGTGGCCGGAAAAGGGGCATCATCTAGTGCTGCGGCTAATTCAACTGTCCAAATCATAATTTTTATCTTTTCAGTAGTCGTTTAGTTTGAATGTTAATTTCTATCTGTTTTCGAATTCTATAAAACGTTTCCTGATGAGAAATGCAAATATTTCGCGGAAAATAGATAAAAAGAGTGATTTCTCAACAATTATTTTTATAAATGATCTTTTTATTATTTGTTTCCAGTTTCTCACTGTTTGTCATTTAGTAAACTCTCTTTAATGTATTTCTGTTTACTTTTTCTGACAACACACCTTAATTTTCAAAATGGTTTTATGAAAATACTCTACATATTTCCTCATCCTGA
Organism: uncultured Rhodohalobacter sp.; assembly: GCA_964535495.1. Taxonomy (GTDB): domain Bacteria; phylum Bacteroidota; class Rhodothermia; order Balneolales; family Balneolaceae; genus Rhodohalobacter. The sequence goes on from CAZHUP010000018.1 coordinate 8,836, forward strand.
TGATGAATCATTTGGTCCCGCACCGGCAATTAGCTCACAACTCAGGCAGGGACATGAGGTGCACCTTCTTACACTCACTAAAGGAGAGGCTACCAAACAGAGGTTTCGTTTGGGTATTGATAAAGAGGAGATGGGAAAGATTCGTTTTAAGGAGATGAAATGCGTGGAAAAAACTCTTGGCTTATCCGGTATGACTGTGCTTGATTTACCTGATAATGAATTAAAGAAGTTGAATCCCATTGAGATCGAGAACGTTATTGAAGATCAAATCCATAATTTAAAACCGGATGTTATCATCACCTATGCAGTACATGGTATTAGTGGATTTGAAGATCATCTTGTGAGCCATGCAGTGGTGAAAAGAGTATTTTGCAAACTACGTGAACAGAACACCGGCTATCCGCGCCGCCTGGCTCTCTTTACAAGAATGGGAGAGGTCTTTACCGATGGCAAATTCAGACTAGCCGTTTCAGATGAGGCGGATATCAAATTTATTGAACATTGCAATGACCATGATATGCAGAAGTTTAACGCTGCCCTGGACTGTTATGAAACGTACAAAGAAGTGATTGATGGCAGCGGAGTACGGGAAGTAACGACCAAAGAGGTACCTTTCGAAATTTTTGGGGAAGAGATCGATGGACGACTCAAATCTATTGTTGACGGTTTGGAATCTTAGGCCTTAAAGATTTAGAGTCTTTAGAATGAAAAGAAATGGTTTAGTCTTCAATATTCCACATGCCTGACTCTATGATCTCCAGGCTGTTACCGGCAGGATCTCGAAAATAAATAGATTTCAAGCCGCCGGGCCATTTTACACTCGATTCAATGTTCACACCCTTACTCTTTAATCTGGACTTCCAATCCTTAAATTCATTCTGATCAACAGAAAAGGCCACATGTATTGAGCCGGTTGCTCCATGTAGAGGTATGGGGCGATTATTTACGAATGTCTGTTCTTCGGAGGTGTGGTTTGGGTTGAATATCAGAAGCATTGCATCGCCACATCTGTAAAACAGATGGCGGCCTTCTTCTTTCCGAATAAGTTTCAAGCCTAGAATTTCAGAATAGAAATGTTCAGAATCTTCTAAACTGCTAGCGTAAAGGCAGGTCTCTATAATTTTTTCCAGTTCCATATTGATTCACTTTTAAGTTGATGAATAGAAAGAGAACATGAGCTCATGCAGTTTTCTTGAGTATGTGAAATTTGTTACTCCTGATGTGTGATTATTCTTAAAATCCTTGAATACACCAATATAATGCCTGGTCAGTCGATTATGTTCATCTGAGAAATGAGCAAGAAGCTTATTGTTATTTTTTGAATCGATGTATACCACAGTTTGCTTCGAATGATCAAGCAACAAAGAGCCATTCTCGTAAAAGAGCTGAGTTCTCTTTTGATCAATTCCCATCGACCAATTTGTGTCAACTAGACCTAAGCCGATCTGAGCATCATCTCCGTAAATGGAGAAAGTACCAAGCCCTTGAACTTCACGACAGTTCATGTCTGCAATCACAGTTTTACTATTTTTTGTAAGGGTTAATTTATCGGGTGAAATAAATCTACCAATGACACTTAACGCGTTTATAGCACTATCAATCCATGAACCGCCTAACTGAACCGCACTTTCAATCAGCTTACCCTTTTGTATGTATGGATCGTAGAAACCACAATGGAATCCGATCAGCTGTCCCAAATCAAGTGTTTTCAGTTCTTGTTTATTTTTTAAACACCACTCTACTTCAGCACCAAAAGCGGCATGCAGAGCAGAATGAATACTATTCGGATTCTCATCATGTAATCTTGAAAGCACTTTAAGCTCATCTATATTTGAAACAAGTGGTTTCTCTAAAAGAATATCTGATCCCGATTTGAGTGCCAATTTTGCTAGTTCAAAATGACCTTGATGAGGAACGGAGATCATAGCTGCGTCCATTTCGATTTCCTTGAAAAGGGTTTTGGGGTTTTCGTAAAATGGAACACCGGATCGTACTTTTTCAGCTTTAGCAGGGTCTTTATCACATACAGCCACCAAGTCAAATCCATCAACATGATTCAGTGCAGATAGTTGAAAATCTGCGACATGTCCCAATCCGATAATTCCCAGTCGTATTGGTTTATGGATATTCATATTTGTGGATTATTCATGGTGTTATTTTGAGCCCCGGATGTCTATCGCAAATGCACCCTCACCATTTTCTAAGACATACAGAGGATTCATCTCCATCTCCTTAATCTCGGGATGATTTACTGCCAATCTGCTCATGCTAATCAGAGCTTTCTTTACCGCCTGAATATCTGCAGGAGGGAGGTTTCGCCACCCTTTTAATTTTTTACCCGCTATGGTTGAATCGATTAACTGTGTTGCTTCACTTTCACTGAGCGGAGCGATAGCTGTCTCCACATCTTTATAGAGTTCAACATCGGTGCCACCTGTACCAAAGAGCACAAGCGGGCCAAACTGTTCGTCCTGTTTTATTCCGATAATGATTTCCTGGCCATCCTGAAGCATTTTTTGAATGAGTACGCCATCCATTTTCGCATTTGCTTTCTCTGCGGCTTCTGTGATTTTTCTCCAGGCCTTTTTAACCTCTTCATCACTGCTTAGATTTACCAACACACCGCCAATGTCCGATTTATGGCTATGATCTTCAGAGATGAGCTTCATCACAACAGGATATCCGATCTTATTTGAAGCATCGATAGCGGCGTCTAAGCTTGTAGCATCCGTTTGATCAGGGAGATCAATTCCATAGGCCTTAACTAGCTTCTCCCAATTTTCATTCTCTATTAAGACGTCTGTATCTGCCGGTAAATATTCCGCAGCATCTTCCGGCTGGTGGTTTTCAGAGTTCATCCACTCTTTACGCTGAACCATAGCCGCAAGTATGGATGCTGCTCTCTCGGGAAATGCCACATTGGGCACACGTCGCTTATGCAGAATATTGAGTGCCTCGTCTACCGACGCTTTGCCCATAATAGATGCAATGACCGGTTTGTTGTGCAGACCAGCGGTTTCTCCCACAACTTCAGCTAAACTTGCCGGTAAAAACCAGTCCTGAGGGGCTTGAATAACCACAACGGCATCAACGGTCTCATCCGTAAGAAGAGCCTCCAGAGCGAGTGTATACGTTGCCGGACCGGAACCTGCAAGCACATCTACCGGGTTCTTTGCGCTTGCAGCTTTTGGCAACCGGCTTTTCAGATAGGCACGAGTTTCATCAGTGAGCGGAGCCATCTCCATGCCGGCTTTTTCGAGTGCATCAACTGCTAATATTGCAGGACCACCGGCATTGGTTAGTACGGCCACATTTTTTCCTTTTGGAAGTGGTTGCCATGCCAGAGCGCGGGCCCAGTCAAACATCTCTTCCATGGTTTTAGCCTCGAGAACTCCCGACTTTCGAAATGCGGCCGAGTAAGCCTCTTTACTTCCCGACAACGCCCCTGTGTGGGATGAAACAGCTTCAGCTCCTTTCTCACTTTGCCCACCCTTTAAAATAACAAAAGGCTTTTTACGAGCTATTTCCCTGGATATCTTTAAAAACTGTGCTCCATCAGAGACGCCCTCAGCGTAAGCCGTAATTACCTCAGTCTGACGATCATTTCCGATCAAGTCTATCATTTCAGTTTCTGTTACGTCAATCTGATTCCCCAAACTCACAATCCTCGAGAACCCAACACCGGCACCGCGTGCCCAGTCAATCACTGCAGCCACCATTGCTCCGGATTGAGATATGAATCCAATACCTCCCTGTTCGGGCATACCCACCACAAAGGTGGTATTAACAGGAGCATGTGTATCAATTGTACCGATACAGTTTGGGCCGATAATTCGAATACCAAGTTTTTCTGCTGTTTCTCTTAATTTCTCTTCCAGTTCTTCGCCCTCTTCACCCGTTTCACTAAAGCCACCACTGACTACAATCGCATTTTTTATATTCTTTTCTCCGCACTGCTCAATAATTTTGGGAACGATTGTCGCTGGCAGAACAACCACGGCCAGATCTATTCCATCCGGTAGTTCTTCAACAGATGAGTAGCAGGGGATATCAAGTATTTCGGAAGCATTTTTATTTACCGGGAAAATCTCGCCCTTGAAATTATATTTCAATAGGTTACGTATTACGCCGTATCCCAATTTATGGGGATCTCTTGATGCGCCAATCACGGCAACTCGTTTAGGTGTGAAGAAAGATTCAATCATGATTCAAAGTTATTAGGATATTTTTATCTTAAATTAGACAGTGTGGAAGCAAAAGGCAAAACCTCAAACTTGAAAATTTTAGAAAATAAGTTGCATGCAGCTATCAGAATTTAAAACCGATACGATTATTGAGCCATTTCGAATTCGATCTGTAGAACCCATCCGTTTTACCACCATTGAGCAGCGAAAAATGCTGCTAAAGGAAGCCGGTTATAATCCATTTTTACTGAAGGCAAAAGATGTGCTGATCGATCTGCTGACAGATAGCGGCACCGGAGCGATGTCTTCACAGCAGTGGGCAGGCATGATAAGCAGTGATGAGTCATATGCCGGATCAGAATCATTCTACAGGTTCGAGAACGCCGTTCAGGATATTACAGGATTTGAGCATGTAATTCCGACCCATCAGGGCAGGGCTGCAGAAAATATTCTGTTTACAACAATTGCAAAAAAAGGCGATGTAATCCCCAGTAATACTCATTTTGATACCACACGGGCTCACGTTGAACACAACGGTGCAGAGGCCCTTGACCTGGTGATTGATGAAGGACGCCAACCATTGACGATTCATCCCTTTAAGGGAAATATGAACGTTGATAAGCTCGAAGAGACAGTAGAGAGAGTTGGAAGCGAAAATATTCCGGCCATTATGCTAACACTGACAAATAATTCCGGCGGTGGCCAGCCGGTAAGTATGGAAAACGTAAAAGCTGTATCCGGTATAGCTCGTAAACATAATATTCCATTTTTTATCGATGCGTGTCGATTTGCTGAAAACAGCTGGTTTATCAAAACAAGAGAAGATGGGTATGAGGATAAGTCACCGATAGAGATCGCCCGTGAAATATTCAGTTATGCGGATGGATGCACCATGAGTGCTAAAAAGGACGGTATGGCTAATATCGGAGGCTTTCTTGCCTTAAATGATGACAAGCTTGCCCAGGATTGCCGAAGTCTGACTATTCTTACAGAAGGTTTTCCAACCTACGGCGGAATGGCCGGTTATGATATGGAAGCAGTTGCGACCGGGCTTTACGAGGCTTTGGATGAGGGGTATCTGAAGTATAGAATAAGATCCACGGCCTATTTAGGAGATAAACTGATTGAAGCTGGAATATCCATTGTGCAGCCAACCGGGGGACACGCTGTTTATATCGATGCCAGTGAGATGCTTCCTCAAATAAGACCGCTAGAGTACCCCGCCTGGAGTCTGACGAATGCTCTTTACCTGATTGGAGGAGTGCGAGCCGTAGAAATTGGAAGCGTGATGTTTGGTTTACAACCTGATGGATCAGAAAAACCTGCCGCAATGGAATTAGTAAGGCTGGCAATACCGAGGAGAGTATATACGCAGAGTCATATTGATTATTTGGCAGAAGTTGTGATACACGCCTATGAGCAGCGCGATCAATTAGAGGGATACAGGATCACCTCATCACCAACAGTATTGCGTCATTTTTCTGCAAAACTTGAGCCTTTGGAAAATCTTAGCTAAGAGTCTGTATTTAGGTGAATTCATCAAAGGATGAAATTTGTTGTAAAAGCAGATGATATGGTTAAATGAATAATCGAATAGGAGTATATAAACAAGAACTTTAAAAATAGTTGAGTTATGATTGAATCAATCAACCCGGCCACAGAAGAGCTGATTAAAGAGTACAAAGAGCACAGTGATTCTGAAGTTAATGAGATCATAGAGAAGAGTAATCTGGCCTTTCAGAAGTGGCAATCGATTGGCTATGGAGAGAGAGCTGAGTTAATGAAAAATGCCGGAGATATTCTTAGAAAGAGTCGTGATGAGTATGCAGAACTCATGACAAAAGAGATGGGTAAACCAATTTCCGGAGCAAGAGCAGAAGTGGACAAGTGCGCCTGGGTTTGTGATTATTACGCAGAAAATGGAGAATCTTTTTTGAAGGATGAAATCATTGAAACAGATGCTCAAAAAAGCTTCGTCACGTACGAGCCTCTCGGTACTGTGCTAGCTGTTATGCCTTGGAATTTTCCTTTTTGGCAGGTTTTTCGCTTTGCCGTGCCGGGCTTAATGGCTGGTAATGCCGGACTACTTAAGCATGCTTCAAACGTAACAGGCTGCGCCATGGCCATTGAAGATATATTCAGAGAAGCAGGCTTTCCAAAGGACCTTTTCCGAACATTAAAAATAGGCAGCAGTGAAGTAGCCGGTGTGATTGAAAACCCTATAGTAAAAGCTGTTACTCTTACGGGCAGCGTTCCGGCAGGAAAAGCCGTTGCCGAAAAAGCTGGAGCAGAACTCAAGAAAACGGTACTGGAGTTGGGAGGGAGTGATCCCTACCTGATATTGGATGATGCAGACTTGGATACAGCTATCCCTGCATGCGTAAATAGTCGACTGATTAATAATGGCCAGAGCTGTATTGCAGCTAAACGTTTTATAGTTGTAGAATCCAAAGTTGAGGAGTTCACCAATAAATTTATTGAAGAGATGAAAACAAAAACCATGGGAGATCCAATGGATGACTCGTTCGATCTGGGACCTCAGGCTAAAAAAGATCTAAGGGATGAACTGCATGAACAGGTTAAAAGAACTATTGATAAAGGCGCTAAGTGTTTGATGGGAGGGGAGATTCCAAATAATAAGGGCGCGTGGTATCCGCCTACGGTACTGAGTAATGTAAAACCGGGTATGGCCGCTTATGAAGAGGAGCTTTTCGGTCCGGTCGCTGCTATTATCAGCGCCAAAGACGAAGAGGATGCAATACGTATTGCAAATGACAGCGTATTTGGTCTGGGCGCAGCCGTATTCACAAACGACATAAAAAAAGGAGAGCGAATAGCTGCCAAGAAACTTAAAGCCGGTAATTGTTTTGTAAACAGCCTGGTAAAATCAGATCCAAGATTGCCGTTTGGTGGAATAAAAGAGAGTGGTTATGGCCGTGAGCTTTCACATTTTGGAATTAAAGAATTTGTGAACGTCAAGACGGTATATATAAAATAAATAGTCGGATATAGGCTGATTAGAACTTAATCTATTCTGTAACGAAGGCCGGACTCATGACTCTTTATCTGTAAACGAACCCTCTTTTATACTTATGGACCTGCTTTCAAGACTTCTTGGCCTCTATATGCTTTTTGATATTTTAAAAGGTGTCGCTCAAATGCTTTTCAAGCTATTTTGTATTCGCTTGAAAGACAGAATTCCTGTTCAGGTATATCATACATTCAGAAAAGAATAGCAGTAAATCACTTTTCTGAAAAATCCGTTTTCTGAATTCTGATTGCGTTTAATATTGCAAGTAAAGCCACTCCCACATCAGCAAATACGGCTTCCCACAGTGTAGCCATTCCAAACGCCCCCAAGGCCAATACAACTAATTTTACTCCCAGTGCGAGTACTATATTTTGCCAGACTATATTTCGTGTTTTTCGGGCAATCCTTATAGAGTCGGCAATTTTGGTCAACTGATCAGATTGAATAACCACATCGGCGGTTTCAACGGCCACATCACTTCCCATGGCACCCATAGCAATACCTACATCACTTAGGGCTAAAACCGGGGCGTCATTAATTCCGTCTCCTGCATAGGCAATTTTTCCGGTGCTTCTCCTTTTAATCTCTGCAAACTTAGAAGATTTCTCCTCAGGCAACAGATCTCCATAGATCTCATCAATGTTTAACTCACGGCCAATTTCACCGGCTATATCTTCATGATCACCGCTGAGCATAATTGTTCGATCTACACCCAATCGCATTAATTGGCTCATAGCTAGCTTAGCCTCACTTTTCAATGTGTCAGAAATGGTTACTGTAGCATGATGGGTGCCGTCAATTGCCATATACACCACAGTGGATGATCTATTTGCAGAAGTTTTGGATCTGATTAATTGAACCTGTTCGTTTGCCATTAACTTATGGTTTCCAATCAATACGGTTCGTCCATCTATAACAGATTTTAAACCATAACCGGGTATTTCATTCTGGTGATCTACTTTAAGTGTATGATCGGGCGTATTGATATAATCTGATATCGCTTTGGCAATCGGGTGAGTTGAATTTTTTTCAGCGGCAAACAAATATGATAAAATCTCTGATTTATCGATATCAGAATGCAGCTCAATCTGTTGAACCAAAAATGTACCATGTGTTAGAGTACCGGTTTTATCAAACACGACCGTTTTGACAGAGCGCAGGGCATCCAGGAAATTACCACCCTTTATCAATATTCCATTTTTGGATGCCGCACCGATACCTCCAAAGTAACCGAGGGGTATGGAGATGACCAGTGCGCAGGGGCATGAGATTACCAGGAAAACCAGTCCGCGATACAGCCAGTCATGAAACTCATATGGCGACACAAAAAATGCAGGCAGCACAACGAGCAGAGTTGCCAGTAGAACTACAATAGGGGTGTAAACCTTAGCGAAAGAGCGAATGAACAGCTCTGTCTTTGCTTTTCTGGACGCGGCCTCCTGAACCATTTTCAGAATTCGGGAGATGGAACTGTTTTCGTACGTTTTTTGAACCTCAAGCTCAATTACTCGATTTAAGTTGATCATTCCGGCCAGAACGTCTTCACTGTGATTGTAATGTCGGGGTTTACTCTCTCCAGTGATAGCAGATGTATCAAATGCAGCACGATTCGTCAGTAATTTTCCATCCAGAGGTATGCGTTCTCCCGGCTTCACCCTGATGATTTGTCCTACTTCCACCGTTTTAGGATGGACAGTCTGATAGGTTCCTTCAACTTTTAGATGAGCCTCTTCGGCTCTGACGTCCAGCAGAGCCCGGATATTGCTTCGGGCTTTATCCACTGCACTGTGCTGAAATGCCTCTCCTACAGAGTAGAAAAGCATTACGGCTACACCTTCCGGATATTCGCCAATATAAAATGCGCCCAGAGTTGCAATTCCCATCAAAAAGAACTCTGTAAAGATTTCACCCCTGATCAGATTCTCCCAACCCATTTTTAATACAGGGTAACCAACCGGCAGGTAGGCAAGGATATACCAAGAAAGCCGGAAATATCCGTCAAACAGTGCGACGGGATAGACATAATCCAGAATTAACCCGATGGACAGTAAAACAGCACTGAAAATCGGCTGCCAGTGCTTTGAAAAGCTAAATGAGTGGGTATGAGTTTCAGGTTGCTGATTTTGATGAACCCCGCAAGTACTGCATCCGGTGTCGTGATGTTCATGCTTCATTATCTGATCAAAAATCTAAAACAGTTGCCGTTTCTTTTGATCCTAAGATAAGCATCAGAATGGGTGCAACGGGATTGCAAAGTTGAGTTAAGCTGCACAGGCCGGACAGTATCCGCTGATCACAAAATTTCCTTTTTCAGGAATAAACTGATCCGGAAGCGGAAAGTTTGGAATAGAGAGATCAGTAAAGCAGAATGTATTTTCACAATCGGTACAGAAAAAATGTAGATGTGTATCATTCGGATAGGTGCAGGTACAATCAGCCGGGCAAAGAGCATATTTGGTACTGTCTCCGGCATCGTCGATTCGATGAACCAACCCTTTCTCTTCAAATGTTTTTAAAGTACGATAGAGAGTGGTTCGGTCAGACCGGGTAAAATGAGTTTCCAGTAAATTGAGACTAACAGCCGCTTTCTGATCAACCAGGAACTTTAAAACAAGCAGCCGCATAGCAGTAGGCTGTATTTTTCTGGAACTCAGTTTTTTTACGAGGGCTTGTTCGTTCATTTTCATCTTTGTTGATCTGAAAATTCTGTTCTTCTCAATTTAACGGTGATTTCGGTAGGTTACAATTCGTTGCAGTATCAGAATTACAAAAATCAAAACCGAGATAAGAATAAAACCCCTTCCATAAACAGCTCCATATGTAAATGACCGAAACAGCGTGGATATCACCAATAGAATCAGGCCAAAATTAAAGAAGATGAAAACAGACCAGCCGGCCCATTCCGGACCTCGTTTTGGCTCTTCCAGTTTTCTTGGAAACATCCAGTAAGCCGTTCCCATTGCGAGCTGTACAATCCATCCCCAGATCGCCATTTCGTAATGTGCGGGCAGCATGGCCCAGATAAATGGGTGAAGGGTAATTACTTTTTGCAATAAAATAGCTGTACCAATACTAACTGAAAACATCAGATAGAGAAGGGAAGAGCGAATCATCCAGATTGATTGTGAAGGCATCATGTTTTCGCTCTCCGGTTTTTTTTACGATTCTGAAGCCTCGGCCAAATTTCAATCGTGTAAAGCAATACTGCAATCCACTGTAATAGAGCCGATAATATGATGCTAATTTTGATGATCAGATTGTCATCTATAGCCGGTATAAATGGTTCAGATAGAAATCGCAGAATTAATCCGGCGTTTAGCGTCCAGAAAGTTGACCAGACCAAAATCGACTCTCTCTTTTTTTTATCGCGATGCTTACGGGGAAACATCCAGACGGATACACCGATAATTAACTGTGTAATCCAGCCAATAACCAACATGTGCCAGTAGACAGGCAAGAGAGACAGATTTCCGGTGAACGACGGAAATTCGGATAGAAACGCCAAAGAGATCCCCAAAACAAAATAGATTACCCCTGATTTAATAAACCACCTGGTTGTCGTAGGCATAGTTATAATGATTAAGGTTGAGCAGTGTTACCAGCGTACAAGCGATACGGCAAAATATAAAATGATTAGCCCAAGAATAAGATTGATTCTGCCGCCCCAGCTAGATGCCTTACGATAGGTATCTGTTTTTTTACTATCGGGATCACTTTCCATTAACTCTGCCGCTTTAGGGCCAAACCAATAATCGTGTAAAGCTGCTACAATCAACATAAGGGAGAAAGCTGTTAGCTTATTAAATAGTGTAGAACCGTATTGGCTCTGCCAGAAATTCATAGAAATTAAATCTTCACCTGTATAACCGCGACCAAACAGTGCTGTGATGCCTGTAATGAGTAGAACAGGAAAAAGAATCCAGCTGATTTTACTGAATCGGGTTCCAAGTTCTGTAAATAACAGCCCGCGATGCGGGGCTAATTTTTTTCTGGTAGCGGGAACGAGAATTACTGCTGTAAAAAGCATGCCGCCAATCCAGAAGCAGGCTATAACTATGTGAATGAAAGCTGACCAAAAGTACATTCAGAATAGAATCTATGATTGTTGAATGATTTGACTAATCAAAAAAATCGGAACGGACTTTCACATCCGATCCGATTATTATTTTACAGCAATCAATCATTCAGATGTAAGCAGTAATTTTTCAGCTTTTTTAAATAGAATGTTGTTTTCGAGGTGAACATGCCGGTGCAGATCACTCTCAAACCCATCAAGGTTTTGATATAGAATTTGATAGGTTGCACAGGCGTCGGCCGGTGGGGTGAACCCGTTACTGAGCTCACGAATCGTTTTCATTAAGTCTCCGGCAGCCTCATGCTCATCTTCCATTAAATCTAGCTCTTTACGAAGTTGTTCAACCAACTCGGCGTCAGGTATCTCTCCATTTTTTACACTTGTATAGATCTTATTGATGAGTGGAAATACCCGAACTTCTTCCGATTCCAGATGTTCAATCATCTCGTTGGCTAACGCCGTAAACTGTTTGTAAATCTCAATATTCTCAGGATGTCGTTCTCCATGAACATTAGCCACTTTTGCTGCGTATGCAGGGATTTCATTCACTTTACGACGTACAAAGGAGTGGTGATTGTTAATGATATAGTCGATTAAAAAATCAGGTTCCCAATCGATATAATTTTGGTGGGAACCGGAGTTGCTGTCAGAAAGATTTATTATCTGATATGTTACCTGATCTAAATCGGCTCCTTTATTTTTACAGGCCTTTGCAAGTGAGATTCCTCCTCCGCAGCAAAAGTCAATTCCATACTCTTTTAATACGCCGGCCGCATTGTAGTTTGATGCTACGATATCGCCAACTGTTGTTTCTGCTAAATTCTTCTGATTCATCATTTTTTTAAGTTTTATTGGATCATAACTGACCACCGGAGCGGTAGTCAATAAAATTTTTAAGTGTAGTTTCTTTTAGAAATTTCTGAACATCAACCATGTGGCGGTTCAGAATTAAATACAGTTTATTGTGTTTATCTTTAAGGTCTTCTATTCCTGATGGGTCCAAATGGTCAAGAAAGGAGGGATTGGATGCTTCAACAATCTGGTAAAGTTTAATTTTACCGGGATCAATATTTAGTTGAACACCGCCTCCCGCACCTTTCTGTGACTTGACAATACCCGCTTGTTTTAGTTTTTGAAGTACTTTCACCAGGTATTGATTAGACAAATCGAGTTCTTCACTGATTTTTCGCGTGGGAAAAACAGAATTGTCATCTAATTGGGCCAGAATTTCGCAGGCCCGGATTGCATATATACCTGATTCAGCAAGCATAATTTTATATTTAAAGAAGGATTTCAATCACTGGTTAAACATGATTCCTATGCCAAGTCGTTAAATTTGGTCACCAATAAGTCCCCTCATTTTCAAGGAGGGGAGATTCTATTTCAAATTCATACTTTGAACGCACATTAATTTAGGTTTATTGAACCCTCAATATTCCTACCATACCGGCCATGTAGTGACCAGGAAAGGTGCATACAAAGTCGTAATCGCCTGTGACTTCCGGAACGGTAAATTCCATCTCAACAGATTCTCCGCCACCCAGCATTGGGGTGTTAAAGATCACCTGATCTTCATAATCGGGTGCAATATATTCGTTATCGCGAGCAGACATAGAAGCCATTGCGAATGCATCCAGGTCTGTATCCAGATCTACAATAGCGATGTTATGAGCCATAGCTTGTGGTGGCATATTGCTAACCGTTTCAAAGACAATACGGATGGTTTCACCCGGTTCGGCTTCAATCAGTTCTACGTCAAACTTCATGTTATCCAACCCTTTGATGTGAATGGTTCTGATTTCATCGCTCTCCTGTGAAGCAAAAGCCGGAATGGCTATGAGCAGCGCTGTAAATAGTGTGATAACTGTTTTTATTGTACGTTTCATAATTCTGTTAAATTTAGATTTAGTAAAATATTTAGTTGATTTTGTCCGGTGATCGGACGATAAATTTTCCTTTGTGTCCCATTCTTTCGTGTGGGCGACAGAAGTAGTTGTACTCTCCGGCCACATCCGGCTGATAATACCAGACATCACCTGTTTGAAGGATCTCTGAATCAAATGAAGCGGCTTCTTCAGGAATTCCGAGTGGTCTTCGGTTGTCCGGGTGATATGCCGTCACGGTATGAACTCCTTCCTCCACGATAAACTTTAGCAGGTCTCCTTTACGGATTTCAACATCAGACGGTATAAATCTTGAGTCTTCCATCGATCCCACAATTCGGATAGTAACGGTATCGGTCTCAGACGGCTGAATGCTTTGTGCATTCAATCCAATTGCGGCCAGCAACATAAGGGTGATATGAAGAGTGATTAATTTCAACGAGTTAACGTTTCTATGAAATCGACGTCATCATTCATGTCTCCGATAATACCTTCAATCCTGCGACTGATATTTCCGATATTGTCCAATACCGTAATCAGGTTTGAATGATCGAAATGGCCGTCACTGCGTTCCCGGTATTTCACTCCCAACAGAGTGGCAAGTTGCCGGATATCGGTTTGGTTAGCCGTTACAAAGTGCCAACCGGGCAGATCAAGCTGCTCATACTCTGCATACTCTTTCAGCGCATCAGGCGTATCATTTTTGTAATCAAAACTGACGGCCAGCACATTGATCTTCTCCTGAGTCTCTTCACTCAGAGAGGAGTAGAGTTTCCATGTTCGCTGAATCAGCATAGGGCATGTTTCTGTGCATTTACCGTAAAACATCACCACAATGAGTGGGTGTCCGGCAAAATCTTTGATCTGTATCGTTTCACTGTTCTGGTCAATCCATGTTGTTGGAACCTGATGCAGTGACTCGGAGTGGTTGATGGCTTCAGAATCCAGCACTTCCATCTGTTCCATATTGTGCTCATGATCGTGATCATGGCTTCCATCGTGATGGTGTTGAGCCGTAGCTGTCAATGTTGACACAGATAGCACAAATACCGGAAGTAATATTAGTTTTAAATATTTCATGTTAAATCTCCATCTCATTGGTATTCATATCGTAAGCGCAACGAAACCCAAGCATTCCTGTTGAACTGGTAGGCTTGAAACTCATACGAGTGATATAGCGGATTGACATTGCGTAGCTGTAGACTGTTGCGTCACCCTGCATCCGGCCTACGGTTCCGCAGTCGAGTGAAATTTGATCGGCGATAGGAGGGTTGAAGTCTTCAACCCATTCCATAATCAAGCCGAATAGATCTTTAACTCCATATCGATTTTCGATACCCGTGGAACCCACTTCGCTTTTATTTTTTGTATCAACTGCAGAATACCACCCAATCAGGTCACTGCTGAAGCGATTTGCTTCCAGGTCAGAATTAAAATCCATCGCCTGTGCTGCGTATTCCCATTCATTTAGTGAGGGAAGGCGCCCGCCACTCCATCCGCAATAAGCATTTGCCGCATACCATGAGACGCGAGTCACAGGTCTTGTCAATGCTTCCGAGTCACCGGGATTCAAATTGCTTTCCCAATGGCGCAGATAGTCACTTCCCGCAAATAGTGGCGAGATGGAGGAGCGCTGCCACTCCGGATTCTCCTTTAGAAACTCAAGGAATTCTCTATTTGTGACAGCAGTCTTGTCTAGTTTAAAAGCCTCCACCTGATGTGGTTCACCAACAATTTCAGGTAAAACAGAGTGAAAACTGCCTTCCGGTATTGTAACAATCTTATCCTGAGCCTGCAGAGCCGTCAAAGGAATAGACAGCAACAAGCCCAGAACTACAATCAATTTTTGATATGTTTTGAAAGACAGTTTCATCTCACTTACTGTTTTGGTCCGGCTTGAAGTGTACCGGTTGCGCCTTTCTCTGCATCAGCAAACTCATGGTCGATCAAGGTGTATTGTCCTTCTTCCGGAACAATGAACTCAACCGTTGCGGAATTGGATGCACCCATGAGTACTGTCTGCATGCCGCGCATCTCGTTAAATGGGTGTCCTTCGATCCATACGCGATCAAAAATAGCACCAATTACGTGGAAACTGGATGTCAGGCTAGGTCCGTTGTTTGAAAAGTGGATTCGAACTCTGTCCCCGGCATTGGCTGTAAGCGGCTGATCGTGCAGGATGGTCTGGTGACCGTTAAAGACAACATGAGAGGCCTGCTTGGTCTGAGCACCTTCAAAGTCATATTGATAGAGATCTCCGGCACCTTTTTTCAGGTAGTATTCTGATTGAACAACTACATACTCTTTATCCACTCGGTCGTCTGTTTCATAGCCGTCTTTTGGTGAAACAACCACAACTCCATGCTGACCCATAGCGGTATGCATCAAAACACTTGGTGTACCGCAGTGGTAGATATAAGTGCCCGGATAGTTAGCTACCCAGTCAAATTTGATGGTTTCGCCGGGAGCAATTGTTCTCCATTTGTCATCCTTTGCAACAGTTCCGGAGTGAAAATCCATGGAGTGCGGCATCGGCATGATGGCCGGCTGAGCATCCATATAGTTGTTTTCGGTTATTTGATCATGAAAATCGGAAGCTTCCAGTCCCGGCTTGGTGATGGTTACCATCTCATCAGATCTGTTTTTCATGGTAAAGGTAATACGGTCCCCTTCGCGAACATGAATAACCGGACCGGGAACCATGCCCCCAAATGTCCATGCCCGAAATCGTACTCCATCTGCTACATCGATCTCTTGAACAAATGTATCCAGACGTATGTCATGATGCTTATTGCCTTCATAGTCTAACGGCTTTAAATGTGGAAGCATGGTCACATACTCTCCAACAACAGCAGGCCCGTCATAATCTTCTGTGTAAACTTCTGCCTCGGGCATTCCAAATGTCATGCCGTCAATTGTATACTCCTGTGTTTGTGCCTGCAGATTCATTAATCCTGCAGTGATGAGTAGAATGAGCGTACTTAAAAAGCTGAGTTTGAATAATTTCATAGCTGGTAAATTTTGAGGTTATAAATTCCGCATGCTGCGGATGGTATAATTGTATTATCGGTTATCAGCTATGAAACCGGGGAGGGGGGGCATTGGGTAGAATATAATGGGTAATTACATTTTCACCCATCTGAATAAATCTCTCCGTGTGTTCTGTAAGGATTCCAATTGCCGGCGAGCCACTCATTTTAAGTGGTATAGGATAGTAATCTACATCCAGCAATTGTTCACCTTCATTATGATCCATATCACAATCTTTCTGAATAGTAGTCAGGGCACACTGTAAAGTACAAACTAAACCTTCGGTTTCGGACAGTTCAATTTGGAGTACTTTACTGAAATTATGGTGGTTTAGAACATACTCAACCATAGGCAGTACCGGCTGTATGGTGCCGACTGCAATTGAGATAATTAATATGGTTGAGTAAATACGTTTCATGTTCTGCTGTAAACCATTAAAAGACATCCTTGTCTTAAATATCGCGATTGTATGTTAAGACATTATAAAGATAAAA
>CAZHUP010000019.1:0-24520 GCA_964535495.1 uncultured Rhodohalobacter sp.
AAGACACCCACCGTCAGTTCGAGCCTGTCGAGAACACGGGTACTCTCATCTCCCGAATTCCGGCGTGTATTTCATTGAGAGTTCACAGTGATCTTTGTGAATACCTTCGTGTTCGTAGTGGTAAAAAGTACCAATCATAAAGCGAAGGACAATCCACGCTTTTGCCTTTTTACTTTTCATTTATTCCCCAAACCACTCTACATATATCTAAACAATCTTTCTATCTTCTCTGCATACTGATAATCATCGCAACTCACACACTGTAATTTAACCCATGAAGCCATCCAGAAAATTTGAAGATCTTGTAGAGCTCATTTCCATTTTAAGAAAAGAGTGTCCGTGGGACCGAAAGCAGACTCACCACTCCATCAAAGACAACTTGATTGAAGAGGCCTACGAAGCAGTTGAGGCGATCGACAACAATGATATGGACGAGCTGAGCAAAGAGCTGGGTGATCTGCTTCTTCATGTTATTTTTCAAACCAAAATGGCCTCGGAAACAGATCATTTTGATATTGGAGATGTGATCTACAGTATTTCGGAAAAATTGATTCGCCGACATCCGCACGTATTTGGAAAAGCTGTGGCTGAAGAGGAAAACCAAGTGGCGGCAAACTGGGAAGCTATCAAACTAACTGAGGGCAGGGAATCTATTTTAGACGGTGTGCCGAAGCACCTGCCCGGTTTGATTCGTGCACAGCGCATGCAGGAGAAGGCGGCTAATGTGGGGTTTGACTGGGCAGAATGGCAGCTTGCCTGGAATAAACTGAACGAAGAGATTGATGAGTGGCGTGAGGCGGTAGAAAATCAAACTGCAAAAGAGCAGCAGGAAGAGTTTGGAGATCTTCTGTTTAGTATAGTCAATGTTGGTCGTTTGTTAGGATTAAATGCAGAGGAATCCATTCGAGGGGCAAATAAGAAGTTCATTCATAGATTTCAGCACATCGAAAAGAGCCTGAAAGACAGAGACCAATCCATCGTTGATGCTTCACTCGAAGAGATGGATCAGCTGTGGAATGAAGCGAAGAGTAATTCAAGAGAAGAGGGTAAATCATAGCAGACTTTTCGCTCCGAAACCACTTCTAAAAGCGCTTACTTTTTTGTATTTTATTAGCATAAAAAAGAAAATTTCTGCGTGACAGAGACATTGACGCTCGCTGAACGATTTATATTCATTAAGGTTATCCATTCTTAGGAGACACGTTCAGTTTTTCAAGATGTGAAATAATGCAACCGCAGAGATGATAATGCTAATTAAAACAGGACTACTATAATGGCGCACCACAATTTGGATAATATCGATACAAGCGAATATCCACATATTAACAGGGGTTTAGACGGTATTGTTGCTTTTTCTACCACTAAGAGTTCTATTGACGGCCAAAAGGGTGAACTCATCTATTCAGGATATAATATTGATGTTCTTGCAGACAATGCGACCTTTGAAGAGGTTTGCTTCTTGCTATGGAACGACAGACTACCTAATAAGTCTGAATTGGAAGAGCTCAAGAATGAGCTGATTAACCAGCGTGAACTTCCTAAACCGGTTCTTGAGTATATAAAGTCAACTAACAAGGATGCGGAGCCTATGGCTGTTGTTAGAACAGCTGTTTCTATGCTGGCTGACTTCGAAACTGACAGCACAGATGATAAAGCTAAAGAGAGTCGCAAACATGCGATCTCAATGACTGCTCAAATTCCAACCATTATTGCAGCTTTCGACAGAGCCCGCAAAGGTAAAGAGGTTGTATCTCCACTTAAGGAAGGAAGTACTGCATTCAATTTCCTCTATATGCTGAACGGTGAAAAACCGGGCAATGCTGCAGAGAAAACAATGGACCTCTGCCTGATTTTACATGCAGAGCATGGAATGAACGCTTCTACTTTTACAGCCAGAACCATCTGTGCAACTGAATCAGATATGTTCTCTGCCGTAACCGGTGCTATTGGTGCGCTGAAAGGTCCTCTTCACGGCGGTGCAAATACAGCTGTGATGAATACCCTTCTCGAACTTGAAAAAGATGGCGACAGTGCAGATGCGGTTGCTTTCACAAAGAAGAAATTAGAAAATAAAGAGAAGATGATGGGTTTTGGTCACAGGGTTTATAAAACCTTCGATCCCCGAGCTGTTCACCTCAGAAAAATGTCTAAAAAACTATCTGAAGAGACCGGGCATGAGAAACTCTATCAGTGGTCGGAAGATATGCTGAAGACTATGAAGGATGAAAAAGACATTGATCCAAATGTTGATTTCTTTTCAGCTACAGTTTACTACTCTATCGGTATCCAACCCGATCTTTACACCTGTATTTTCACTATGAGCCGTGTTAGCGGCTGGTCTGCTCACTACATTGAGCAATCAGAAAATAACCGATTGGTACGCCCAAGAGCGCTCTACATTGGTGAAAAGAACCTCGAATGGAAACCGGTTGAGAAACGATAAGCGGCAGCTAATTTTTCAAAACCATTTTAGCCCTGTTGGAAATTTTCTGACAGGGCTTTTTTTGTAAATTATATTTTCTATCAAACAAAAAAACCCGATTCAAATATATTGAACCGGGTTTTATCTGCTTTTTCTTTTTAAATAAGAGATGCGTTACAGTACGTCTTCGATTGGTGTGTACTCCATATCAAAAGCGTCTGCTACATATTTATAGACAATCTTTCCGCCGGCGATATTAAGTCCCATCTTCAGCTCAGGATCATCATTGAGGGCCTTCTCCCACCCTTTATTTGCAATCTGAGCAGCATACGGAAGCGTAACATTGGTTAGCCCAAGCGTAGATGTATATGGAACAGCGCCCGGCATGTTTGCCACACAGTAGTGAACAACATCATCAATATGATAAATAGGTTCATCATGTGTTGTAGCTTTCGACGTTTCAAAGCAACCGCCCTGATCGATAGCAACATCAACCATTACCGTTCCCGGACGCATAAGACTGAGCATATCTTTAGTGATCAGACTTGGCGCTTTTGCACCCGGTATAAGTACCGCTCCAATAATCAGATCTGTAGTCGGGAGCAGATTTCTAATGGCTCCTTCTGTAGAAAATAGCGTCCTAACATTCTTTGGCATCACATCATCGAGATATCGCAGTTTTGGAATATTGATATCCAGAATAGTAGTATTGGCACCCATTCCGGCCGCAATTTTTGCAGCATTAACACCAACAATTCCGCCACCCAGAACAAGAACATTAGCAGGCGGTACTCCGGGGATACCTCCCATAAGTACACCACGGCCGCCAAATGTTTTTTCCAGATACTTTGCTCCTTCCTGAGCCGCCATACGGCCGGCAACTTCACTCATAGGTACAAGCAATGGCAGTGAACCGTCAGATTTTTCTACGGTTTCATATGCAATAGCGATACACTTCGATTTTTGAACCGCTTCAGTCAATTCGCGGCTGGCTGCAAAGTGAAAGTATGTAAAGATGATCTGTCCCTCACGCATGCGGGGATACTCCTCTTTAATCGGCTCTTTCACCTTCATGATCATTTCGGCTCGTTTCCAAATCTCTTCAACATCATCGACGATTGTAGCGCCGTTTTTCTCATACATTGCATCGGTAAAACCACTTCCAAGTCCTGCACCCTTTTCAACAAGAACTTCATGCCCTTTGTTTTTCAATTGAAGAGCGCCCCCAGGTTGTATAGAAACACGATTTTCGAGAGTTTTTATCTCTTTAGGTACTCCAATAATCATTATATTAGTCGTTTTATTTAATCGGTTATATAGTAGACACAAAGGTAGGAAACTTTCTGCAAAAGACGAGAAGAAATCATGTAAAAGCGAGCAAAAGTAAACTACAGACAGTGATTCCCTGAACGCTATGCCTTACATAGAGATCATCATTTTAGGTTACAACAATAAAACAGCATTAGCGGGCTCAATTATTCTTCTTCAAAATAGCCTTTGCTCTTTTCAATCCGTCAGGAGTTAACTCAACATGTCCGTATAGAAATGGTCCACCAATCGTAGAAATTTCGATGAGATTTTTGTCGCTTAGGTATTCCAGATAATTCTTGATCTCGCACCGATCCAGTTTAAGAAGATTGTTGAGCATCTCCACGTCAATCCTGTCTCTGTTCGTCTCTTTTGAGATTTGAAAAGCTGCCAGTAAAATATCGTCCAATGCAGAGTGAAATCTCGACCCAATTAACATAATTTGATTTTGGTTAGATATAACAGTTCTAAAATGGACTTCTGTTCTTACTGAACCGTTAAATCTATGTTATCAATTTGTTAATAAGGAAAGTTTAGGAATAAAGAACGTCCGTTAGAATAAGTCCGCATGAAGGAGCCGCAAAAGCTTTTTGACGAACTTCCTCTTCGCTTAAAAGGTGAACAAAATCATTTAAACTGATTTTACCGACAGCAACCTGAACCATACTTCCCACCAAACGACGAACCATGTGCCGCAGAAATCGGTTCCCCTCAATTTCGTAGATCAACAGCCCATCCTCTTCCCTCCACTTACTATTTGTTATTGAACAAATTGTGGTTCCAAACTCCTCTTCTTTAGGTATACAAAAATTGATGAAATCATGCTCTCCCATAACCTTTTCAGCACATTCTTTTAACAACTCTATATCCAGATCAAAAAAATAACTCCAGACAAAATTACGGTGTAATGCGACAGGCTTTGGTGAAATCTGATATCGATATGCCCTTTTCACAGCATCAAATCGAGCATGAAAATTTTTATCCGCCTCGGCAATACCTTTTAAAACCACATCTTTTGGCAGCAAGCCTTTAAAAGCGTGTTCTATTCGATTGATCTGGTAGCGGTCCGGAAGATCAACATGAGCGGTCTGAGACAGAGCGTGAACACCGGAGTCGGTACGTCCCTGGCCGATAATATTGATCTCCTGTTGATAAAGCGTGCTGAATGCATCTTCGATAACTCCCTCAACCGTGCGCACATCCGGCTGCCTTTGCCACCCTTTAAAATTCGTGCCCTCGTACTCAAAAGTAAGTTTATATCGCTTCATACTGAGATCTCAAAGTATTAAAACTGAACTCTAATCCGTGCAGCAGCTCCGGAAATTTCAGCGACATAGTGTTCATTAGATTGTCGGCGCAAAACAGGTACAACTGTTAATTCAGCTCTGTTTGTCCTTGAATTTTCCAAATCATTCTGAACTCTGTTATATGCACTAATCGCACTGATTATTCGATTTACCACCATGATTCCAGCTAGTGCAGGGATTTGACTTCGGATTCGATCAGCATCAGAACGCATATCTCTATATTTGAATCTGGATTCTGAATCCGGCCAGTTCCATCTGTTATCTGGCGTGTCATCTATTAATCGATTCCAGTTACGGGTTCGAAGCTGATAGTCGTTATAATCATCCAGTGAATTAAAGTCACCTACAGCCAGTCGAAATGATCGATCCCTTGAATCCAGATTAATACCGGCATATAGATTTGCATACGTTATAAAATCGTTTTCGATGCGATTTGCGCGGATGTTAAAGCCAAATATCGACCCAATTAAAGCCGCATCCGCTCCCACATGCAGAGCACCCCTCGAAAAATGTTGACTCCCCGCATAGAGATGTCCCCAGCCCGGAAAAACTAAAGATCGTAGAAACGCCGTTTTAGGTGATTTTTGATCCGTATTTAGTACTTCAGTTAAAGAACTCGATTGTTGAAATTGAAAATGACTGCCCTGCGCCGATACCGTAGCAATTCCAGATACTGAACAAAACAGTAAAAGAAGTATAGCAACAGATTTCTGGTGAAGCAGATTAAGCATAGAAATTACAGTTCATCAATCCGGATAAATTGATTTTTTTGCAGCCAGAAGCGTGTTCTTCATCAGCATCGCCACGGTCATTGGTCCAACGCCACCTGGAACCGGTGTGATCCAGCTTGCTTTATCTTTCAGGCTTTCAAAATCACAGTCTCCCGTTAATTTATATCCTCTGTCGTTGGTTTCGTCTGCCACACGGTTGATTCCAACATCAATGACTACTGCTCCCTCTTTAACCATTTCAGCTTTGATCAGATTTGGCTGTCCGGCTGCTACAACCAGAATATCCGCAGAAATTGTATGTGCCGTTATATCTTTGGTAAATTTGTGACATATCGTAGTAGTTGCCTTACCGGATGAATTTTCCCGCGATAGCATTATAGACATCGGAGTTCCCACAATATTACTGGCTCCTACAACAACAGCGTGTTTTCCTTTTGTAGGGATGCTGTAGTACTTAAAGAGTTCAAAAATACCGGCCGGCGTGCACGATTTAAAAGTAGGCTGATCTAACGTCAATCGTCCAACATTCATCGGATGAAAACCATCCACATCCTTTCTGTGATCAATACTTTCGATTACAGCATGGGATGAAAGATGTGAAGGCAGTGGGAGCTGCACCAAAATACCGTCAATTGAGTCGTCTTCGTTAAACCCCTGAATCACGGATTTCAACTCTTTTGCTGAAACAGTATCTGGCAGATGCGTGGTATCAGTATCAATTCCAACCTCATTGCAAGAACGAGTTTTTGCACGAATATACGTTGCCGAAGCCGGATCATTACCTACTTGAAGAACTTTTAAAAAGGGACGTCTGTTACCCGCTTTAACCCAATTATCCACATCTTCTCTGATTTGCACTTTCAGTTCTGATGATACTTTTTTTCCATCAATTAATTTTGCAGACATAATTTACTTATTCTGTTTTTTTATTTCCTTTTCAACGCAATGATTATCGCTCTATATCGTATTTCTTCAACTTGTTGTAGATGTGACTTCTTCGTATTTCAATAGCTTCTGCGGTAGCCGATACATTCCAGTTATACTTTTCAAGTTTTTTGACCAAAAATAACTTCTCTGCTTCCTCTTTAAACGCCTGAAAGCTCTCCAGGTCGTCAATCAGTTCAGAGACAACTTTTTCAGAACTCTGATTACCAACCACCAGTCTCCGCACGTCGGCGGCAGTAATTACATCCTCAGGCGAAAGAATTGCAAGACGCTCTACCACATTTTGAAGTTCTCTTATATTTCCTGTCCATGAGTGTTCTTTTAAAGCAGAAATTGCTTCATCGGAAAATGTTTTGTTGGCAAATACGATGTCTTCCTCTCCCAGTTCAGACAAAAATCGCCTGGCTAAAAGCGGGATATCCTCTTTCCTTTCGCGTAGAGGCGGTATATGAATGGGTATGACACTTAATCGATGGAACAGATCTTCACGAAACTCACCATTGCTAATCGCTTTTTGCAAATCTTTATTCGTTGCGGATATGACCCTTACATCAACTTCTATGTTTTCTGTGCCGCCAACCCGCGTTATTTTATTTTCCTGAAGTGCACGAAGTACTTTAGCCTGAGCATCAGGGCTCATATCTCCTATTTCATCCAGAAAAAGCGTTCCACCATCTGCCTGCTCAAATTTTCCAATTCTCTGCTTAACGGCTCCCGTGAAAGCTCCCTTTTCATGTCCAAATAATTCGCTCTCAAGCAGATCTGCAGGAATAGCGGCGCAGTTTACATCAATAAAAGATTTAGACGCTCTTCTGCTTTGACTGTGGATCGATCGAGCCACCAGCTCCTTCCCTGTACCATTCTCTCCGGTAATAAGAACCCGGCTGTTCGTAGCGGCAATCTTTGAAATGGTGTCTTTAATTTTCTTAATCGGAGCACTTTCACCGATTATTTCTGATGCTCCATGCAGCTCAGTTCGAATCTGTCTGTTTTCGCGCTCAAGTTCACTGCTCTTTAAAGCGTTTCGAACCGTGACAAGTAAGCGATTTAAATCAGGCGGTTTTTCGAGAAAATCGTAGGCACCCTTTTTTGTAGCATCGACAGCTATTTTAATAGTTCCATGACCTGAGATCATGATAACCGGCAGATCGGGCTTTGATAGCTTTATCTTCTCAAGAGTTTCAATTCCATCCATCCCCTTCATTTTAATATCGAGGATAACAAGGTCAATCTCTTTATCGGAAATCACATTCAGCGCTTCACTCCCGCTTTCAGCCTCTTCAACGTGATACGATTCGTACTCAAGGATATCCCGCAGAATATTTCTGATGCTCTTCTCATCATCTGTTATTAAAATCTGCGGTTTCTTACTCATTGTTAATATTTGTTATGTAAATATTCCAAGATTCTTTCGTGTACCCAGTCCACGTGGGCTGTGGATGCAGTGTAGTTATTGGTTGCAATTGTTACGGTTAGCTGTTGGTTTGAACTTGTTGTTAAATATCCGCTTAACGTACGCACACCCGACATAAATCCCGACTTTCCAAAGAACTTCTCATTAACTGCACTGTTTCTGAACCGGTGCCCTAGAGTACCGTTTAAACCGCCTACAGACAGTGACTCATACATGGCATCAAACCAGGGTTTTTCTTTAATAAAATTAAGATACAGATTTAAATCGGAAGCCCGAATCAGGTTGGCCGGTGCCATTCCCGATGCGTCTCTAAGTCTAACCACAGAAGTATCCATACCGGCAGTGTTCATAAACTCTTTAATTACCTGCAGCCCAATTTCCGTGCTACCCTGAGTATTATAAACATGACTCCCCACTTTTTTTGCCAGCATTTCCGCAAACAAATTATCGCTTTCACGATTCATCCAGGTAATCATTTTGTGCAGTGGTTCAGATCTATGCGAGGAGAGTACTTTAAGTCCATCCGGTTTCCATGAGTAGTAGTCGCTCTCAATGATGAGCTGACCACGAACCCGTATTCCGCTATCCTCTAAATAGCGGGAAAATGTATCAATAAAATATGTTGACGGGGAAAGGACAGAAAGAGGTTCCGTTTCGTAATATCCTTGTGGCAGCGTGCTTCGCAGTATGATCGTATTTGTTCCCAGCACTCTGCGATACGATTCATTAAACCTTGTTCCGGTAGGGGTAATGGTCTGTTGATTTAAGAACTCTACATATGGCGTATTGAAAGGAAACCAGCGAATAGTAGGCTGCGATCCTACAGCCCCCTCCGCGACCACTTCCAGGTCTACCACATTAAAATTAAACGAGAGAGCACTGATCTCCGGAGCGTAGTAATATGAAAGATCGTCCCACTCCCATCCCCGCGGGTAAGGCACATCATCAAAAAGTCCGTCATAAGCGATAATACTGCCGTCAATCTGTTCTATTCCCAAAGAGTCAAGAACCTGATACCACTCTTCGAACAAAAAAAGCGGATCTTCATAAAATTCTCCGTTAATGGACGGATCTCCGCTTCCTTCAACGATAAGATCACCAACCCAACGATTTCCGACAATTTCACCCCGTCCGTAGAGTGTTGTGGTAAAGCTGTAATCTTGACCCAACACATCCAATACAGCGCCTGATGTAATGAGTTTCAGGTTCGATGCAGGACGTATCAAATTATTACCGTTCAACTCCTCAAGGTTCTTCCCGGAACTGTCCGACACCTGAATAGCCCAAAAAGCATCATTAGCCCGGCTTCGGTCAATCATGAAATCTATCTCAGATGAGATCTGAGCAAATGCTGATTTCTGGTCCTGAAGAAAGATAAAGCTAATAAAAAGCAGCAGAAATATTAACTTATATAACGGTTCAACACTCTTCATAGGCGTGAAGGTCAGGTGGAAAAATAGCGTTTCTCTTCTTGATGAAATGCCTCATAAATCTCTTCCGGTGTATCGCAATCGCTTAAAAGTTCGCGAAATGAGACACTGTTCATCAATCTGGATATTCTGCTTAACAGTTTTATGTGAATGGTGTGCTTAGACTCGGGTCCAACAAGTAAAAATACCATCTGTACGGGTTCGCCATCGATAGAATCGTAGTCGATCGGATTTTTCAGTTTGGCAAAGCTGGCATAATTTTCCTCTATCGTTTTCACTTTCCCATGTGGAATGGCAAGGCTTTTACCCACTCCTGTCGACATAATCTCTTCCCTTTCAAAAACTGACTTTCGAATCTCTTCCAGCTGTTCAGATTCAACCTGATCGGATAAAGCCTGAATCATCTCATCGAGTAGTTCTTTTTTAGATTTCACATCAAGATTAGCAAGAATAGTCGACTTGTCGAGTAGTGAATGGATATTCATAAAAATGATTCAAGCTCCGGTTTTTTGTACATCTGAATATAGGGAGCATACAGCATACTCTTCAATAATATTCCTGAAGTGCCAAAGATTATTTTGAAAGGCACTATTTTTAATAAAACCGCCTCTATAGATCCGTAAATTACTCTCTCCACTCTGCTAAAATTTTGTACCTTTAAAGGCACGCAATGTCCCCATATTTTATGCTTAAGTCATCACTAACAATTCTTAGAAAAGAGATCACACAGGAGCTTCGCACCAAGTATGCGATTAATACACTTCTTGCATTTACGGGAGCCGCCCTGCTTTTGATTCTTTTTACGTTGAGTGCACATCAGCTTGATCCCACTCCAAAAAGCGGACTGGTATGGATTGTAATTCTATTTGCAGCAATGACCGGTATGATGAGATCGTTTGTTCATGAAACGGAAAAGAAAACCTGGGAACTACTGCGACTAAACTCAAGAGCTACAGAAGTATACACCGGAAAACTGGTCTACAACTTTCTGTTTCTTTTGATTCTGCACATCTTCACATTCTTCTTTTACATAGTAATGATGAATATGACTATTGTTCATCTACCTTATTTTCTGCTCTCTATTATTTTTGGTGCTGCTGGATTATCTTCGGTAACCACACTGGTTTCTGCCATGATATCTAAAGCAGATCGAAAAGGAGCTGTTTTTTCCGTTTTATGTATCCCCCTTTTGGTTCCGCTTCTGCTTATTTTAACCCGTACAACCACAATTGCCCTGGTCAGCGGCCCGGACGGTTCTGAGCTGAATGATCTGGCCGCACTGATCGGTTATTGCGGAACAACCATTGCTGCCGGCGTACTTCTTTTTGATTATATCTGGGATGAATAGATTTTTTAATAATTAAGCCTAATGAGTTTTTTAAAAGACAATATATCGTTTGGAGACCGCAGATTAGTAGGACAGTTTGATGCCCGTGATAAGGTGGAGAGAATTTTGAAAGGTGACCGTTTGAGCCACGCCTACCTGCTTACAGGACCCTCCGGTGTTGGAAAAACTGCTTTTGCCTTAACTATGGCAGAAGCGATCAATGGGGTGGATAATCTGACTGATTTAAAAGGTACTGCAGAGTCCAAGAAATCGAGCTGGTTTGCGCATCCCGATATTCATCTGTTTATTCCGTTTCCATCAAAAGGCGGGAGTGAGATACAGCCCAGAATTGAGATGGTGGCACAGGATCCATACGAAATTGTAGACTTTGCCGTACGTCCGGCTCTCAACAGTGATAAAATCTCAAAAAACAGACGCGCATTCTATCCAATCGATTACTACCGGTCTGATATTCAGCCGTTGATGAAGTACAACCCCAACGAAGGAAAGCGGACAGTTGTAATCATCACGGAGATAGATACGATGCGGAAGGAGGCGGCCAATGCCTTTTTAAAATTCCTGGAAGAACCCTCTTCAAAGCTGGTTTTTATACTTACGGCCACTAAGACAGATCAGCTGCTTCCCACAATTATATCCAGGTGTCAGCAAATTCGGCTGAATCCTTTACGTGAAGAAGAGATTAGAAACGGTCTTGTTCAGTATGACAACAAATCGGAAGAGAATGCTTCATTCCTGGCCAGAGTGGCTGATGGGAATTACGCCCTGGCACGTTATTTTGATGTAGAAACGCTGAAACAGACCCGAACTGAGATTATCGAATTTTTGAGGTTTTCATATACGCAGGATGTTCCTGCACTGCTTCAAATCATCAACGATTGGAACAGCAAGCTCAATACTGAAAATCAGATTGCCGTTTGTAACTCACTCGAGCAGCTTCTCCGCGATATTTTAGTTTACCGGGAGCAGAAAGAGAGCAGGCTGATCACAAATGTGGATCAACTTGAGGTGATCAAGAAGTTTACGGCCACCATGAAAGAGGCACGAATTATTGAGATGATTGAGCACCTTCAGGACCTGAAACAGCTGCTCTATCAGAATGTACAGCTGAAATATATCTTCACAACTCTTTCGATGCGGTTCAGCAGCCTGATGCGCGGAATTGATCCCCTGATAGATGAAAAAGATGCGTGGAAACACCTTCCTGCACTCACAGAAATGTAACTGACGTATGGAGAATACCACTTTACCATTTATTAAAATGCAGGGAGCGGGCAATGATTTTGTCCTGTTTGATAATCGTAGTTTTAAAATCGATGATGAGGTGCTCACAGAAATCGCTCCGGTTCTTTGTAATCGAAAATTTGGTGTGGGCAGTGACGGTCTGATAGCACTCTGCTACGATGTTTCAAAAAAAGCGGACCTGGTTATGGTCTATAAAAATCCGGACGGCAGTGATGCCGGAATGTGTGGCAACGGAGCGCGCTGTTTTGCCGCTTATGCTGTAACATTAGGTTCACCCACTGAATTTAGTTTTAGGGTTCATGACAAGATTTACAAAGCTTCCGTTGATGACAACAATGTCACAATCTCATTTCCACTCGAGACTAACGTTGTGGAGGAAAAAGTAGGGTCAGAAGCTGTTTTAAGCGTCTATACAAATACAGAGCATGTTGTTTGCCCTGTACAGAAGGATCAGCTAGAGGATGAAAAGCAGCTGATCACGAACGGACGCTATTTGAGATACCACAATCACTTTCAACCCGTTGGTACTAACGTGAATTTTATAGCCGGTGTTAACTCAGATGAGCTCTGCCTGCAAACGTATGAGCGCGGTGTAGAAAATCTTACTCTTGCTTGCGGAACCGGCGCCATTGCTTCTGCGCTGGCATGGCATCATCTTCAGCAAGTCGGCGATGGGTCATTCAGCTACAGCGTTAAGGTGAGAGGCGGCATTTTAACCGTACATTTCGATTTTGACAAACAAGCCGGCCACTACCGGAATATCAGACTTGAAGGACCTGCAACATTTGTATTTGAGGGACAATATTATTTATAACATCCAGTCATACCGACAACTGCTTTTATGGGCAATCATCTTTCCTCTCTTCATTTTCATGATACATGGATGTTCCGGAACAGAGCGATCCTCAATCGAAAGTAGTACTTCTCAAACCAGACCCATTGAACACGAATTTACACTGCCTCAGGCGGTTGCTCCAACACATCCGGTCTATTCTGTAGAACTCTATCCAGTCGGGCGCCCTAATGCTGCCCCATTTCTGGAGTTAAACAGCAACGATCGACTTACACTCCGATTTGAGACTCTTGGATTTGACTCCCGCTCCTATCAAATCTCATTTACGCATCACAACCCCGATTGGACGGAGTCCGGACTTTCTCCTGACCAATATATCATTGGGTTTGATCGGCATGACATTTCGGGCGGAACTGTTAGCCGCGCAACTCAGCCTTACTACAGGGCTTATTCTTACACCTTTCCAAATCAAAATGTGAGATTCAGAGTCAGTGGTAACTACATGCTGCATGTTCACAACAGAGATACCGGAGAGCTTGAGTTCTCTCTCCCCTTTTTCGTGTATGAAAATGAGGGTACAATCGCATCCTCAACTGAAACTCTTCGCTCGGCAAGATACCGGCAGCGGGTAATGCATCGCCCCGTAAGCAGATACCTATTACCGGACTGGCTTGATCAGCCTCAGTTCGATCTCTCTTTCTATTACAGTCAGAACCAATTTTGGGGACGGAAGGCAGAAGTACGGGAAATGGATTTTTCCGATCCGAATGAGGTGCAGTTTGAACTCTCACCAAACCGGCCGTTTGTCGGCGATTTCGAGTTTCGTGTTGTGAATCTGAACAACGTGGATCAGCTGAGCAGAACTGTGCTCGATATTGACAAAACCGTTGAACCCTGGAAAATCACGCTGAGAGATGATGCTGAGGGGTTTACCCGACCGATTACAGTAGGAGTGCCTACTCAATACGGTCCCGAGCACTCCATGAACAGAAATTATTTAGATGTTGAATTCAGACTTGATGTCGGCTCTAATCTTAATGATGGACAGGAAATTTATCTGGCAGGTGATTTTAACTCGTGGAAACTCAACCGGGAATATCGAATGACGTTTGATGAACAGACAGGCAGATGGAACCAAACTGTTACTATGAAAGAAGGCACGTACCGTTATAAATATGTGTTAGCAGACAACAACAGAGTGGATGACCTTGCGTTCGATACACTTTTCCCTGATACGCGGCAGCAGTATCACGCATTTGTCTATTTTCGAGATATCAATCAATTTTATCACAGACTGCTACAAGTAAACACGTTCTATAAAGAGAGCAGATAATTCTGCTTCATATTTGGGTCATAAAATTTCCTTTTATTCACATCAATGAGACTTTTAAAATTCATATCTGCATTTTTAGCTACGGCGCTCGTTTTAGGGGTTGTTGTTATAGGATTGAACTGGGGCGCTTTTCAAACGTTTCTGGACAACAGAGAAGCGTTCATGGAGGGGTCGGAATGGGTGCCAAAAACACAATCCCTTCGTGGGCTCTCGGAATATATAGAGGAGAATCCACAGCGAGTATCAATTGCAAGCATTGTGCTGGAACACCCTGACTCTACCCTTCTATTCCAGTCGGACGTTCCCCGGCCCATGGGTACACTCTCCAATCTGTTTTTGATGACTGCCTATGCTATTGAAATGGATAACGGTAACATTGACGGAGAGCAGAATATACCTGTGGAAGAGATAAAGAAGTTTATGCTTCCAAAAGTAGACAATTCGGTTCATAACAACGCGCTTTCATATGCAGAGCAACGAGGCTGGATAGATGATGGTACTATTTCGGTAAGCCACTCACTATCACTACTCTCCTATTTTAACGATCCCGCACTCTCTGACTATTTGTGGTGGAACTTGGAACCCTATGATTGGGACGCTTTCAAACAGAAATTTGGTCTTGAAATGACTGATATGCCGCTTCCTTACTCAGGCCTCTACCTGTCTATTTCAGAAGCTGTAGCTGATGATAGCATTGAGAATCTGATCAGCCACTGGAATAATCGACGCAGTGAATATCGAACACATGTCATAGATTTATCAGAACGATTTGTGAATGATGAAGCAGCCAGAGAAGAATGGATCGATGATTTTAACAGAAACCGCCTTGGCCGTTCGTTTATGGAGGAGCGTGATGCTTTGGATCTTTTTCCAAAAACCACAGCAACAGAAGCAGTTTCATTTCTGAAGAGTGTGCATAGTGGAAGTGAAATTTCAGATAACACGGCCAAATTGGTTTTAGATCTGATGAGAGCTCCGTATCAGGATAGATCAGAAATCACACGTGATTTTACAGACTACGGCGCCCTGTTTGATAACCGAATGGGATTGCTGAACGGAATAGATTTCGGTACGCTGGTCTATACCGGAGATACCAAAATCCAGGCGATCTTTTTCGATCAGTTACCCGTGGGATTTTGGTTCCACATGTCGGGCACTCACATGCATCAGGACTTTCAACAGCGGCTGATCTATGATCCGGCTTTAATCGACTTGATGGAGAAGGTTTCACACCGGAAAAATCAACATGATATTAACGAAGAACACCCCGATTAAACAATGAATAAATACTATTACGTCTATTTGATATGGCTTTTGCCACTCTATTTTCTCTACCAATTTGGATACCAGACAACAACCTATTTTGGTATTCAAAATACCTATGAGAATGGTGACAGTTATATTGCCACCGTTACCGATTTTGATGTAAAACAGATCGCGGCTCAAACAAATGGATATGTTGTCATTCAGTTTACAACGAATGAAGATGAGACCATTGAAGAGCAGCTTGGATTGCCGGTTCAGATGGCCCAGGTTATCATGGAGTCTGAGCTGATCCCTATTCGATATAACGTCAGCTCATTTAAGCCTATCGTATTGATGCCCACTTATGAACTGCAGCAAAGTGTAATTAAAGTGAATTTGGGAGTAACAGCCATAGGATTGATTGTTACAATCATCATTGCCCTATACGGTTCCAGGTACGCGTATCGGCGTATAAAACATGGTGAGGAAGAGCTGCAATTTGAACGAATTGACCGGGATGAGGAGTATGAAAAAGCATAAACTATATCTTATACCTACACCGATCAGCAAACGCAAAGAGAATGTGGCACTGCCCGAGCATACGTTGGAGATTATCAAATCTCTGAAATGCTTCATTGTTGAAAAACCTCAGACCACACAAAGTTTTCTACAGTGGATCGAACATCCTACGCCACCATACGAAATTACGATGAGGGTACTGAATAAGAAAACACCCGATCAGGAAGTTTACAGTTTCCTCAAGTTTTTGAAGGAAATGGATGTGGGGTTGATGTCGGAGGCCGGTGCACCCGGCGTTGCGGATCCCGGTGCAAAACTCGTAAAACTGGCTCACGATAATGATATTGAAGTCGTACCCCTGGTTGGTCCTTCATCCATACTAATGGCGTTGATGGCATCGGGAATGAACGGTCAATCGTTTACATTTAACGGCTACCTTTCTTTGAATGAAGGTAAACGTGTGAGGGAGATTTCCGAACTTGAACAGGAGTCGGCGCAAAAGAACCGGACTCAAATCTTCATGGAAACTCCCCATCGTAATGAGCAACTCTATCAGTTACTGTTGAGTAAACTCCGTCCATCAACCCGACTCTGTATTGCATCCAACATCACACAAAAGGATGAATTCATTCAGACCAAAACTGTGCATCAATGGAAGCAATCCGGGGAGCTTGATCTTCAGAAAAAGCCTTGCCTGTTCCTTATCTTCTCCGGCAACGGGTAGCTGATTAAAATATCTCTGCCATTTACCTACACATATACCTGATTGGCAACAATAACGACAAAACCTAAATTATTTATGTCTATAATTTTTATTTATAGATAGATCTATATCGTTGCCTTGCAATGTATAGTATATATTTATATTAATTTTTTATTAAGAAAAGTTCTCTGTAGAGGTGATTTAGTCATGATCGATATTTTTTACTTAGATTCGCTCCTCAAAAGCATATCTCCCTGCTTGATCAAGTTCTTTTTCCTTAGAAATTCTGAAATGATATACGCCAGAATTGCCGGGCCTATAAAATGCAGTACTGAGATATAGGCCATCACCTCCCAGCTAAATTCCATCGAAGTAAATGTAAAGATCTGCCCCACAAAACCACTTGTTCCCATGCCCGCCCCTTCAGGTGTGTTCTCCATCATAAAAACAAGTGTAGCTAATGGCGCCAGCAGTGCCCCGGCTAAAACCGGAGGTATTAATATGAACGGATTTTTGATAACATTTGCGATTTGAAGCATGGACGTTCCAATCCCCTGCGCGATCAATCCGCCAACTCCATTTTCGCGATAGCTGCTTACCGCAAAGCCGACCATCTGGGCTGAACACCCAACCGTTGCAGCTCCGGCAGCCAGGCCATCCAGACCGAGCATAATTGCAATAGCCGCACTCGATATTGGAGCGGTAAGCGCCATTCCCATCAAAGAGGCAACGAGTACTCCCATAATTAGCGGATGCTGATTTACAGACCAGTTAACAAGTTCGCCAAAAGCGAGCATCCCTTCATTGATAAATACTCCTATATATTCAGCAGCAAAATATCCTACAAAAATAGTGACCAGAGGTGTTGCTATAATATCTATTTTTGTGGAACCCGAAATTAACTTACCAAATTCTGTAGCCAGAACTGATGCAATGTATGCACCGGCCGGCCCACCGGCTATTGCCCCAAACGCACCGGCCACAGCAGAAGCAAACAGAACCAATGAAGGAGCTTTCAGGCCGTAAGCTATAGCCACACCTATTGCCGGCCCCATTAAATCCATAGCGGTTTGCCCAATCGTAATAAGCATTGCTATCTCAAGCTGCTCCCCTGCCGTTCTGATTATCAAGCCAATAATTAATGATGAGAAAAGACCCAGCGCCATATAAGAGAGTGCCGTGATCACATAGGTCTTCAGTGAAAGGTCAATTCCTTTTCTTTTTAGAAATGAAATCATATAACAGTGTATTCGGATCTTGCCATTAATTGAGACGGTCGATTAAAGAGATTACAAGGTCACGCTCAAAGTTTAACTCTCAGCGCACAAAACATTGCAATGATAACAATTTAAAAACAGAGATTAGTCAGACGATTTGCACACCGATCTTCGGCAATTATCGGTTCAACTCTGCGGTTTCAAAATCGTAAGTTCATGATAAGAGAGTATTTTAGCTTCTATTTACATTTCATCCGTATCTGTGGTTAAGTAAGCCCTTTTTTAACTGATGTTTAAGAAGAATTATAAACTCTCTTTAAGGAATCTTCACAAAAAATTATTAGATTAATAAGACAAGATGTAAGCGTTTTCATAAGTTCATCTTAAATACAAGTGAAAGAAAGAATTTATAGTGCCTTTTTAAAGACATTATCACGTTCTAAACGATAAAACCAACAATTGAAGCGCTTTCAAACCATAACAATTTTAATCTATTCCATTAATCAAAAAAACAGGTAGATTTTATGAAGGTAAAACAGCTACTCAGCCTGCTTCTGATTATGTTTTTTTGCTCTTATGCCCTCCCGGCACATGCGCAGAATCAACTTACAGTCAGCGGTACGGTCACAGAATTAGAAACGGGTGAAACCCTCCCCGGTGTTAACATCACCGTGAAGGACTCACCGGATCGAGGAACAACTACAAACCTCGAGGGGCAATACTCACTTAGAGTAAATGCAGACGATGTTTTAATCTTTTCTTACATCGGATTCGTAACCATGGAAATTCCGGTTGACGGTCGTGAAACGATCGACGTAGAGATGAGCACCGATGTTCAAGCGCTCTCCGAACTGGTAGTAATCGGTTACGGGGTTCAGGAACGAGGAGATAATACCGGATCCATCCGTGTTGTAAGTTCAAGAGACTTTAACCAGGGAGCGATCACATCACCTGAAGAGCTGTTTCAGGGACGTGCAGCCGGTGTACAGGTAACATCCAACAGTGGTGCACCCGGAGCCGGTGCAACGATCCGAATTCGCGGTGGTTCTTCCCTCGCAGCCAGTAATGATCCGCTCTATGTAGTGGATGGCGTACCACTCGACGACGGTGGTATTGCAGGAATGAGAAATCCGCTGAACACAATCAACCCGAATGACATTGAGTCCATTACCGTATTAAAAGATGCTTCTGCAACTGCTATTTACGGGTCTCGTGCTTCCAACGGTGTAATTATCATTACCACCAAGCGGGGTCAAGTCGGACAGGATATACAGGTCAATTACAACGGCCGATACTCTTATCAGACTAACGACGATCGCATTGGCGTTCTCGGTGGCGATGAGTTCCGGACATTTGTTGAAGACGAAGTTGCTGCCGGTAATATCAGCGCATCTGCACTCAACTTTCTGGGTAATGAATCCACCGACTGGCAAGATCAGATCTTCCGGAATGCGTTTACCCAGGATCACAACCTGAGTGTTGCAGGATCCGCCTATGATATTCCATACCGTGTTTCTCTCGGTTTTTCAGGAAATCAAGGGGTTCTAAAAACATCTAACAATGACCGTCTCTCCGGTTCTGTTGCTGTAAACCCTACATTTTTTGAAGATCAGCTCAGTGCTGATGTCAACTTCAGAGGAGTACGGGTAGATAACCGCTTTGCCGACACAGGTGCTATCGGATCAGCTATTTCATACGATCCCACGCAGCCTGTAATGCTTGGTGAAGGGGCTCCTTTTGGCAGCTATTACACATGGACTGATGGCGATGGAAATCCTATTCCAATTGCCCCAATTAATCCGATGGCGCTGATTGATCAAAGAAATGATGAATCTACCGTTTATCGTGCAATCGGTAATTTCCAGATCGACTACAAACCTGTTCAGCTGCCTGACTTAACCGCAACGTTAAATCTTGGTTTTGACTATTCGGATGTAGGAGACGGACTGGTTACTGTATCAGATCAGGCTGCCTGGGAGATTGGAGGAGCCGCACCCGGTGTGCGCACCAACTACGACCAGAGAAAAGAGAATCAGCTTCTCGATTTATACCTGAACTACAATACTGAGTTTGAGAACAGTCGTCTCGATCTAACCGGTGGGTACTCATGGGAACACCACTATGAAGAGGGTTCAACTTTCTCAACTAACTTCGACCGCTCACAGGTTGTTGTAGTGAATACTGATAACGAGTATGCGACAGAGTACTACATTGTTTCGTTCTTTGGACGTGCAAACTACTCGCTGATGGATCGCTACCTTTTCACTGCTACCTTGCGTCAGGATGGAACATCTCGTTTCTCTGAAGACAACAGATGGGGCCTCTTCCCCTCTTTTGCCTTTGCATGGAACATGCATCGCGAAAACTTCCTGTCAGACTTTGACAGTCTTAGTGAACTGAAGCTTCGCCTGGGTTACGGTGTTACCGGACAGCAGCGAATCGGTCAGGGTAACTACCCATATCTGGCACGCTATACCTTCTCGCAAGAGACAGCACGCTATCCGTTCGGTAATGAGTTTGTAACAACTCTGCGTCCTGAAGGATACAATGCGAACCTTAAGTGGGAAGAGACTACAACCTATAATATCGGTGTAGATTACAGCTTTAATGAGGAACAGATTTTTGGTTCAGTTGAGGTATTCCATAGAGAAACCCAAGACCTTCTGAACGTGATCCCCGTACCTGCGGGAACCAACTTCACGAACAGGGTATTATCAAATGTTGGAACTCTTGAAGTACAGGGTATTGAGTTTGATATCACAGGCCGACTAGTCTCAACTGAGAACTCATTCCTACAGGTATCATTCAACGCTACCTATACCACTGATGAGATAACCAAGCTCACAACAATTGACGATCCAAGCTATATCGGTGTTGAAACCGGTGGCATTGCCGGAGGTACCGGTAATACTATACAGATTCATAGCGTAGGTCATCCGAGAAATTCATTCTACGTATATGAGCAGGTGTATGATGAAAACAATATGCCGATTGAAGGTCTTTATGTAGACCGAAACGGTGACGGACAGATTACCGAGGCCGATATGTATCGCCATAAAAGCCCGAGCCCTGATTGGACATTCGGTTTCTCATCCAGATATGAGTATAAAAACTGGGATGCGTCATTTGCTGCCCGTGCAAGTATCGGCAACTATGTTTACAACAACGTTGCATCAGATAATGCCATCATCAGCCAGACATTCAACAATACCGGGTTCTTAACAAATCCAACGCAATTTGTTAATAGCAGCAGATTTGTAAATGCTCAGTATCATTCTGACCATTTTGTTGAAAATGCATCTTTCCTCAGAATGGATAACATCTCAGTTGGGTATACAATCAATCAACTGTTTGATGTCGTCTCATCAATGAGAGTTTCTGCAACCGTACAGAATGTATTTACAATCACCGAGTATAGCGGGCAGGACCCTGAGGTTTTCGGAGGAATTGACTATAACCTCTACCCCCGGCCACGTACCTTTGTACTGGGACTGAACCTCAATTTTTAATTGAAACACCTTAATCTTGAAGATTATGTTAAATAACAAATTTAAAATATTAGCATTCGCGCTTGTCGGCCTGACAGTTGCCTTTGCCACGTCGTGTGTAAACGACCTGAATACATCGCCTATCGATGACAGTGAGGTGACTGCTGCCCAGGTGTATGATACTCCTGATGATTTCCGTCAGGTTTTAGCAAAACTATATGCGGGTTATGCCGTAACCGGCCAGGAAGGTCCTGCCGGACAAGGTGATATCCAGGGAATTGACGAAGGCTTCTCAAGCTACATTCGTCAGCTTTGGGTACATCAAACCCTTCCAACCGATGAAGCTGTTGTGGCCTGGAATGACCCGGGTCTTCCGGAGTACAACTTCCAGGCATGGGGAGCGTCTAACGACTTCGTGATGGGAATGTACAGCCGTATATTTTACCAAATCACGATGGCTAATGAGTTCATTCGTGAGGCACAAAACCGTGACGAATCGATCATTCAGAACTACCTGGCAGAAGCTCGATTCTTGCGAGCATTTAGCTACTGGCACGCTCTTGATCTCTTTGGCGGTAATGTTCCGTTTGTAACAGAAGATGATCCAATCGGTGCCTTCGAGCCCGAGCCAACCAATGCAAACGATCTGTTTGCCTTCATCGAAAGTGAACTGTTGGATATTGTAGGTGAACTGGAAAGTCCGGGACAATCCGAGTATGGCCGTATTGACCGCGGTGCTGCCTGGACACTTCTTTCCAAGCTTTACCTCAATGCAGAGGTTTATGTTGGACAGGATCGCTATGATGATGCCCTCACCTATGCTGAGAATGTAATCAATAGTGGATCTTACGACCTGGATGACAATTATGAGCATCTCTTCCTGGCTGACAATAACCAGTCGCAAGAGATCATCTTTGGTATTCCCCAGGATGGAGAAAACATGCGAACATTTGGTGGCACAACATTTATCGTGCACGCTGCTGTGGGCGGTAACATGAGCGCCAGCTCTTTCGGAATTAACGGAGGATGGGCCGGTCACCGAACCACGCCGGAATTTGTAAACCTGTTTGATAGCAGTGATTTCTTTGCAGGTGCACAAACGGAGAATACAGGCAACTATCCTGAAATATATGTCGTAGGCGGATTCCAGTCTGCAAGCGGTTACGAAAACGATTGGTCGCCAGCAGATGGTGTTCAACTGATCTCTGAAAACAGTGACGATATCTACACAGGAGTAGTATACTTCGCCAATGCCGGTGCCGAGTACAAGTTCACCAACGAACGCAACTGGGACGATGGAGATTGGGGCGACGATGGTGAAGGTGGATTGGAACCGGGAGGAGGCAACCTTGTTGTTAATCAGGCCGGTGTCTATACATTTACCGTTGACCTGAATGAAGGAACCTACTCTATGGAAGCCGGTGCATCTGAAAATAGAGCCATGTTTTTTACCGACGGGCAGACATTTGAAATCGACGACTACAGGGATTTCAACCAGGGTTATGCGGTTAGTAAATGGAAGAATGTTATGCGAAACGGTTCACCCGCTCCGCGTACAGATTTTGTCTACACCGACTTCCCGGTATTCCGTCTAGCCGACGTTTACCTGATCTATGCTGAAGCAACATTGCGCGGAGCATCCGGTGGAACCGTTCCTCAGGCTGTTACCTATGTCAATGAATTGCGCGAACGTGCATTCGGCGGGCCAGAAGCAAACATCAACGCAGGCGACCTGAATCTCAATTTCATTCTGGATGAACGTGGACGTGAACTCTACTGGGAAGCTCACCGACGAACAGACTTACGCAGATTTGATCGCTATACCGGCGACAACTACGTATGGTCTTGGAAAGGTGGCAGCCAGGCAGGATCAGGCACAAGCAGCCATTACGAAATTTTCCCGATTCCATCTTCAGATATCAACTCGAATCTGAATCTGTCTCAGAATCCGGGTTACTAAACGATTTTTAACTTAAAGTATAAACGCCATGAAAAACTTAATTATATCGTTAATCGCGATTTTTGGACTGCTGGTCTTCACTTCTTGTGAAGACTCAGTGGGACCGAAAGTGAATTCAGATCCGGGCTCCCCTGCCCTTACTTCACACTCCGGTGGGGAAAGCTTTGTACTGAATGAAGAAGATGCTGATGAAGAGCTCTTTACACTTTCGTGGAATGCACCGGATTTCGGTTTCAATGCAGCTGTAACCTACTACATCGAAATGGATGTAGATGGATCGGATTTTGAAAATCCTGTTACATTTGCTCAAACAAACCAAACCTCCATTTCATTGACAGTTGCACAGGTAAATAACCGACTCAACGTAGCCGGTGTACCTTTCGGAATTGAGTCAGAGATACCTATGCGGATCCGCGCGCATGTAAATGATAACATTGAAGATCGCATTTCTGATGTGTTCATCTTTGCATTTACTCCGTATGAAATCATCATTGAATTCCCGGAAATCTATGTACCCGGTGGATATCAGTCTGCCAGTGGTTATACAAATGACTGGTCACCGGCCGATGCACCTGCATTAGCATCCCGGAGTGATGACAACCGATATGAAGGTTATGTTTACTTTGCTGATGGTGGACAAGAATACAAATTCACTGCTGAAAGGAACTGGGATGACGGTGACTGGGGCGGTGGAGCCGGTGAACTTGAACCGGGTGGAGGTAATCTCTTAATGGAAGATGCAGGTTACTACAAAATCAATGTAGACCTGAATAATCTTACCTACCAAACACTCCGCACAGAGTGGGGCTTGATTGGTGATGCTACTCCCGGTGGATGGGATGCAGACACCGACTTGACCTATGATGTTGATGATAAGGTTTGGAGATTAACCGTTGATCTGACTGCCGGTGAAATTAAATTCCGAGCAAACGATGCCTGGGATCTTAATTACGGTTCTGAGAACGCGGATGGAACACTCCAAGAAGGAGCTGATAACATCCCGATTGAAGAAGCAGGAAACTATACGGTAGAACTTGACCTTTCAGGTCCTATCTACCGCTATTCTGTGGAACTTAACTGAGTAGTTCGTTAAGTAATCATACCTGAAAGCCCGT
>CAZHUP010000020.1:0-24063 GCA_964535495.1 uncultured Rhodohalobacter sp.
GTGAAATAGAGGCTGACAAAACGAAGTAATTTTAAATATACCCCTCAATCCCCTCGTCCCGGAGCTCTGCTACATAAATCTGTGAATCTGTTTTGATTGTGACTGTTTGGGTTCAATTCAAATAGTCACACTCTTTTAACAATTTATGTTTCACTCAACCTTACACCATCATCAATTATTTCTATCAATATAACCTGTAGCTTCAGACAGAAAAGCCGTATTTTGATTGTCTAAAAGCATTTAAAAATTTCATCGATCTGCAGCAAGATCATAGAAACAGAGAATCACTGATGACTTATCTGGCGTTCGTCCGTAAAGAGAGGCGACTGCTCACTTTCGCAATATCGTTTACATTTTTTTCCAGTTTTGGACAGACATTTCTGCTATCACTGTTTGTGCCCTATTTTCTGGTCTCATTTGAGCTGACTAATGCATCGTTTGGCATTCTTTATTCATTGGCAACCCTTACCGGAGCACTCGCATTACCCTATCTGGGGCAGTGGATAGATCGTATACCGCTGCGTAAATACAGCATGTATGTTGCAGTCGGATTACTGACAGCTACAGTTCTCATGTCCATTTCCTGGCATGTAGCTATGCTATTTGTTGCGTTGATTTTCTTGCGACTGTCCGGCCAGGGGCTCAGCAGTCATACCGCTCAGGCAACCATGGCTCGAGTATATGATCGAGACCGCGGTAAAGCCCTCAGTATTTCGGCACTAGGCTACCCTGTAGGTGAGGCGATCTTGCCATCTATCATTGCGTTTGCTCTGGTTTATTTGAATTGGAGAACTACCTGGGGTTTGATTGCCGGACTCATTGCATTCGTTTTCATACCTGTACTTTGGGCACTTATTAAGGATCAGCGCACGAAAGTTATTCAGGATGATGATGAGGAAGTAGCTTCAACCCGTGAAAATTATTCGGTTATTTTTAGCGATCCCAGAACCTTTTACACCATTCCAGCAATACTGATTCCACCTTTTTGGGTTACAGGCCTTTTTCTGTACCAGGTATCGGCCGCAGGTGATATGGGATGGACGGCTGGGATTGTAGCATCTGCTTTCATCGCTTTCGCGGTTGCACGAATCGCATCCGGACTCTTTTCCGGTCCTATGATTGACCGCTTTTCTGCTCAGTCACTATTTCCGTTTCTTCTGGTTCCAATGATGATGGGGCTTGCAGTTGCCATTTTCTTTTCCGGGCACTGGACAGCTTATGTTTATATGGGGCTGATTGGCATGACGCTCGGTTTTAGCTCAACCATAAAATCATCACTCTGGGCGGAAATTTACGGTACCAAAATGATTGGCACCGTACAAAGTCTGTTTGCATCCATTATGGTTTTTAGCACCGCTATGAGCCCATTTCTGATGGGATGGATGCTCGACAGCGGCTATACACTAACTTCCATTTTTATGATTGCATTAGCGACCAGTCTATTTTCTGCACTTCTCTCATTCAGACTCTTTTTCAGATTTTGATAATCTATATTTTGTTATAATAGCAGCTTGTTTTTTCTTTTAGTGTATCCGAAAAAGTTCACTAAGAGTAAATAAAGGCCGGGCCGGATGACTTTTGAGATCATTTTTGTTTTTATCTTACTGATTGTCGCAGTCTTTCTGTTTGTTACAGATTATGTGACGTTTGATGTAGCTGCAATTATCATCATGGCAAGCCTGATGCTCTCCGGTATTCTAAGTCCAAGAGAGGGGCTCTCAGGGTTTAGCAATCCCGCTACCGTTACAGTTGCCGCAATGTTTATTCTGAGTGAAGGGGTGAGGCGGACCGGAATCTTATCCAGTGCAGGAGATTTCTTCTCTGATAAAATGCAATCGAACTTCAAAGTGTGGTTTTTTGCACTACTGCTGTTCATTGCTGTGATATCTGCTTTCATAAACAATACGGCAGCTGTTGCAATTTTTATTCCCGTAATTATGGGGATTGCATCAAAGGTGGGGGTTAGCCCATCAAAAATGCTGATGCCGCTCTCTTTTGCCGGTATGATTGGTGGAGTT
The DNA here is from genome assembly GCA_964535495.1 of uncultured Rhodohalobacter sp. GTDB lineage: Bacteria > Bacteroidota > Rhodothermia > Balneolales > Balneolaceae > Rhodohalobacter. Next base: position 2,019 of record CAZHUP010000020.1, read on the forward strand.
ACAACACTCATTGGTACCTCGACCAATATTTTGGTTAGCTCAATAGCTGTTGAACGGGGATTGGATGCCATTTCAATGTTTGAACTCACCCCAATGGGGCTCATATTTGTCGTTGCGGGATTTCTTTTCTTGTTCACATTTGGTATCAGAATGATCCCCGACAGAAGAAAGGAAGCTGAATTGACAGATCAGTTTGATATGCAAAGCTATCTGACCGACATCTCCATAAATCCGGGTTCTGATCTGATAGGTAAAGTATTGGATCATAAAAAGCTTACTGAAAAACTCGATATTGATGTGATCCGTGTTTTTAAGGAGGGGACCGATTCCTCAGCTCAACGAAATGAGGTGAGACTTGAATCGGGTGATTATCTGAGAATAAGGGGAAATCCTAAAGAGATAGGGAAATTACTAGAAAGAGAAGACCTATCCATCATGCCATCAAAAACGTGGCTGGACAGAGATCTTGAGCATGGCCAGGATGTAATTATTGAGGCCATAATAGCTCCGGAATCTTCACTAGATCAGACCACACTCGGTAACTACTCATTTTTTGATAAACATGGGGCTGTACCACTCGCCGTGCGACATCAAGGAGACTTAAAGCACGACGATATAAAAAAAATAAAGCTCTCCGGCGGTGATTCTATCTTATTGAGTATGAGTAAAGATCGTGTAAATGAGCTGGAAAAGGACCCTTCATTTCTCATCGCTTCAAAATATGAAACCACTACTCACAGAAGCAACAAGACGACAATTGCATTATCTATATTAGCAGGTGTTGTGCTTGCGGCGGCTGTGGGACTCACATCTATTGTAATCAGTGCGATAGTCGGGGTAGTGTTGATGGTTTTAACAGGATGCCTGCGAACGGAAGAAGCTTACAATGCCGTTAACTGGAAAGTAATTATGCTTCTGGCCGGTGTTTTACCACTGGGTACCGCGATGGACACAACAGGCGCTGCAGAACTCATGGCGAACTCCATGATTGATACGCTGGCAGGTTTTGGACCAACAGCACTTATGTCGGGATTTTTTCTGCTCACACTGATCATTACAGCTGTGATGTCGAACAACGCCTCAGCCGCGCTTTTAGCCCCAATTGCAATTGAGGCGTCCTCATCTATCGGGGTGGCTCATGAGCCGTTTCTCTACGCGGTAACCTTTGCGGCCTCATTAAGTTTGATTACACCATTTGGATATCAAACCAATACCATGATCTATGGACCGGGGCAGTACGAAGTAGTCGACTTTTTTAAAGTAGGGACGATTCTGAATATTATATTCTGGATTTTGGCCACAATTTTTATTCCGCTTATCTGGCCATTTTAGGTTTCCGGTTTTCTTAAATCCAGTTTTTGATCAGATCAGGTGTTTGTTCTATGTAGTTATCAATAATTTTGTACCAGGGATATCCCACAAGAATCAGCTGCATCACAAATGCATCGAATCGAATATTCATCGTTAATGTAATACCAATATGCATCCCTATAAGAAGTGTTGTTGTATAGGGACGAATTTTTTTCCACCAAATCGTAAACCCGATAAGTTCAGTTAGCCATCCAATCAGTAATATCAAAGATGCCACCGGGAGATAGGTTAGAGCCAGTTCTTGTAAAAAATTAGGTTCGTAATAGCCAAACGTAGAGTAGACGTCGATGCTTTTCTCACTAATCCATAACCATAAATGCCGGCCATCAAACCAGTGAAGTCCGGTGCCAATCAGTTTTGCGAAAAAAGCGGATGTGTAACCAAGGCCGATGAAAAAGATGACAGATCCCATTACAAAACGAGGCATCTGTTTTCTATCCGAAAACCAAATTGCTCCAACTGCAAAACATAATACCGACATGCCTATCAGATTCATACTGTGGGGTATTTCACCTTGCGAAAAACGGGCAACATACTGAATGTGAAGTAGTACCACCACAACCATGTAAAACCATCTGTATCCCATTCGGGTATATGCAATACCGGACAGTAGTGTAATTACTGCAGCATTAATCAATGCGAGATTCCACTGGAACAGAATAGAAATATCAATATAGTTGGCAATACCCAGCGGCAGAACAACTTCTGTATTCCGGAGTTGTGTGTAAATTCCCCACTCCCAGGCGTACTTTATGGTGTAGATGAGTATAAAAAGTTCAAAAATCTTAAAAAAGATGAGCTCACCAGAACTCAGAGGACGATCCGGCTCAAAAAGTTGATAACCTATTTTTTCATACCACTTCATTCTTCATCAACCTCCATGTATTCTGAAGGATTGATGTTTGGGTTCAACTCTGTTCCATCATCAGTCAATAGAATCCAGGGTATAATATCTACAGCTACAGAATCTTGTCCGGCTAAATGTCCTTCAGCTTTTACAACAAGCCACCTTTTTTCATTGAACACATAAAGACCAAACATAGTACGCAGTGCTTCCCGTCTTTCATCTGTCCAGTTTTCTGTTTTGGAGACAAAATTGGCAAAATCTATCTCATCGACTCCATACGATCTAACTGCTACAGGATCGCCAATAAAATCATCTACAGTGCGCTGTTCCCAAATCTCTTCGTAATCGTATTCCGAAACATCGAGAATCATAGCACGGGTCCATGGATTGCCTGCCTGAGAGAACATCGGGTAGATACTGAAAGGCCAGAATTCACCTTCGTGAGGTGCAACGAGTATTGCAAAGATGAGCAGCAACACACCAATGGCTTTCATTCCGCGCTTAGACTCTTTTTCTGTCATACAGAATTGTGTTTATTGCATTTAACTATAAATGTAATACTGTGCCATGCAAAAGGAAAGGCGCAGAATGTTAAATTCTGCGCCTTTTTTAAGGTACGTATTTATACGTAGAAAAAATTAAAGATTATGGGCGAAAGTCATTCTCCTCTTCCGGTTTATTATCCAATATCTCTTCAATCTTTTCCATCACATCACTGGTCAAGGAATCAACTTTATCAATCGCTTTCATATTCTGCTTAACCTGCTCCGGTTTGGAAGCACCGGTTATAACCGTACTTACGTTGTCATTTTTTAGACACCATGCAAGAGCCATTTCCGGCATTGAGAGGCCAGCTTCGTCAGATAATTTGGCGAGTTTTTCCACTTTTTCGAGTTTCTTTTTTCCACTTTCGGTCTCAAGCAGATTTTTACGAAGCCATTTGTATTTCTCTAGAGAGAGGCGGCTATCATCTGGTACACCGTCGTTGTACTTGCCGGTTAGTAACCCACTGGCGAGTGGACTCCAAATTGTGGTACCGAGTCCAATTTCATCGTAGAGTCTGGAGTACTCTTTTTCAACCCTGTCTCTGAAGAACATATTATATTGAGGCTGTTCCATTAGCGGTGGACGAAGGTTTTCACGTCTAGCAATATGATACGCTTCTCTGATCTGCTCTGCAGTCCACTCACTGGTTCCCCAATAAAATGCTTTTCCCTGCTGAATCACCTGATTCATCGCCCAAACGGTCTCTTCAATGGGAGTAAATTTATCAGGCCTGTGACAAAAAATCAGATCAACATAGTCTGTCTGCATTCTTTGAAGTGCTGCATTTGTACCTTCTATGATGTGCTTATAAGAGAGACCGGCATCATTCGGACCGTTGCCTCCCCAGAAAATCTTGGTAGACAGTACCAGGTCAGTTCGTTTCCACCCGGCTTTTTTTATGATATTTCCCATCATTTTTTCTGACTGTCCCTCGGAGTAGGCTTCGGCATTATCAAAAAAATTAACTCCGGCATCGTACGCTTCCTTCATGCAGTTGTAAGCGATGTCTTCATCAACTTGATCTCCAAATGTCACCCATGAACCAAACGATAACGCAGATACTTTTAAACCGGATCGTCCCAAAAATCGATATTCCATCTCAGTAATTTATTTAGTTAGTATTTCATTTATCTCAACAGATGGAAAATCTGTAACGTTCTGTATTTCAGAGGATTTTAGATTCTTTTGTAAACGCGAAACCTATAATCCGATCTTTTTTTTATTCCGTAATAATTGTATGACACCACGTTGTCACTTGTAGTTGGTAAACTGAGAGTGATGAAGAGTACGAGACTCTTCAACTTACTAAATGAGGGAACCACTTCAATCAGGAGAGGAGAACACAAGTAGCTGTGGTGGTGTTAACTGCCACAGCTATTTTTTTAAATTGGATATTAAATGCATGTTTGTAGATGAAATTCTCCGGTGTTGTAATAGCAATGAGATGTAAAAGTTATGACTTTAGAAAAATAAACTTCAAAAGCATCTGTTTTTGTATAAATAGGGGTTTTCCTGCTAAGTCTGCAATATTGCAAACGATAGCACTCAATTGTTTTAAATTTTACGTAATTTCAGTATTTGAAATCTTTCTGACCGCAAACAAACCTGATGTCTAAGTTTATACGTTTTTTCATACCGGCTGTGCGGCTAAACAGCCGCCGACCGTTTACAGTTTTAGCCGTTGCAATTTCACTCGCTATTTTTGCAGGTTTTTTTGCATCAAAGCTCACGATTGACACTGATATAGCCAATCTCCTTCCAGAGACAAATCCGAACGTTCAAGCTCTTGAAAGGCTGAAGGAGACAGCCGGCGGTGAAACAGAAATGCAGGTGGCAATTAAATCTCCTGATTTTGATGCCAATGTTGCTATGGCCGATTATCTGGCAGAAAAAAGCCTCGAACTGTACTATCCGAGACACGAAAATTATTTTTTCAGCAGCGCAGAATTTCGTCGTGATACTGAAGTTTTGCAGGATAATGCTCTCTATCTGGCAACCATATCGGAACTTCAGGAGATCACTAATTATCTGGAAGACGAAATTGCAAAGGCACGTGAGGAAGCCAACCCGTTCTTTGTCGATTTTATGGACGACTTTGAGGAAGAGGGAGAAGAGGAGGAGAGTGATATTGGCCGATTCAGAGACAGTTATGACGATTTGATCCCTCCGGTGTATCCGACTAATGCGGACAGTACCGTTATAGTGCTGACTCTCTACCCTACAGGGTCGCAGAGCGATATTCGGTATCTGGAAGATATGTTTGTTGCCTATCAAGATATGATCGACTCTATAGATGTCGCGTCATATCATCCTGAGATGGAAATTAAGTTTGGCGGTCGTTTGAAGCGCCATCTTAACGAGTTTGAGTCGATCATGAACGACGTATTCAACAGTTTCTCTCTGGGGATTAGCAGCGTGATTCTGCTCGTGATGTTTTACTTTTTCATTAAAAAATATATTCACTACAGAAAGGGTTCTAAAACCAGGCAGAGACACTCATTTTGGTCTCATTTTATACGAATGCCCATTCCTGTACTGGTAATCGGTATTCCTCTGCTTGTCAGTTTGATGTGGACCTTTGGCATAACCTACTTACAGATCGAAGTGTTGAACACAATGACGTCTGTACTTTTTGTGATTCTATTTGGATTGGGTATCGATTATGGCATCCACTATTACGCCAGGTATATAGAGTATCGCTCGGTGGGGCGATCGGTGGAGAATAGTATCATTCTCGCGTATGACAAGACGGGCTCAGCCATTATCGTGAGTGCCCTAACAACAGCCTCCGCTCTTTTTGTGTTGATGTTTGCAGATTTTCGGGGCTTTTCAGAATTTGGTTTTATTGCCGGTATGGGAATCATTTTTGCACTGATTGCCATGCTATTTGTCCTTCCGTCTCTGTTAGTGATTTTCGAGCGCTGGAACTGGATCCTGATTAACACAATTGATGATGACTTTGTACCGACCAAAGGGATTCAAAAATATCCTTATGCACGATCTATTGTCTCTGTCGGTTTACTGGTATCCATTGTTGTATTGATTTTTTCAGGAAACTTAAGATTTGAGTATCAGTTTGGAAATCTTGAACCTACTTTCGAAGAGTATGAACAGTTCAGGGATTTTATCCGGGGTGTAGATGATAATGGACGCCGTAATCCTGCCTATATTATTGCAGACAGTGATGATGATGTCTTTGAATTAATCGAGATTTTAAGAGAAAGAAAAGAACAAAATCCGGACACAAAAATTCGCGACGTGGAAGCTCTTCAGGAGAGATTTCCGCCAACCCGGGAGATGGCTGAAGAGAAACTGGAGTATATTGCAGAAATTCGTCGACTGCTGCAAAATAGTTTTATCCGGGATCAGGAAGATGAAAATCTGGATCTGCTGAGAAGGGGCTCTCAAACAACAGAACCACTGGATGAAGAAATCATCCCTGATTTTCTAAAAAACCGTTTTATGACACAGGATGGGGAAATTGGCAGGTTTGTCATTATCTACCCGGAAAGTGGTATGTCAGACGGTCTCAGATCTATCGCATTTAAAAATGAAGTGGGTGAAGTAACCTTAGAAAGTGGCAGGACGTATCATGCAGCCAGTACTTCTATCGTTGCTGCCACTATGCTGGATCTGATGAGAACCGAAAGCCCATATATGGTTACGGCTACATTCTTAATTGTATTTCTCTTTATATGGTTTAGTTTTAAAAATCTACGATGGACACTCATAGCACTCATCCCGCTGATTATAGGACTGCTTTGGCTATTCGGTGTGATGTTATTATTTGGATTAAAATTTAATTTTTACAACCTGGTAGTGCTGCCGGCAGTACTCGGTATAGGCTGTGATAACGGAGTACATCTGGCTCACAGATATCGGGACGAAGGTCAGAAAAGCATGTGGGATGTACTTTCCAGTACGGGGCAACATATTACTATTGGATCTTTTACAACCATGCTGGGCTTTGCGGGACTGTTGTTTACCAATCATCCAGGGCTGCAATCGATCGGGATTATGGCCGTGGTGGGAATTGGCATGACCCTGTTCACCGGGCTAACATTTCTGCCGGCTATGGTACAGTTTCTGGAAGACAGAGGCTGGATTCATTAAATGGATCTATTTCAATCATCCCGATGACTTAACATTTTAGTGAAGGATTAGATGAGCTCCATGATTACAAAAACTGAAGCTGTGGTATTACGCACGGTAGAGTATCAGGAGTCCAGTATTATTGCCACTCTGTTTACGCTGAAGCATGGGAAAATAGCCGTTATAGCTAAAGGAGCACGCAAGCCAAAAAGTAAATTTTCAGCGTTTTTGGTACCGGGTCAAATGCTTGAAGTTGTCTACTATATGAAGCATACCCGGCAGGTTCAGACACTGTCTGATACATCTTATCTTAAGAAGCTGGACAATCTCCGTTTTGATCTGCAAAAAATGGCTTTAGTGACAATTACGATGGAATTGACAGATCAGTTACTGCATGAAAATGAAGTTAATGAATCACTGTTTCAGTTTCTATCCTCTCTGTTACCCTGGCTAAATGATGAGGATTCTGTTTCGAAAATTATGTTTCCATATATACAGATCAGGCTGGCACAACTGCTTGGAATCGGGATTCAAATTGTAATTGAGGAACAAGTCTCACCAAAAACGGGTTATATAAATGTTAAATCAGGGACGTTGTCAACTGAATCGTACGATAGCGACTCGTTACGATTAACTCCCGGTCAATTTCAGTTTGTTCGTGAATCATTGCAATCTATGAAATCGTCAATTTTTGATATAGATTTGACAAAAAACGAACTAAATTCATTAATAGATCACTTGGATAAATATTTTCGTTATCATATTGAAGGAGTCAGGCCCAGGAAGTCGGACGCCATTTTTGAGCAGCTGTTAGAAACTTAGCCAATGAAAACCCGCGACAAATATCTTACCGGAATTCTACTAATACTCATTGGGGTACTGTTGGGCATGATCTTGATGTTTTTCCGAGACGGAGCTATCTCACTTGATTTGGCAGAAGTTAAAGTAACAGACATTAACAGAAGCGCAGAACCTTTTTGGAGTGCAGATGATCTGGAAAAAATTGATGATCGTTTTCTGTTCCGGTCTGTTGCCAAATCAGTCACTCCCACCGTTGTATACATCGAAACGGTTGTTACTACACATAATCGTCGGGTTCAAAATGAGGAGGAAGAAGATAACCGTTTTTGGGAACGCTTTATCCCGCCCCGAGTCAGAACTGTTGGATCCGGTGTATTGATTACTCCAGATGGATATATTCTGACAAATAATCATGTTATTGAGGATGCAGTTAGAGATGGAATCACCATAACCCTGGATGATAAGAGGAGCTTTGATGCCAGAGTGGTCGGCAGGGATCCGAGTACGGATTTAGCCGTTTTAAAAGTTGATGCAAAAGACCTGCCCGCCGTCATTATTGGTAATTCCGACAGACTGGAAGTCGGTGAGTGGGTATTGGCGGTTGGAAATCCATTCAGGCTTCGTTCAACTGTTACTGCAGGTATTGTGAGTGCGCTTAGCCGAGATGTACAGATTATCAATGATGCACTTCGTATAGAGAGTTTTATCCAGACAGATGCTGCCATAAATCGTGGTAATAGCGGTGGAGCGTTGGTTAACACTAGTGGTGAATTGATTGGTATAAACACTGCTATAGCAACACAAAGTGGAAACTATCAGGGATATGGTTTTGCAGTTCCAAGTAATCTTGCACTTAAAGTGTCTCGCGATTTAATTGAATTTGGTGAAGTCAGAAGAGGAATACTGGGTGTAACTATTCAGTCGGTTGATGACCGGATGGCACGCAGAGCAGGACTGGATAATATCTCGGGTGTAATGATAATGAGCGTATTGAATGATGGTGCGGCTGAACGCAGCGGGATACGGTCAAATGATATTGTATTAGAGGTAAATGGTGAGCGAGTAAATGAATCCAATCAGCTGCAGGAAAAAGTGGCAATGTATCGTCCGAACGATGAAGTTGAGCTCACTATCTGGAGAAATAATGAATTGATAAAAAGGACTGTAGTTCTGGATGAACTTGAGCAGCCACAACCTCCACAAAATACGTTTGAACCCGAAAACGATGACGAGACGGAATTAGACAACTGGGATGAAATACCTGAGGGGAGTCGGGATAAAGGAGTTGAGCAGCAGCGTTTTGAGTCGTTAGGATTTACTCTCAGGGCCTTGGCTACCCCGGAAGATCCTGATCTTTACAATATTTATATTCATCGAATTATACCCGGCTCTGAAGCATGGAATCGCGGGTTAAGGGAAGGATTTGAAATTATCGAAATTGACGGTGAGCCTGTGTTTGATCTGCAAATTGTGGAACAAATCATTACCAATTCTATAAAAAACAACCGATCTTTATCCCTTAAAATTTTGACAGAAGAAGGGGCCACCGGCTACTTTCAAATTAATTGACAAGAATGAAATATTTACTTCTGCTAATTCTAACAGGGCTACTTTTATCCAATTGCACATCTACAGAAACCGTTACAACTGATCAGGAACCTGAAGTTCAAGAGGAAGTTATTGAAGAACGTTTTGCACCTGAATGGTACGACAAAGAGGTGGAGTCAGCGACTGATTCCTTAACCTTTTCAGCCTACTCTTATGCCATTGCAGAAGGTGAAGAACGAGCTCGTGAACAATCAAACAGAGTAGCTTTATCAAATTTACGTTTCGAGATAGATCGTTTTGTTGAGTCCGCTCGTGCCGACCTGGAAGAAGAACATGGCAGAGATCCTTTCGGTACACAACAATTGATTATGAACATAAGAAACGCTGTACAAAATCTTGACCTCTCAGATGCAGAGTTTGAGTATGAACTGAGAGAAGAGGAGGGATTTAATCACGTTTTTACCAAGGTGCATATCTCCAGAGAAAACATTGTAAATAGCCTCGCAGAAGCTATTTCTAACTCTACTCTGTCTGCATCTTTAAGGGATTGAAAAACAGATTTAGAAGTTACTTTGAACTGTAAGCTCCCTGCTCACTTAGGTTGTAATTATTTACTAAATTTGAGCTGAAATATGCTCTATGACTAACAATTATATATAAATCTTAAATCGAGAAAAAATGCCAAAAGCTGTTATAAAAACTGAAAAAGGGGACATGACTGTTAACTTTTTTGAAAACGATGCTCCCGGTACTGTCCAAAATTTTGTAAAACTATCAAAAGATGGGTTTTATGATGGACTGACATTTCACCGTGTAATTCCGGATTTTGTTGTTCAGGCTGGATGTCCGAAAGGTGACGGCACCGGAGGACCCGGTTATACCATAGATTGTGAACTGGATGGGGAAAATCAGTACCATGAACGTGGCGTTCTTTCCATGGCACATGCCGGGCGGGATACTGGCGGATCGCAATTTTTTATCTGTCACAGCCGGAAAAATACAGCTCATTTAGACCGCAAACATACTGTATTTGGAAAAGTTATTGAGGGGCTTGATGTGATAGATGAGATTCGCAAGGGAGATGTTATCAAGAAAATCGAAGTAACTGAAGAGTAAATTTTCTACTCTCATAAGAGTTTTAGTTGGCTGCAATATTCTGTTTTGACCAATAGAGTGTTAATTAAATACAAGATTAAAAAATAAGATCTAATGGGTATGGAGAAACTGGATAAAAACGTTCAGGAAAAAATCAATCATTGGCTAGAAGGGAAATATGATGAAGAGACAAAAGCTGAACTTCGGAAACTGCTGGACGAAGAGAACTTAGATGAGTTGACTGACGCTTTCTATAAAGATCTTGAATTTGGTACCGGCGGTCTTCGAGGTATAATGGGTATTGGAACCAATCGGGTAAATAAATATACGCTCGGGATGGCTACTCAAGGGTTAAGTAACTATCTGAAAAAAGTCTATTCGGATGAACAAATCAAAGTTGTGATTGCCCACGACAACCGCAATAACGCTGAACGATTTTCTTCAATTGTGGCGGATGTGTTCAGTGCCAATGGAATTCATGTTTACTTTTTTGAATCGCTCCGGCCTACACCCGAACTATCGTTTGCCATTCGTGAATTGGGATGCCAGAGTGGTGTGATGCTTACGGCTTCTCACAATCCTAAAGAGTATAGCGGTTATAAGGCGTACTGGAGTGATGGATGCCAGGTGATAAAACCGCATGACAAAAACATTATCGCAGAAGTAAACAAAATTGAATCTGTAGATCAGGTAAATTTTGATCGGGATGAGAGTTTGGTTGAAAAAATTGGTCCTGAGATGGATCAAAAATTTATTAAAAGGGTGGCATCAGAGTCAATCTATCCCGAAGTGATTGAATCACAGAATGATCTCAATATAGTTTTTTCACCGATACACGGAACTGCCGTTGATATTGTTCCTCGGGCATTAAAAGAGGTGGGTTTCACCAACGTGAACTTGGTAGAGGAACAGTGTACAGTTGACGGTGATTTTCCGACAGTGATCTATCCGAATCCGGAAGAGAAGGAAGCTATGACACTGGCATTAAAAAAGGCAGAAGAAACCGATGCAGATCTGGTTATGGCTACCGACCCTGATGCCGACCGAGTTGGAATTGCTATCAAGAATCTAGATGGTGATTTTGAACTATTAAATGGCAATCAAACCGGAGTGCTTCTTTTTAACTACATTCTAAGTGCCTGGGAGAGTAAAGATCTGTTTCGCGGTAATGAGTATATCGTCAAGACAATCGTTACTACATATCTGATTGATCAGATTGCAGAGGCGAAAGGTGTAAAATGCTACAACACTTTAACCGGGTTTAAATATATCGGCGCGCTAATGACTGAGCTTGAAGGTCAGCAGAAGTTTATAGCCGGAGGTGAAGAGAGCTACGGGTATCTGGTTGGAGATCATGTACGGGATAAGGATGCAGTTGTTGCTTGCACTATGATTGCTGAGATGACGGCTTATTACAAAGAACAGGGACAATCTCTATACGAAGCACTGCTCGATGTTTATGAATCGTACGGTTTATACAAAGAGGAGTTGATCTCTATTAAAAAAGAGGGGAAAAAAGGTGCAGAAGAGATCCAAAAAATAATGGATTCACTTCGTCATCAGCCACCTACAGTTTTCGCAGGACAGAAGGTTGTGACTGTAAAAGACTATATGCACCACACAGAACTGGATGTTGAAACCGGGCGTGTGAACAGTATCGATTTTCCTGCTTCAAACGTTCTTCAGTTTATTACAGAAGGAGGGTACATTATTTCAGCTCGACCATCCGGAACGGAGCCAAAAATAAAGTTCTACATGAGCGTAAATGGAGAGCTTGCGGATAAATCTCAGTTCCGAGAGAAAACAGCCGAATTGGATGAGATCATTGACCAGATAAAAAGGGAACTCGATTTTTAGTGATTCTTCTTTTTAAGACGGATCATAACAATTCCTGCTATAGTGGAAATAAGCATCAGATAATTGAACCAATTCCCATATTTGGTGTAAAATGTGGGGATTTTTCTATCATAGATAGTAAATGTGAACGCATCTTCCGTCCAATACTCTGTTGCTACCTGTACTTTTCCATCCGGCGAGATTATTCCGGAGATGCCGTTATTTGCCGATCTCGCAATCCATTTTCGATGCTCAATTGCTCGTAATCGGGCAAAGGCAAAATGCTGGATATGGCCATTGGAATCTCCCCACCAACCGTCGTTTGTGATGATAGTTAAAAATCCGGCGCCGTTCTGCACAAATTGATTTACCCAGCCCGGAAAAACAGAATCGTAACAGATAAGAGCAGGGGTGGGTGAGCCATTTACTTCAAAATTGTTTGCTTCAACACCTAAACCGTACCCCATCAAGCCGCCCCAGTCAATCCAATCGAAAACGTCAATGGTTTGAAAAAACTCAACAAATGGAAAACGCTCTACAAGGGGTACAAGCTTCCCCTTGCGGTAAACATCTTTTGAACGGTCTGAGTCAAAATAAATAGCCGCATTGAATACGTTATACATTCGCCCCATTTGCGACTCCTGAACAACCACAGGTCTGTTATCTTCGGTATAATACTCTACATAACCGGCACCGGTAATGAGTGTGGTGTTCCAGTTATCAAGGGAGTCCTGGATGGTTGTGAAGTAGCGATTATTGATAGGCAGAGCAGAGGCGATGGCATTTTCCGGCCAGATCAGAACATCTGTATTTTCTGAGACCGTTTCTCCTGACATTCGAAGAAGCTTATCAAGCAAGGCCTCGAGTGATTCCAGCCCTCCATAATCCTGATAAGAGTCGGAGTTTGGCTGTATGATTGCGACCTCTACGGGATCTCCCTGCTCCTGTGTTTGCATAATAATGGAGAAGATTGAAAAAACAGGAAAGGCGAGGAAAATAATAATGGCAGAGTAAAGAATAGGTTTTACAGGCTCAACGATGTAGTTGTAAATCAATGCAGAGGTAAATACAATCCAAAATGAGATTCCGAAAACTCCGGTTACAGAGATATACTGAATAACGTTAATCAGGTTAGACCACCCATTACCTAATGTGAGCCATGGCCATGCCAGATCCCAATTGTGATGCAGAAATTCGTAACTAACCCATACCGCTGCTGCAAAAAAAGAGGCCAGAATTGGATTGATGTTTGATTTAAATAACGATCTGATCAACAACAGTGGAATCAGCATAATCGCAGCATTTGCCAGAATCGCCGCCAATCCACCAGCAACAGTTGCCATCATCAGCCAGTAGGTTACAAACAGATTCCAAAGAACGAATGCCGGATAAGCATATAAGATGGTCTCCCGAACGGTTCGGCTGATAATCGCTATCCGAAATAAAAATACAAATGCAGGTATCTGAAGGATAGATAGATCAAATGGGGGAAACGATAGACTGAGTAGGATAGAAGCGGTTATTGAAAGAGCCCAAGGGTGGTTCCAAAATCGATTTTTCTTCATTATTCACTATAGCTTTTACCGGCAATAACAATGGCTATTTCACCTTTTATGGATTCTTTTTCTCGCCATCTGTTGAGTAAATCCCCCAATTGAGCCCGGTCTGTTTCTTCAAATTTTTTGGTTAATTCTCTGGCAATGCATACCCAACGGTCGTCCCCGGCATATTCGTGTAATTTTTCTAAAAACCGAATCAGTTTACGGGGGCTTTCGTACACTACAGATGTAATTTCGCTGTTAGCAATTTCCTGAATTCGGGTCTGCCGGCCTTTTTTGGGAGGCAAAAAACCTTCAAAAGTAAATCGATCGCTTGGTAATCCGCTCACTGCCAATGCAGTAGAAACTGCGTCGGGCCCGGGTATGGCAATAACCCGGTGTCCATTTTGATGCGCTTCTCGCGTTGCTAAAAATCCCGGATCTGATATTGTTGGCATGCCTGCATCACTGATCAGTCCAATATTAAGGCCGCTGTTTAATAGGTTCATCAAGTGCTTAACTTTTTGATGCTCATTATGCAGATGAAACGAAAACGTTGGTTTATCAATTTGAAAGTGTTGCAGTAATACACCCGATGTCCGGGTATCTTCGCAGGCAATTTGATCTACAGACTGTAGCGTCTCTACTGCCCGGGGAGAAAAATCGGATAAGTTGCCAATAGGTGTTGCTACTAAATAAAGTGTTGCCAATTAACTATGGATTGAATTAAAAATCGGTTCTAAATATAGCCGAAAAACCGTTAGTTTATCGGTTGCAATAAAACTACTAAAAGAAAGTGAAAAACTATGGATTTTAAACCATCCGGTATTAACCATATTACAATCAGGGTGAATGAAATTGAAAGAGCCGAAGAGTTTTATGGTGATTTTCTTGGATTTGAGCTGGTGCGGAAGATGGGGCAGAGCATGGCTGTCTACAAAATTGGAAAAGAGGATACCCTCGTGATTGTAGAAGCTGAAACCAGTTACGATCCAAACTCTAGAGATTTTAGAGTAGATCATATTGGGTTTTATCTCGACTCTGCTGATAAAGTGGATGAAATGGCTGCATATCTGCGCGATAAAGAAGTAACAATTTTAAGTGGTCCGGCAAATCGGAAAAAAGGCAGATTTGTATTTGCATCTGATCCGGATGGAAACATGATTGAGTTTTTCTACGAGGGTGAATAAGGCGAAACGGCAGGTTTTTTCGGTGATGATGACGAACTGTTAGTAGGAGCAGTTGTGGCATGCTATTTGCTCAATATTAATGAAAAAGCAAGCATTCGCCTGAAAGGAAGGCCAGAAATAAGAATTAAGAAAATATTTTTAAATGAGTAGCAAAGAAGAAAAAATGGAAACTGCTGACGATCAAGCAGCTTTTGAAGAAGAGCAGGTTGAGACTGAAACCGCCGATTCAAAAAATTCAGATGATATTGATGAACTGATTGAGCAGCAGCAAATACGTATCAATGAACTTGAAGAAGAAATTCAAAGTGTAAAGGATAATCATCTGCGTAAAGCCGCAGAGATGGAGAATTTTAAGAAACGTTTACAGCGTGACCGTGACCAGGTTTTTCAAAAGTCGCGTGAGGCAGCTATTGATGCTTTCTTACCCATAAATGATGATCTTAGGCGAACACTTGAAGCACTGGAAAAGGCCAATGCAGATAAATCGTTTGTAGATGGTGTCCGGCTGGTTGCTGATAAATTTCAAGACGTTTTAGACAGATATGATGTAGAGCGAATTGATGAAGAAGGAGTTCCTTTTGATGTAGACATTCACGATGCGATGCTACGTCAGCCCGCTAAAGATGATTCTGTAGAGAGTGGTACAGTATTGCAGGTTCTGGAGAGCGGATATCGTATAGGTGATAAAACACTTCGACACGCAAAAGTAATTGTAAGCGAGTAAAACACAATTCATGTCAAAACGAGATTATTACGAAATTTTAGGTGTAGATAAAGGTGCCGGTGAAGCGGAACTGAAAAAAGCATATCGCAAACTGGCTATGAAATATCACCCCGACAGAAATAAGGGTGATGATGAAGCAGAGAGAAAGTTTAAAGAAGCGTCTGAGGCTTACGAAGTTCTCAGGG
Source organism: uncultured Rhodohalobacter sp. (assembly GCA_964535495.1). Taxonomy (GTDB): domain Bacteria; phylum Bacteroidota; class Rhodothermia; order Balneolales; family Balneolaceae; genus Rhodohalobacter. The sequence goes on from CAZHUP010000020.1 coordinate 17,792, forward strand.
ATCCGCAAAAAAGACAACGTTATGATCAGTTTGGTCATGCCGGAATGAATGGTGGCGGATTCGGCGGAGCCTCTGATTTTGGTAATGCTGATTTCGAAGACATTTTTAGCCGTTTCAGTGACATCTTTGGTGGTGATATATTTGGTGGCGGTGACGCATTCGGAGGCGGTGGAAGAAGACAGAGCCGTCGCCGCAGTGGTACCGGTCGCCCGGGAAGCGATATGAAGCTTCGGGTTGAGTTGACCCTGGAAGAGATCGCAGAGGGTGTTGAGAAAACACTGAAGGTAAAAAAACAGGTGAAGTGCGACTCCTGTAAAGGAACAGGAGCTGAAACGGATTCTGACTTTGAAACCTGCGGAACCTGTAACGGAACCGGTGAAGTAAGACAAGTTTCCCGAACCATGTTTGGGCAGTTTGTAAATGTTCAGCCTTGCCCCACATGCAGGGGTGAAGGCCGAATTATCAAGAATAAGTGTTCTTCTTGCGGAGGTGAAGGGCGTGAGCGCAGTGAAGAGAATATCAAAGTGAATATACCATCCGGTGTTTCAAAAGGGAACTATATTACGTTGAGACGGCAGGGGAATGCCGGAGTTCGAGGCGGTGAACCGGGCGATTTGATTGTTCTGATTGAAGAGAAGGAGCACGATCACTTCGAAAGAGATAGAAACGATATCTATTACGATCTGCACCTTAGCATACCCGATGCAATACTTGGAACTGAAGTTCAAGTGCCAACACTAAAAGGTAAAGCCAAAGTTAAAGTGGAACCGGGAACTCAGCCGGGCAAACTACTGCGAATGCGTGGAAGGGGTATCGATGGACTGAATAACAGCGGAACCGGAGATCAGTTTATTAAAGTAAACATTTACGTTCCAAAAGACCTGACTCCCGAAGAACGCAAGCATGTTGAAGCACTACGTGGTGAGAAGCACTTTGATCCCGCCGATGCTGAAGAGCGTGAAAAAGGATTCTTTTCCAAGATTAAAGATGTATTCAGTTAGTCGAGTTTTAGCTCTTCTTATCTGATCTATTAAAAATTGCGAATCTTTCCAGAAAGGGTGACAGAATCTGTCACCCTTTTCTTTTATCTTCAGTCAAATCATCAAAAAAATCTATTTTTATGGGACTTACTGAATTGATTATTGCTCTGATATTTGGAGCCATTGGCTTTACAATCGCCTGGTTTATGGCTCGCCCAAGGCAGTCGCGCCTGGAAGAGAGGAATGAAATTTTAACGACTGCAATAGAAGAAGCTGAAAGAAAGCTGGAGGAAGAGACAGATCGGGCAAACCGGGCCAAAAATGAGCTCGCCACAGTGGAGGCCAACTTCTTGAACTTGAAAGAGAGGTTTCAGGAACAGAAAGCTGATCTTGAAAAGATGGAGGAGAAATTCAGAAATGAGTTCAAAAATCTTGCAAATGAAATTTTGGAAGAGAAGTCCAAAAAGTTCACAGAACAGAATCGCGAAAACCTCGATTCTCTATTGAAGCCATTGGGTGAGAAAATAACTGAATTTCAAAAAAGAGTAGAAGAGACCCACAAAGAGGACATAAAGGGTAGAAGTGCATTAGGGCAACATCTGTCTATGTTGCAGGAGTTAAATCAAAAAATGAGTGAAGAGGCAAAAAACCTCACCAAAGCACTAAAGGGTGATAATAAACAGCAGGGAAATTGGGGAGAGGTGATTCTGCAAAGAATTTTAGAAAAGTCGGGTTTGGTAAAAGGCCGCGAGTATGAAGTTCAGGTAAGTACAACTACAGCTGATGGCCGGCGCCTGCAACCTGATGTGGTTGTAAAGCTACCCGATGAAAAGAAATTGATTATCGATTCAAAAGTCACTTTAACCGCCTATGAAGCATATACTTCATCGGATGATCCCGATCAACAACAAAAAAATCTCAAACAGCACATAAGTTCACTTCGTGCACATGTAAAGGGGTTGAGTAATAAAAGCTATGAGCAAATTCACGGCTTTCAGAGTCCCGATTTTGTGTTGATGTTTATCCCAATTGAACCTGCATTTGGTTTGGCCATGCAGCACTCTCCTGATATCTATAATGATGCATTTGACAGAAATATCATTATAGTTAGCCCTACAACTCTTTTAGCTACCTTGGCTACAATCGAAAATGTATGGAAGCAGGAGTACCAAAATCGGCACGCAATGGAGATAGCTGAACGTGGCGGGTTGCTTTATGACAAGTTTGTTGGTTTTGTAGAAGATATGCAGGACATTGGGAATCGAATTGATCAAACGCAAAGCAGTTACCAGAATGCGATGGGTAAATTGAGAGAAGGGCGTGGTAATCTGATTCGTCAGACGGAAATGCTCAGGGAGTTGGGAGCTAAGGCTTCAAAAAAACTTCCACCGGAATTTAATGGAGATACATTAGATCAAGTAGAAGATGAAAATATAAATTAATTGATATTGAGCGGCTCGACGAGGGCTGCTAAATCGTGTCCGTTATGATTTGATACTGCTGAGTACCAGTTATCATCCCAAAGCCAGGATACTACGTGAATTCCATCCACATTGTTCACAAAATAATCAGTTTGTGTTGTACAACTTTCAGCAGCTTTATCCTCTCTTTTCATGTGATCAAAATTCTTCAACTGATCCATATTGAAAGCAAAGATGTAGATATTTTCACCAATATCATTTTGAATATATTTTAGCAGCGGTGCTTGTATATCAGTGTGAAAATCAGCCATTAGCAGACCGGCAAACTCAGTTCCCTTCAAGTGCGGAATGGTCATATTTAATCCAAAATGGTCTCTCAGGTAGTTTTCTGCCTCTTGATGGGATGCAGTAGCAATATGTGGTTCCAAAAAAGCACCATTAGCATTTTGAAAATGCTGAGCTGAAATATTCTCAATAATGAAGATCTCTTCACTAAAACTGCCGGTAGATCTTTCGAGTAATTGAACAATCATCAATGTGATAAGTAAAATCACTGCAGCTGCAGCTGTATACCTGAGACCCGACTGTAGAAAACTTTTCCACTCACTTATTAATATCGGTGGTTTATTGTTGTCTGTAGTGGCTGTCGAATCTTTTTCGAGGTTCTTAACCTGTTTTTCAACTTCCAGGCGATGAAGTATTTTTTTCCTAAGATGTTCGGGGGCCTGTTTTTTGGGCAGATGTTCAGACAGTATTTGCTTTACCTTAAGTGTAGAATAGTATTCACTTTCAAGTTCAGGGTCGTGCTTTAAGTACTCAAAAAAAGCATTTTTCTCCTGTTCCGATACCTCGTCGTCAATTACGGCCGGTAATAATAGCCTTGCTTGATATTTTGTTAATCTGTTCATAACTGCACTACAGAATTCTGTGGTAGTAATTCAGAGGTAATTCGCTAATCTAAAAAACATCGAATGGGAATTAATCATTCAACAACTCATTAAATACCGATGATTAAAAATGCTTGTTCTTAATATCATCGCAGGCAATTCTTTAAGTCAAAGTTTTTAAATTAAATTCGCTCCATGGAAAAATTTCAGGAGTATTTGCAGAAAAAAACATCTGTTTTTTGAGAGTAGGATGTTGAATTTCTAAAGAGTAAGCATGCAGTGCAGGTGTGGACTGTTTTGATTTCCCATATTTATAATCACCCCAAATAGGATACCCCTCAGCTGACAGCTGCACCCGAATTTGGTGGGGGCGGCCCGTTATCAAGGTAACTTCAAGCAGATGGAGATTGTTAGATGTTTCCAGGCTCTGAAACATTAGTTTTGCATCCTGAGCACCTTTTACATTTTGGTTGACAACCTGCACCGTATTTGTTTTTTCATCTTTAAGTAAATGATGGGTAAGGTATCCGTTTGGTGGTGGATTTCCCTCAACTACCGCCAGATACTTTTTTTTAATCGATCTTTGGCGAATCTGCTCACTGATTCTGGACGCCGCTTTAGATGTTTTTGCAAACATCATAACCCCGCTTACAGGTCTGTCTAATCTATGTAATAATCCCAGAAATACATTTCCGGGTTTATTTTGATCTTTCTTAATGTACTCTTTGCAAAGGGTTAAAATATCCGGATCGCCGGTATGATCTTCTTGAGATAGTAATCCCACGGGTTTACTTACAACTAGCAGGTGGTTGTCCTCGTAGATGATTTCTATGTCAGGATTGGTACGGGTAGATTTCATATTTTAAAATCGTGTTTTATTGAGCCAATTTAAACTTTTCCATTGAGATCACCGTTTTCGTATTTTGATGAAAAATTCATCGCAGATATGCCTATATCCGTAGAAGAAAAAATTGCTCACCTACCCTTCAGTCCGGGAGTTTATCAATTTAAAGATAGCAGGGGAAACTATCTCTATGTGGGGAAAGCGAAAAAGCTTCGTAATCGAGTAAGATCGTACTTTCAGGATTCCAGAAATCATGATGGGCGAATCAAATTGATGGTTTCCAAGATTGAAGATGTTGAGGTGATCGTGACTGACTCTGAGGCTGAAGCTCTCATATTGGAAAACAATTTGATCAAGAAGCATCAGCCACGGTACAATATCATGTACAGGGATGATAAATCGTATCCCTACATTTGTATCACAAAAGGGCGAAAACCGAGGGTTTATCCCACCAGGACGGTTCTCAGGGATGGAAGTAAATATTTTGGTCCATACGATCACGTGGGGCATATGCGCCGAATGCTGGATACTATAAGGAAAGCATTTGGACTCTGCACTTGTGCGGTATCTCCAAAAATGGTGGATAAGTCACGCGGAGCTCCAAAATGGCACTCCTGTTTTGATGATTACTTACAAAACTGCTCAGGTGATTGGGATGATGAGGAGTATGGGGCAACTATTGACAAGGTTGAGCAACTTTTATCCGGTAAAACGGGAGTTCTGATTCGAGAAGTGAAAGAGGAGATGGAGATAGCTTCTCAGGCTTTGGAGTTCGAAAAAGCAGCCCGCTTGCGCGACAGCATGAAGTCTCTGGAAAAATACAATCAGAAGATGAAGATTGTAGCGAATAAAGAAGTGCACAGGGATGTATTTGCTATTGATGTAGACGAGGAACTTGGTGAAGCCTGTGGCGTTCTATTCAAAATCCGGGAGGGTAAGCTGATCGGAAAGTTCAACCGGTTTTTGAAGAATATTGAAGATCGATCACGCAGTGTGATGATGCAGTCTTTTGTGGAAGATTATTATACAGGGCAGATGGTTGGAGCTATACCGGACGAGGTCTATTTAAGTGATACTATGGCAGAGGAAGATCCGCTATTGGAATATCTCTGGGAACAGAGGGGGAAGAAAGTCCCGATTCATGTTCCTCAGATAGGTGAGAAAAAACACCTGATAGAGATGGCGATTACCAATGCCCGGCTCAACCTCGGGGAGAGAAAATTGGAAAAACAGAAAGCTGAACGCGATCGAATCCCGCAGGCTATAAAAGATTTGAAAGAGTATCTGAAACTGGACCGTTTACCCCGCAGAATAGAATGTTTTGACAACTCAAATACACAGGGTACAGATCCTGTGGCATCGATGGTCTGCTTTATTGACGGCCAACCCCGAAAAAGCGAATACAAGAGATTTAAAATAAAAACAGTTATTGGGGCAGACGATTACGCATCAATGAAGGAAATCGTAAAAAGGCGCTACTCGAAAGTAAAAAAAGAGAAACTTCAGGCGCCCGATTTAATCTTAGTTGACGGTGGAAAAGGTCAGCTTAATGCTGCTTTGGACGCTTTAGAAGAAATAGAGTTCAATGATGCAAGTGATGTTGCCGGACTGGCAAAACGTCTGGAAGAGATATTTTTACCTCACAAAGAAGATCCCGTAATGATACCCAAAACTTCATCCGCACTGAAGCTTTTGCAGCGCGCAAGAGACGAAGCACACCGATTTGCCATTACCTATCATCGGCAAAAGCGGTCAAAGAGAACCCTGAAAACAGGTTTGACGGAAATTGAGGGAGTTGGGGAAAAAACTGCTCAAAAACTGCTTAAAATCTTTGGATCTGTCGATCAGATCAAGAAAGTGGATCTTAAAAAATTACAAGAAGAGCTTGGTGAAAAACTGGGGGAGAAAGTTTACAAGCATTTTCATAAGTCGTAGCTCTTCACATGAAAATGCGATTGTTTTAACATCTAATTATTTGAATACTTATAAAAAGGCGGTGATTATTGTAAAATAATTTTCTGCAATTACGTCAGTATTGAAACATTGGCATCGTCTGTGCAGTAGATATAAATAGATACAGACATAACTGAATGGATAGATTTAAAAATCTGTTTTTGAAAGTGTGATGCAACATTCTAAA
>CAZHUP010000021.1:0-23702 GCA_964535495.1 uncultured Rhodohalobacter sp.
TCGAAAAGAGGCAATTGAAGACGCAGAGTTACTACGTTCTGAAAAAATTGAGAAGTCCAGAAAAGAAGCGGAAAAGATGATTCAGGATGCGCGAAATGCCATTGAGCAAGAGAAAAAGAGCGCAATGCTAGAATTAAGAAAAGAAGTTTCAAGTTTGGCAATCGAAGCTGCAACAATAATTATTGAAGCAGAGCTCGATCAAAAGAAGAACGAAAAGCTGGTAGAATCATTCCTCAATGATCTCAATAAGAAAAATTAACCGATGATATCTAAAGCGGCAAAGCGCTACGCCAAGGCATTAATTGATCTTGGCATTGAATCAAATAAGCTTGATGAAATAAAAGAAGACATGATTCTTCTCGATCAAACGATTGAGGAATCTCGTGATCTGAAACTATTTCTCAGAAGTCCATTGATAAAGAAAGCCATTAAAAACAGTGCGCTTGAAGAGATATTTGAAGGCAAGGTTCAACAGGTGACAATGAACTTGATTGAACTCCTGGTTGAAAAGAGCCGGGAAAAATTGCTTCATGATATCACTCTCTCATATATCTCGCTTTATAAAGAACATCACGGCATTATTGATGTTGAGGTTCATACAGCTTTCGAGCTGAATGATGCTGAGGTTAAAAAGCTTACAAATATTTTAGAGTCGTATACCGGGAAGAAAGTTCTAATGGATTTGTCTATTCGTAAGGAACTTTTGGGGGGACTAACAGTCCGAATCGATGATACAATTATCAACGGTTCGGTGAAGCATAAATTAAGCCAGCTGGAAAAATCTTTTACAGCTGCATCAGTAGAATAATAAATTATTTAGGATAACAAATGAGTCAAGTCAAACCTGACGAAGTTTCGGCTATTTTAAAAAAACAACTTACAGGTTTCAGTAATGACACTGATACCTACGATGTAGGTACTGTACTAGAAGTGGGCGATGGTATTGCACGCGCTTATGGTCTTTCTAAAATTCAGGCCGGTGAATTGGTGGAGTTACCTGATTCAAAAGACAGAGATGGAAATCCTGTTCGCGGTATGGTATTGAACCTTGAGGAAGACAATGTAGGTATTGTACTTTTTGGTGCATCTGATTCTGTTGAAGAGGGCCATACGGTTAAAAGAACAAAAAATATTGCTTCACTATCAGTAGGTGAGGGCCTTTTAGGACGTGTAATTGATCCTCTTGGTCGTCCACTTGATGGTCACGGAGCAATTACAGGGGATACCATAAATCTACCTCTAGAAAGAAAAGCTCCCGGTGTAATATATCGAGAGCCGGTAACAGAACCGCTTCAAACAGGTATTAAGGCGATTGACTCTTTGATTCCAATTGGCCGTGGACAGCGTGAGTTGATTATTGGTGACAGACAGACCGGTAAAACAGCGATTGCTTTGGATACGATTATTAATCAAAAACATACACAGGACACTGATAATCCGGTATTTTGTATCTATGTAGCTGTTGGACAAAAGGGATCTACTGTAGCTTCTATTGTTAATACTTTGAAAGAGTATGGCGCGCTAGATTACACGGTTGTTGTATCAGCACCTGCCAGTTCTTCTGCACCAATGCGATACATTGCTCCCTTTGCAGGTGCCGCTATTGGTGAATTTTTCCGGGATACAGGTCGGCATGCATTAGTTATCTATGATGATTTATCTAAGCAGGCAGTAGCTTATCGTGAACTCTCTTTGCTGCTTAGAAGACCACCGGGACGTGAAGCTTATCCGGGTGACGTTTTCTATCTGCATAGCCGTTTATTGGAGCGTGCTGCTAAAATCATTAATAATGATGGCGTGGCAAAATTAATGAATAATGTTCCTGAGGAACTCGCGCCTAAATTGAAAGGTGGTGGTTCATTAACCGCACTTCCGGTAATTGAAACTCAGGCCGGTGATGTTTCGGCATATATACCTACAAACGTAATTTCGATTACTGACGGTCAGATTTTCCTCGATACAGATCTTTTTAACTCCGGTGTTCGGCCGGCTATTGATGTTGGTATTTCTGTATCTCGTGTGGGTGGTTCTGCTCAGGTGAAATCGATGAAGAAATTGTCGGGTACCTTGAAGCTTGATCTGGCACAATACCGAGAGCTTGAAGCATTTTCCAAGTTTGGTTCTGATCTGGATGCTGCTACGCAGAGACAGCTGAAACGTGGTGAGCGAACAGTTGAACTTATGAAGCAGGGAGAGTATAAGCCACTTCCGGTTGAACAACAGATTGTTCTGCTTAAAGTGAACAGTGAAGGATTGCTTGACAAACTTGAAGTAAATCAGATTCGAAAATTTGAGAATATGTTCCTTGAAACAGTCGGTGTAAAATACTCTACTCAAATGAAGACATTAGCCGATACCGGCGTGTTAGATGATACGTTTGGAGCAGAAGTATTGGCGACTGCAGAAAGTACAATTGATCAACTTTTAGCAGTATCAGAGGAGTAAATCATGGCTAATCTGCGCGATATACGAAATAGAATATCTTCTATTGAGAATACTCAACAAATTACCAAGGCCATGAAAATGGTTGCGGCAGCAAAGTTGAGAAAAGCTCAACAACGTATTATTGCTACCCGTCCGTACGCAAAAAAAATGCGTGAGGTTGTGTCCAGGCTAATATCCGGCGCAGATAGCGACAATCCAATTCTCAGAAAACCGGATGAAGTAGATAAGATTTTAATGATTGTTGTAGGTTCAGATCGTGGTCTTTGCGGCGGCTTCAATAATAATCTATTTAAATTGGTTGAGCAGAATATTGCGAGTAATTACTCAGAATACCATGAAAATGGAAAACTTGATCTGATTACTGTTGGTCGTAAAGCTGATGGTTATTTCAAAAAAAGAAACTATAAAGTAGTTGATACACATATAGGCTTTTTTGATGATCTCAATTACGAAACCACATCATCAATTATGGTTGAAGCGACTGAAAAATTTATGGAAGGCTATTATGATAAAGTACTGGTTGCCTTTAATGAGTTTAAGTCTGTACTTTCTCAAAACCGTTTGATTGATGAAGTTCTGCCTTTGGAAACTGATCAATTTGAAGAAGAAAAATCTTCTAATCTGAATGAAATTGACTATATTTACGAGCCTGACGGTTTGACGATTCTTAATGAATTGCTTCCTGTTCATTTAAATATGCAATTGTGGCGAGCTGTCCTGGAATCAAATGCATCTGAACAAGGTGCTAGAATGGCAGCTATGGATAATGCAACAGAAAATGCTAAAGAGCTTAAAGACGAGCTTAAACTTAAGTATAATCAAGCTCGTCAAAGTGCAATTACGACCGAAATTTCCGAAATTGTTTCCGGTGCTGCGGCACTTGAAGATGTATAAACGGAGGGATGGCAGAGTGGTCGAATGCGGCGGTCTTGAAAACCGTTGAGGCGCAAGTCTCCGGGGGTTCGAATCCCTCTCCCTCCGCTTTAATCTTAAGCCTCTTTAATTCAGTTTAAAGAGGCTTTTTTTATATGGCTGATAAAACTGTTTGACAGAATTTCATCCACTGAGTAAATAAAGAACGTCTTTAATCGTTTAGGTCAAAAATCAATCAAAGGATTATCATACAGTGAGCCGATTACTACTAATTGTCATATTCTGGATACTTATAGTCTCTCCTGCAAGTGCACAAGACACACTAAAAGTCAATTTATCTGAATTTATTTCTATTGGATTGGAAAGATCAGGACAGGTTGCTTACGAAAGGCATGCGGTTGACTTGTCTGCAAACAGGGTAGATCAAGCCAGAAACCAAAGAGTGCTTCCTCGTATGGAGTTTAACTCTCAGCACGGTATTGTACCCGGGGTAAAAAGTAATGTTGATGGACTATCAGAAGGAGAGTATTACCTGGATCCAAATTTGTCTAATGACTGGGAAGATTGGGCAGTTTTTACCAGGGCAGAAATTAGCGCCATTCAACCTGTATACAGTTGGGGTGCAATTAACAGTGCTATAGGAGCTGCGAAAGCCGGTGCAAGGGCTGCAGAATATCAATTTGATGTGGTTACGGCTGAAGCTGAAGTTCAGCTTTTTGAGCTGTATCACAGTTATTTACTGGCACAGGAAGTCTCAAGAATACTAGAAGATGCAGACGATCAGGTAGCGCAGGTTGAACGTCAGATTGAGAGAATGCAGGAGGAGGGGGACCCCGACCTAAAAGAGGCAGATGTATTTAAATTTGAAATTTTTAAAACTGAATTTCAGGTACAACGTAAAGAGGTTGAACAGAGTCTTGAATCGATAAACCGAATATGGAACTATATTACAGGTGCAAATGATCAGGTTATATATGAACCTTTACAAAACTTTTTAGACCCTGTAGCATTCGACCTTCAGCCATACGACTATTATCAAGAGATGGCAATGACCAACCGGGCGGAACTTAAAGGCGTAGATGCCGGTATAGAGGCTTTAGGTAAAGGAAAGGATGCGGTGAGGGCTCAACAGTTCCCGGCTCTATTTCTTGGAATATCTGGAAGTTTTGCGAATACGCCGAACAGGCCCAGACAAACGAACCCATTCATAATCAATAACACAAATTATGCCTCTGCTGCAGTTGGTTTTGGAATCAGGCAAAATCTCAATTTTAGATCGATAAGAAATCAATTAGAAAGGGCAGATATTGAGTATAATCGGGTACGGGATCTTAAAGATGCAGTTATGGATGGAATTTATCTGCAGTTAAACGAAAACTATCGGGAGGCTTCTGTAGCGGAAGTTCGGGTACAACAAAAAGAAGAAGCGTTGTCGACAGCCAGGAATTGGGTTCGGCATGAACAGTTGAACTATGATATTGGTTTTGGTGATGTTGAAGAACTCCTGAATGCTATGCAAAAAGAATTAGAATTAAGGGTAGAGTTGAAACAAAATGTGTTCGAATTGAATAAAAAGGTTGCAGCTCTCTACAGGGCATCAGGAATTTCAGTCAAACAATTGAGCGTAAATTAATACAGGGTAACAATGAAAACTATCATCACACTTATTTTATCCATTTTTCTGTTTTTAAACACAGGTTTAGCGCAGAATGGAGCAGATGAAATTCGGGCAATGCTCGACGAAAGAGACGAAGAGATTAAAGAGTTACTGGGGCCAAGAGGTAGTGAGTACACTCAAGAGCAGCGCGACAGGCTAAAGGACATTATAAATGATGTGATTGACTTCAGAACTATGTCTGAAATCGCACTGGGCGATACTTTCAATGAAATTTCAGAAGAAGACCGTGAAGAGTTTATTTCGCTTTTTTCCACAATTATTCGTGATAACTCACTAAACAGGCTGGACATCTATAGAGCTGAAGTAACCTATAATGATATAACTGTAGAAAATGGAAATGCCGAGGTTAAAACAATGGCACAGATGGACAATGTTCGAACATCGGTTGATTACGATATGGAGCTTCAAAATGGTGTTTGGCAAATAACAGATATGAGTATTGATGATGTTTCTACAGCAGAATCTTACCGCAGACAGTTTCAAAGTATTATTCGCCAACGTGGATTTGATGCACTGCTCGAAAGTTTAAGACGAAGAGCTGCGCGGGCGTAAATAGACCTGTGATCTATTAATCTATTTCAGTTAAAGCACTTAATGATTTCATTAGGTGCTTTTTTTGTACAGGGTTGATTTTTTCCAATCCCTGGATGCAGAGAAAATCAGTAGCCCCACTCTCAACTGCATCTATTTTACGTTTTACCTTACCGGGAAAATCCATCTCTCCGTTTATCATCACGGCTTTATCAGGAGGGATTAACTCAGCATTGTTATTGACGATCTCAAGATGGTAGGCTAGGTAGAATGCAGAAAATTGAACAGTACTTCTGAATTTATACTGAATATTCTCTTCAAAAAGATCAGGATTTTCTTTAAAGAAATTCACAAGTGTCGATTTATTAACCGGATGGGGGACGTGCGGAACGTAATAATATTTACTGCTGAATCCGGCTAGTTGAGCAGAACGTATTTGATACAATAAGTGCATGGAGTGAGTCACACCCAGTAATCTTTTCACAATTTTGCTGTACACTCGATTGAATCGCAAACGCCATCTACCATATTTTGCCATTCGTCGCCATCTGCCTCTAACAACTACTTTACCATTTTTGAAGAAGTGCTCCTTATCAAGAGGTGAGGTAAGCAGAAAATCGTCATTAAAATAGATAAACTTTTCTGCTAAACCGGGAATTTTCCAGATTGCAGTTTCAATAGTTCTGCTGTTGAAAGTAGGGAGAACATTCTCATGGTTTCTGAAAATTTCGCGATGATCTACAATCGTAACGTTGTATTTTGTTTTAACATCAGCAGTTAAAAAGTCGGGTGTTTGGTTATCCGTCACCAGATAGATGTTACGGATCCATGGTGCAAATTTTCGAATTGATGCGATACAGAATCTAAGTTCACCATTATCTATAAACCGCGTTTTATGGCGTCCGGTGGGAAGTTTGCCTTCAGAAGGTTTGTTTACTTTCTTCAGCGCTTCAATACGTTTTTGTTGATGCTGCGGGTCATTTCCATCTACCCATGTAATAACGGCGTCGATAGTTGATGATTGGTTTGTTATTTCCATCTATGTGTTATGCACCCTTAAATTGAAAATCTGTAGATTGATAAGATCATAATTTCATAATATAAAGATCTTTCTTAAGACAATTTTGATGCAGAAATTTATCATTTTATACTATTTCATGAGAAAAGGGTAAAACAAAATTAAACTATTTAACGGAGACGTTACTGAGTTTCGGAGTATGAAATATTACTATCTTAAAAGTTCAAATGTCTGAATCAGAAAGTAAAAAGGAAGGATACGTTTACATAGCCTATGGCGATGATAAATATCTTCGTCATGTTGTTGCAAGTGTCTATACACTAAGGCGTTATGATCAGAAAAGGCCTGTCGCATTATACTGTTCCAACGAACATGCTCAAAAATTAGAGGACAACCATTTATCAAAGCTATTTGATCAGATTCATTTTCTTCCTGAAGAGAATCGCTCAATCACAGGTTTTAAGCACAATACATATCAATTCATGCCGTATGAAAGAAATTTGTACATGGACAGTGATATTGTGTGGTGTAAAGATCCGGATGTTTTGTGGAGAAAGTTAAGTACATACAAGTTTACAATATCAGGAAATCAAATTGCAGACAGCTTTTTTGGCGGACCGAAAGGAATCGGGATAGTAGCAGACGTAATTCTGCAAAGGCGCAGTAGAACTTTAAAAAAGTTTGGTTTAACCTATCTCAACAGGGTTCAAACCGGAATGATTTACGCTGCCGATAAGGAACTCACGGAGAAAGTGTGTCAAACCGCAGCAAATTATCTCTCACAACGGGAAGAGACTCATTTCAGAAGCCGTTTGAATGAGAAGGGTAGAACTCAGGAATCTTGTGAATGGAGTCTGGGAATGGCGTTGGCGAAGCTTGGAGTTCCAATTTTACCTTGGCTGAATGGTCAAGAGAGCCCGCAATTGGACTATATAGATGATTATACATCGCACGATGAAGATTACAAAACTGTAGAGTGTATTCTTTACAACGATCGATTTGTGTATGACTTTAAAGCAACTCGCCCTAAATGGCTCCGCAAGCTTCTGATTGCACTTTTTTCGCTGGTACCGGGTAAAGCAGACTATATGAAAGTGACTCCCTACTGTTTACACTTTGGATGGAATCATCAAAAAAAGCCATTTTATAACTTTGCTGATCGTGTTTGGGAGGAGTTGACAGAGAGCGAAGTCTTTGAACTAAAAAGTTAAATCAGATTTCTTTTTCTTACCTGTAATAGTGAGATAAGTGTAAAAAACGAAGTTCAACACCTTCCCAAGCACGTCGTGTACGAGAAAAATTCCTGTTACGGGAGCTACGGGTACCTGTAGTATTTTAGCAATTTCAATATTGGTTCCGGTTGCCACGAGGTCCTGGCTAGGAATAATAGGAATTCGACTGATGATAATATTAACACTTAAGAAAGTGAACCAGATTTCCAGACTGATATCCGGTAGTACAATGTGCCACTGTAATATTTGAGCGGCATAGAGAACAATCATACGAATTGAGTGAATTGAGAAAATTTTAAGAGAGATTCCGGCCGGCATGCTGAAGAGATATTTTCGAAACCGTGCGATAACTGCAATTAAAATAGTTGCAATAATTCCAACAATCAGGTATTCCAGTACTGATGTTTCGGCGAGAAAATCTCGTTTTATGATTTGATCGAGAGCTTTAATTTGACCGGAAATAAGCAAAATACCTAACAGGCCAAAAGCTACAATGGTTGAAGCAGCCGAAGAGATAATATTCATATCCCGAACATCTTTAAAAATCTGTTTTTTAGATTTATCCGTATGTTCGGTGGCCCACTGCATTAATACAAATTCACCTGAATAGCCCATTACATCTTTATTGAAAACTCTCTTCTTAATAAAGATGGAGATGCTTTTCCAATATGGAATATCCCAGGTTAATTTGTAAGCGAGAGTTTCTGCAAATGGCAGAAGAAAATAGATAAACAAAAACAGGATGTAGAACCAAGGAGTGGTTGGAAGTGATTTAAAGATGTTTTCCCAACCAATTCCGGTCAATTGAATGGCAATAATCGCAATAATCAATATCTGTACGGTGTATGTCAGATACTTAGTTAATGACCGTCCTCTTGGGGATTTCCTGAAAGCTTTGAAGCTTTTTTGAACGATTCGAAATTTATGTTTTAGCAGCTCAATCATTCAGAGTGGCAATGAACTAAAAGATTCCTAGTTTTTTAGAATCACTCTGAAATTGCTCAAAGGATTCATGTTCAGCAGCCGACAAATTGAATTTTGGATGACCAAATAGATCTCTCTTGAATTTTTTATGCCACATGTACTGAATCCAGTTTTTAGGAGAGTTTTTTAGTCTTCGTAAAAAATGCTTCTTCCCGGAAACGTTGGTTCCGTGGAAAACCCGGATAAAAAGATATGAGTAGGATAATCCGAGCATTTTGTATCGTCCCTGCTCCATCCAGCGGTTTAGATAAACAGTGTCTTCCCCGCGGCGCATAGAAGGGTATCGGATTTTATCATTACGTTTGTGTATGATTGAACTGGGGGATCCATCCGGAAGCTGACCAATGTACGGATGGTCAAATAGGTCCGGCGTGTTGATATGAAAGATATTTCCTTCGAGGCAGCAGGCATCGTATCCGTTTTTTAGCGAGTTAAGCTGAACCTCAATTCTCTTTGGGTGGAACCAGTCATCATCATCCCAACAAATCATATAGTCACCGGTGGCTTTTTCCAGCGATATATTGCGAAGATCACCTAAAATATTGTCAGGAGAAGGTTCTATGAACGTATAATTAACTTGTTCTTTAGGAAACATCTCCATCAGCTCTTGAACAGATTCTTCACCGTTATCGACTACAACAACCTCAATATTTTTGTGTGTCTGATTTCTCAGTGAAAGAAGTGACCGCTTCAACAGCTCTTTCCTGTTGGCTGTTACAATTAAGCAACTGACTTTATCTTCCGATGTTGATAGCATTTAAACTGTATAAAAACCGGTTTTCAAGTTGACTTGTTAGGTCGAATAGTACCAATAATTTTTGAGAAACGGGCAGTGACCCGAAAGCTAAAAGCTGTGACGCTCTGTATGTTCTACTTCTACGGTGCCGGGTTGATATGTCTTTTCGATAAAGGTAGTTTTTCCGTGAGGGTTAGCAAAAAGAAGAGTTGAGCAGCGGGTACCGTAATCATCCGAAAGAATGAAAATGGAAGATACCATTCGTTCTTTTTCTATAGAGAGCCCTGTAGAAGGTAACTTGTGATCGGGATAGGTTTTGGTATTACGAAGAAGTCTGAAGAAGTGGTCTTCATCCAGGCTGTTATCTTCAACCAGCGTTTTAAAATCAGAAAGAGCTTTTTCGGTTTTAGGCCATTTAGTATTCAAAAATGCATTACTGAGTGAATAATATCCCGCTTCTAATTCCCGAAGTTGGAGATGCTGATTATTGAAATAGTATAGCTTATCGGTAGTGCCAAACAGAAGATTAAAACCGTTATAGTTTGCTGCTTCGGGCTTTAATGTTCGAAAATACTCAACTGGACTTACATCGGACTTTAAAAAGTCTGAAACGAGATGCCCCCTGCTCGGAGCATCTTCTTTGATGGTAGTCATATCCCGGTAGTTGGTTAACGCTGCAAACCGATGATTTTTAGTAATACCCATCCAGGTACCGCCTGCTTTTAAGTCTCTCCCGGCAAGCAAGTTTGGATGATTTTCCCAAAATTTAGCAGGCTGGGTTGGCCGTTTATAAAATTCATCTCTGTTAGTTGCCAGTATGAGAGGGTTGTTTTTATCAACACGATAGGCAAAAACGGTAAGACACATAAAAATAAGTCATTTAAGTTTTTTAATAACACAAAAAATTTTGAAACTTTGTTTCTTAAATTCCGATGTAAACTAATGGATCTGTTTATTTAATCAATAACTATTTAACCTGCTTAAAATTTGCACTTCGATACAACAAAAAAAGACATTGTACTTCTGGCAGCCGGTATTCTTGCCGCGCTGACTTTTTTCTGGTTGTATGGATTTCAGCATCCGCTAGGTATAGCGGATAACAGTTTAGGAGAAGAGAGAGCGTCTGCCCAAGCACAGGAGGTTCTTCATTCATTGGGGTATCAAGCGGGTGTTGAGCCAAATACATCATTTCGGGTTCAAACTTCATTATTAGACTCTCTGCAGTATCAGACCAATTTTCGGGACTTCTACTCAGATGATCAAAACAGGCTGAAGTTTCCGGTGTTTTTCTGGAACTCTGAATTTTTAATAGAAGAGGTGGATTCTGATGTTTTCACAATGGGGACAGGGGAGTTTAGAAGTTTAGAAGTCAATCTGAATGAAAGAGGTAAATTGCGATCTTTCATTAATACGGATAACATTATCCCTGAAAACTTTTTTGATGCGGATGTACTCTCATACGCTTTAGATATCGATCATCCTCAAATTACTCCTGAATTGATCGACAGCACACTGTTTAATAGAATTCAGTTTCAGTTTTCCTCATCTCAGACTGAATTTAACAGAGAAGTAGAGCATGGAACACTTACTCAGATGGGTACGGATGTTGCTGAGAAAATGGCATTCTATCACTTAATGAATTCAGGATGGCCAACAGCCGATCTTCAATTGGAACAGGTTGAAAAAGCTCCACTGTCAATAACTGACGCGGCTAGGGTAGTCTATTCAATTGAAGACGATAACATCAGGCAAAAAATTGATGTAAATGTTACTGTTTTGCCAACGGGCGCTCTTTTGTCGCTGAACCATAGTGTGCAATCAGGGGAAGCTGCAGGAATTTCCTGGGATACAATAATCTCCGGTATTAGGGGAGCAGTGTTGCTGTTGTTGGTTTTCTGGATTCTCATTCTGTTTATAATCCGTTTCAGAATGAGGCTTATTGACACAAAAGCCGCGATTCTGGTTGCCGTTTTAGCCGGTTTTATATTCCCGCTCGTCACTTTATCACAAATTGTTTTTGATTACTTCAACGGTGCAGGAAGTATTGACTTTAGTTTCATCTCAATGGTAATGATTGTGGCGGGCCTAACAGCTGCTTTTACCTCGTTGATCTATTTTTTAATTACAGCTATATCAGATTCTATTACCCGTCAAAACTGGGTAGAAAAGCTGCAAACAATAGATCTGCTTAGGATTGGACATTTTTTTAATAAACCTGTCGGTCTCTCTTTTGTGAGAGGAATTACCTACTCGTTTATCATGGCAGGTTTATGGGCACTTGCCTACACCCTAATGCCGATGGGCTATCTGTCAATTGAGTCATCATTCTATTCTGATAGCAGATATCTGGCGAATATTGTCTTGATGTTGTCGAACATGGCCATCTTTTTTCTGGTTGCTCAGCTTATCTTTTTAGTGTTTTTAGGCAAGGTTAAAACGATCACGGATTCATCGGTAATACTTGTTTTACTCGTTGGGCTTATATTTGGAATAATGAACCCTATTGCTGCTGATGTTGGTCCTGTTTTCACGGAATTCACACTCTTGGCTATTGTAGGACTTATACTGGGCTGGATTTACATCCGTGACGACTTTTTGACTGTCTTTATCACACTGTTTTTCTTTGTTAATCATCTTAATACGGCCTCGGGCTGGGTGATGGCACAATCACCTGATGCCATACTTTTCTATACAAATATACTACTGGCTTTTGTTGGTCTTACTTATGGCGGTTATTCGCTGAGTACGGGTAAATCTGAAAAAGAACTGCCAAATTTTGTACCAGAATATGTTGATGAACTTGCACAGAGTGAAAGGATAAAACAGGAGCTTCAGATAGCCCGTAAAGTACAGCAGTCATTCTTACCTATCACCACACCGGATTTCGAAGGATTGGATATTTCTGCAGTATGTAAACCCGCTTATGAAACCGGAGGTGATTACTACGACTTTATTTCGCTTAAAGATGATCAGCTTGCCGTTACAATTGGTGATGTGAGCGGAAAGGGAATTCAGGCTGCCTTTTTCATGACTTTCATAAAGGGGGTAATCCACGCCGTTTGTGAAAACTTTGAATCGACAATTGAGGTAATGGCAAGAGCGAATAAACTGTTCAAAAAGAATGCGCGCAAAGGGATATTTATTTCTCTTATATTTGGAGTTGTGGATGTAAAAAGGGATCGATTTACATTTTCGCGTGCAGGGCACAATCCGCTGCTCTATTTTAACAGTAAGGAAAAGAAGCTATATACGTATACCCCGGAAGGGATTGGATTGGGAATAACTGAGGACGATACGTTTAGAAAACATATTTCTGAACTGTCGATAGATTTTCAGAAAAACGACATATTAATTTTGTACACAGACGGTGTTGTGGAAGCTACCAACAATTTGAATCGCTTCTACGGTGATAATAGACTAAAAAAGCTGATTGAAACCTATCACGAGACAAACGCTGAAACCCTTTTAAGTAAAATAGTTGAAGACCTGTATACGTTTGGAGATGGTACTAATCAGCATGATGATATGACTTTGGTAGTGATCAAAAAGAGATAAATAACAGTCGGACTAATTTATATGAAAAACTACACTTACTCTACAATTGCTTCAGCTCTATTATTGTTTGCTTTATTGGTTGTTACTCAGCAAGCAGTAGCTCAGGAAAATGAAGATGTTCCGGAGCCTATCAGCCTGGAAGAAGCGCTCAAAATAGCCCCCGAATCAGGTAAAAAAATTCTGATAGATGTATATGCCGAATGGTGTCCTTATTGCCAGAGAATGCACTCAGAAGTGTATAAAGACGGTGCCGTACTCGAGGCCATTACCGAGCACTATGTTTGGGTAAAAATTAATGTCGAGTCAGACCGGATGGTTAATTATCACGGTAATGAGATGACCGAAGCAGAGTTTGCCCGTGCTCTCGAGAACAGAAATGTGCCGACAACCTATTTTCTGGATAAGGAGGGAAGTATACTCGGTTCTCAACCCGGATTTATCGAAGCTGATATGTTTTCCAATCTGCTTAACTTTGTTGGCAGTGATCAGTACCTTGTACAATCATTTCAGGATTATCAAAACAATTAATCTTACGAATTAGCAATTTAATTTTTGCTCATGTCCAGAAGCCAATCCGTTGAAGATTACTTAAAAGCCATTTATAAACTCGAAAATGAGGGAGAGGATGGAGTTTCAAATTCAAGACTTTCTGAGGAGATGAATGTTGCCGGTGCCTCGGTCACCAACATGGTAAAGAGATTGTCAAAAATGGGATTGGTTAACTATGAGTCTTATTACGGATCCAGGTTAACCGATGCGGGTGAAAAGATTGCACTCGAAATTATTCGACACCATCGATTAATTGAACTGTATTTGACGGAAATGATGGGTTACTCCTGGGATGAGGTTCATGATGAAGCTGAAAAACTGGAACATCACATCTCAGAGCAGTTTGAAGATCGTATTGCGGAACTACTGAATGATCCACAGTTTGACCCTCACGGAGATCCCATACCGGGGAAAGATGGAAAAATGCCTCAAATTCACCTTTTTTCATTGATGGAGATTAAGGAAAATACCCCCTGCGTTATCAGAAGGGTGAAAAATCAGGATCCTGATCTGCTTCGCTATCTGGAAGAAAGAAACCTGATTCCCGGAGTGAAAATAGAAATTATAAAAAGAGAACCGTTTGAAGGTCCAGTTCATATATCCGTAGAAGATGAAAATGAAGTGGCCATTGGCGCAAATGTAGCATCAGATATCTACGTAGTAAACAGAGGGTAATTCGTTACGGAGTGTGATCCATTGGGTTTGGATAGGAAAATGCGTAACCCAATTCCTGTCTCAATTTATCATTAGAAACTACTCTGTAATTTTCTTTTTTTTCACTGTTAAATTCGGGCTCAGGTAAATTAAAGTGGTTTGCAGCTGATTTGTAAAACTCCTTTCTCGGGGGGTGACCGTCAGAAACGGCGTTATATATTTCATTTTTTTTGTCCTGCCTGATAATTTCCAAAACAATATTCAAACAGTCTGTTTGGTGAATCAGATTAACAGGTTTCGCCGCGTCGGAAAGGTTCTTTTTACCGGCGAGATATTTTACTGGATGCCGTCCATAACCATACAAACCGCCAAACCTGATTATTGTAGTATCCAATCCGGATTTGCTAAGAATATCTTCGGCTTTCAAAACCGCTTCACCTGAGGGTCGGGCTGCACTGCCCGATTTTGCATCACCTTCCTTAGTAATTCCGCCAAGTGGACTGTATACCGATGTTGAGCTGGCAAAAATGATCCACTCTATACCTTCCTTTTTAGCTTTGTCCGCAATTTTTTGAACAAGTTGTGGATAATCCTTCTCAACTGTTTCATTCCCTCGACCTGGCGGTATATTCAGGAATAAGATATCCGCAGACCAAAACTTTTTGGATTCCTCTTCATCTATCTGTTTTGGTAACTCCAATAAATAGGCTTCAATACCGGCCTGTTTAATCTCCTTTAGTTTTTTTTCGGATGTGGTTGAACCCTTCACGGTAAAACCTTCACTCAATAAATTTTGGGCGAGTGGAAATCCCAGCCATCCACAGCCTAATACAGATATAATCATTATAACTCTTTATTTACATGGGATGAGAATGTAACCACTGAAGGGCAGAATTGAAATAATATTAAACTAAAAAAGCAGATGCGTTTCCGAATCTGCTTTTCAATTTAGTAAGTAAAAAAAATTAATTATAAGTTCACGCGCAGTCCACCCATGAATGTTCTTGGAAGACCCGGGCGAACTCCTGCGGGTCGGTCCGAAACAATATAGGTTTGATTGAAAATGTTTCGTGTATTAACAAACAGATCCACACTGTTCATTATGCTGTAAGTAGCATTTACGTCTGTTAGAAAGTAGCTGTCGGTACTGTTTTCATCCTGAATACTTCCTTGTCCTGCTGTGGTTCTCATTTTGGGTGAATAGACAGTATTGATGTGAAACTGAACTCGATCCCAATTCAGAGAAAGAGAACTGTTTAGCTGATGCTCTGGAATGAATGGCAGCTGGTCACCTTTTTCAACGGAACCCCAGGGACTAAAGTCGCTGTCGAATGAACTTTGAAATTCAGCCTTTGTATATGTGTAGTTTGTTGAAAATGGAATATCCAGACTCGAAATTTCTAACAGCTCAGATAGACTCAACTCAGCGGACACTTCCAGTCCAATTACGTTTACACTTCCCGCATTGAATTGAGCGGAAGTTCCTGCGCCTCCTCCGGCTTCGAGGTCAGAACCAAGTAGGTTACTGTAATTGTTATAAAAACCGATGATCTCTGTTCTGAACAAAGAATCAGCCAAACGAAAACCGAGCTCATAATTCACACTCGACTCTGATTTTGTTTCTGGTGATGATCCCGGACTTGGAGGTGAGAACCCTTTGTGAACACCGGCAATCAGGATTAGATTGTCTGATGCTTTAAATGTAACTCCGGCTCCGGGAATAAACTCACTGATTGTGTATTCGTTTTTGTTGAGTGATGAGCCTGTTCGTTCTAAGTCGTTGGAACCGTAATTTCTGTTTGTAAACCAGATATTTTCAAATCGAATACCGGGTGTAAATGTCCATCTGTCCAGTACTATATCATCCTTTAGGTACATAGATAGTGCGGTTGCAGCCCCGATTCGGTTTGCCTGCGTGCCCGGTGTTCCTGCAGCAGTTAAGATCATCGATCCGTTTTCCATTCGGTATTCATCTTCATATTGAAAACGATCCTCTTCATCTCTGTGAAGACGTATGCCAAACTCAAGTTCATTGCTGATGTTACCGATGCTGAAATTGAGGCCAACAATAGACTCAATACCTTGAGAGAAGTACTCACGATTGTTGGATCTGACGTTTAAGGCATTATCGGCACTGTTTTGTCCTCGCAGGATATTCAACTCATTAGAAAACGTAGTTGGATTGTTCAAAATGGATGAGATTCCGGTTCCGTTGACACTTCCAAGTTTGTACCAGTCGCGTGCAAAATCGATGTGGTAGAGTGTTGTTGTGACGTCTATAACATCGTTGAACATCACGAAATGGCGCGCCATTATTGATTTGTGCTCGGTATCTATTTGATCAACCTGAGAGCCGGCATATCGGAGGTAGGGAGAATTTTCAAAATCATCCCGGGTGAGTCCAAGGTAAGTTTCATCACTTACCTGGTCGTTGTACCCCAGTTTTATTTCCACTCTTTGATAGATTTCAGCATCCGGGGCGGAGCGGACCATAAACTTACCAACAAAGTCCCGAACTAAGAATCCGGTATCTCCGCCGTTGTCCAGATTTTTAAATCCGTTATCCCCAATTTGCATCGCCTCTACTAAGTAGCCGAAACGCTCAGTTCTGTTTCCATAATTGGCGTACAGTTTGTTTGAGTAGCGTTCTCCCACACTTAACTCAGTTTGTGCGCTGTGGCTTGTGGGAATAGGAGTAGAGATCACATTTAGTGCGCCACCGGTAGTGTTGGGCCCGTATTTAATCTGCGATGAACCTTTTCTTACCTCTACAGAGCTCATTCGGCCCATATTTGGAAAGTAATATGCAGCCGGTGCTGAATATGGCGCTGGAGCTGCCAGGACTCCATCTTCCATGATGTTGATTTTAGAACTTCTCTCCATACCTGCACCTCGCAGTCCGATGTTTGGTCGAAGTCCATAGCCATCTTCCTCCTGAATGTTAACACCGCTAACATTTCTCAGAATTCTGTTAATATCTGTGTAACTTTGCTTTTGAAGTTGTTCGGCACTTACGTAGCTGGCAGAGCCGGGAATATTACTGATCCAGGCCGGTGTACCTACTACAGTAATCCGATCCATAATGACTTTATCAATGTCTGTTGTGTCTGTTTTCGCTGTACTGCTCTTCTGTGCAACTGCGAGCGAGCTGAAGAGAAGAGAAACAATAAGTAGAGTAGTTAGTTTCTTTACGTCCATCAGGTTAAATCAATGAATGATAATTTCAAATTTTGTGTGCCCTTTTCTTATTTAGAACAATTCTAATTTAAGGACCTTTTTCTCTGAATTCAATTGTTGTTTAGAATTATTCTAAATAAAAATAAGAAACTCGTACTTTCAGAAATAAGATGTATATGTCTAAAAAAATAAACCGTGTAGCTGTTGTTGGTGCCGGTATTACCGGCCTTGTTGCCGCCTGGAAACTCCAGAAATTTGGTGTGGAAGTTGAACTTTTCGAGCGAAAAGCTGAACCGGGTGGTGCCATTAAAACAGTGAAAGATGGAGATTGGCAAGTAGAATACGGGCCAAATACGTTACTGTTAAAAGACAGAATGATCGCGGAATTTATAACAGAGCTTGGATTGAATGGCGAGAAAAAAGTTGCAAACTCTGAGGCGAATAAGCGATTTGTTGTTAAAAATGGAGTGATGGAGCCTTTGCCGTCTTCTTTTAAATCAGCAGTTAAAACCCCCCTGTTTAGCCTTGGAGGAAAACTGCGAGTATTGGCCGAACCTTTTATTCCTAAAAACGGTGATCGCGACCAGACAGTGGCAGAATTTGTTGAGAGAAGATTGGGAACGGAGTTGCTGGATTATGCTATTAATCCCTTTATAGCAGGGATTTATGCAAACAGACCCGAGTACCTGTCTCTGCGGCATGCGTTACCGATGATGGATGATCTTGAACAGGAGTATGGATCGTTGATATGGGGCACAATTGCCGGATCAAAAAAGAGAAAGGAGAAAGGTAGAATTGAAAGAGAGCTTATCTCTTTCGAAAAAGGAATGCAGCAACTCCCGCGTACTATCGCCGATCAACTCAATTGTCTATATCTGAATCACGAAATACGGTCGCTTAAAAAGCAGGATGGAAAATGGGAAGTAGAAAGCAGTTTAGGAAAATTTGGTCCCTACGATCACATTATTGTAAATACCCCGCTTTATAAGCTGAACAAAGAACTGATATCTGTAACAGATGAAGAGCTGAAGGTTCTGAATAAGGTAAACTATCCACCTCTGTCTGTGATGCTTCTAGGCTTTAAAAAGGATGATATTAATCATGATTTAGATGGCTTTGGCTTTCTGGTGCCTGAAAAAGAGAATCGGAAAATTTTGGGAGCTCTGTTCTCTTCAACTCTTTTTGATGATCGTGCACCTGAGGGAATGCATTTGCTCACTGTATTTGTAGGCGGTGGCCGTCAACCGGAATTGGCAGAGAAGGATAGTGAAGAGCTGTTAAAAATTGTGATGGATGAACTCCATGATCTGATCGGTCTATCGGGCGAACCTCAGTTCAAAGATCATATTTTTTGGCCGCAATCTATTCCGGGTTATCATGTTGGATATGATGAAATTTTGGATACTCTTTTAAAGATTGAGGAGAGAAATGAAGGCCTTACGTTAGCCGGTAATTTTAGAAATGGTATATCTGTGCCGGATTGTATTAAAAACGGACTTAAACTGGCTGATCAGCTGGCAGGAAGTATACGGTATTGATCTACTCTTCCAGTTTAGGGCTGCTGGAAAATACTTCAACCATCTCTTGCAGTAATCCCTTTCCAAACATCATAAGTTTCTCTTGTCTGCCAAGGGCGAGAAATCGCAACAGTAACCTGAGATTGTGGAGCAGTTTTGGAGGATCGGTGACAAGAGTTTCATTTTCGATTACATAATCCCAGTCAATTTCCTGATTAAATTTTACGCCGTGTTTTTCCATGCTCATCTTATAAATATTGGCGATTAAGCCGTAACCAATAGTGGATGGATGGAGTCCGTCGAGACTGAAAATACCCCCTTTTTCTACTTTCCCTGTTGTTTCATTAATTCTCAAATAATCTGTACTGATGTTGGGCTCACCTTTCTCATTTACCATGAAAGAGGTTTTGGGATTCTTCTGCAACGCCTCGATAAACCCGTCGGGAAATGGGGAGATCGTCTCGGGTAGATGTCGTCTTCGAGCGGCAGCCTGTACATATCGCCCAACCGGAACGACTACAAAGTCATATTCATCGGCCAGTTTTTTGATGGTGTGATTGTATTGATCCACAATTTCATCCAGTTTGATGGCATCATCTCGGGTCAGATGAGGATGCTTTTCAGGATCAAAATCTTCGTCCCAAATCCAGAATCTTGCGTAATAATCAAAATAACCATCCTTAGGTACACATAAATCTTTGTTTACACCGCGAATGGCAGGTGGAATAGTCACA
Source organism: uncultured Rhodohalobacter sp. (assembly GCA_964535495.1). GTDB lineage: Bacteria > Bacteroidota > Rhodothermia > Balneolales > Balneolaceae > Rhodohalobacter. Next base: position 19,684 of record CAZHUP010000021.1, read on the forward strand.
TGCGGGATGGTTGGCACAAACACCCGTTTAATATTCATTCCGTTGAGTTTTTCGTACAGAATTCTGAGCTCCTGTTCAAAGTGCTCCGGCCGAAAAACAGTACATTTTCTGTCATTAAAGGGAGCATTCAAGTCGCTCTCTTCCGAAAATATAATTTTTAATTTTGTAACCGCGCCAACTACATTATTGTGGCCTAGGCAAGCGATCAGATTCTCAATTCCTCCGTTGTCACTCAGCTCTCTGATGTTGTCAATCTGACTGTGATTCTCAAAATTTTCATCAAATGAAGGATTTAGTACCAATCTAGCAGTTGTGTACATAGCTTTATCAGGCAGCACGCTGAATACCGAGTACTGCGGTTTGTTGTTACGAATGTACTCCCTGCAGAACTTCTCATTCAACAGCCAGCTATCACTAATGGAAAATCCCCAGACAGCCTGATTGTGGTATGGTGTTTGTTGATCCTCATTTTTAAGGGAGATTACCTGGCCTTCCCAATAGGATTTTATACGTTTCAAAGTAGAGTAGATATGGTGTCCGGTCTGAACGGAGTTGAGGATACTTATCTCCTCTCCAAATTCTTCTTCCAATCCTCGAATGAGCACCTCCATGTTGATGGGAATTCCCGCTTGCGCAGAAAAAGAGGGCAGAGTCATTTTAGAATTATGGTCCATTGCACGATTTAGCAATGCCGGAAAGCTGAGATCCGTTCGGTAGATCCCGCCGTTTTTAAACCCCTGGGCCAGACTGTCGCCCATGGCTACAAGTTTATGTTTATACGATTTCCGTCTGAATATCACGTGATGAAAATTTGTAACTTGCCGCTGAAAGATAATTCAATGTACTATTTGCTCTAATCAAAACGAATATGTCTAAAAAAACAAACCGATTGGAAGAATTTCGCGAAAAACGTTTAGAAATGAACGATAAAATCATGGATCTCAACCATCTTGGGGTGAAACGGTTTTTTAATCTTGACAGTAACACGTACCGGGATGGAGCGCTACCCGGTGAAACAAAGGAGTTGCTTGGATTGGTTGCGTCTGCCGTGCTTCGCTGCAACGACTGCATAGACTACCACCTGGAGCAGTGTGCCAAGAGTGGTTTTACAAAAGATGAAATTGTGGATGCTCTGAATGTAGCATTGGTAATTGGTGGCAGTATTGTGATTCCACATATGCGACATGCCGTAGAAACACTCGAATTTCTTGAAGGTGAGGGATTATTGAGTGTGGAGAGGTCTTAAAGTTCAAATTTGGCCATTTATAATAGCTGAATTTCGTAAAGATTTAGATCGATCTCGCTTTATTCATCTCTTCTCGAGGTCAATGTGCCTTAGGCACGGAACATGTTTTAAAATTTGGAATGTGGAAATAAAAAACCTCCAAGGTTCCGAAACCTTGGAGGTTTATGAGGAACAGCGATTTATAGAACCTCAAATCTGGACTGAAAGAATCGCAGATATTCCGGCTCATAAACAAACTTGAGACCTTTGATCTCCTTCGCATTTTGATAAACTGCCTCAACCGATTCAGCTACAACATCCATGTGAGCTTGCGTGTAAACCCGGCGCGGAATTGTCAGGCGAACTAATTCAAGTTTCGGGTAGTTGTGCTCTCCGGTTTCCGGATTCCGGCCGGATGAAACCACTCCTCGCTCCATCGCACGCACTCCCGAATCGAGGTAGAGAGCTGCAGCCAGCGATTGTGCAGGAAGCTGATCCTGATTCAAGTGTGGTAGAATCCTTTTTGCATCTAGAAAAATACCGTGGCTGCCAATCGGTTTTACGATTGGTACACCCATCTCTATCAGTTTCTCGCCTAAATATTGAACTTGTCCCACCCGTGCCCGGATGTGATCGTAATCTACCGACTCGGAGATACCGATTGCCAATGCTTCCATATCGCGACCGGCCATTCCACCGTAGGTGTGCAATCCTTCATAAATTACAACCATGTTGCGAGCTTTGTCGAACAACTCATCATCATTTACGGCAAGAAATCCGCCAATATTTACAAGTGCATCCTTCTTCGAGCTCATCGTAGCTGCATCGGTGAGAGAGCAGATCTCCAATACAATCTCCTTAATTGATTTGTTCTCGTAACCCGGTTCACGCTGCTGGATGAAGTAGGCGTTTTCAGCCACACGAGTCATATCGTGAACTATCGGGATGTCATATTTTTGTGTCAGTTTTCGAACTTCCTTTAGGTTCCCGAGTGATATGGGTTGCCCGCCGGCCATGTTTACCGTTGTTGCAATAGAGACATAAGGAATTTTGTCTGCCCCTTTCTCTTCGATCAGGTCCTCTAGCTTGTTAAGGTCGATATCAGCCTTAAAAGGATGCTCATTTAACGGATCGTGTGCTTCATCAATTATCACATCTACAAATGTACCGCCTGCAAGCTCCTGATGCAGTTTAGTGGTTGTGAAGTACATATTGCCCGGAATAAAATCTCCCTCTTTAATCATTAACTGGGAAATGATATGTTCTGCAGCGCGTCCCTGATGAGTAGGAACAAGGTGTTTATAGCCGTAATACTCACGAACGGAATCCTCGAGATGATAGAAATTCCGACTTCCTGCATAGGCTTCATCACCGAGCATCATTCCGGCCCATTGCCGGTCACTCATTGCGGATGTTCCGCTGTCGGTAAGCAAATCGATATAAACATCATTCGATCTTAACAAAAACGTATTGTATCCGGCCTCTTCAATCGCTTTTTGACGCTCTTCCTGAGTCGTCATTTTCACCGGTTCAACCATCTTAATTTTATAGGGCTCTGCCCATGATCTTTTTTTCTCGTTACTCATGATTTGTAATCAGATTTTGATTTGAATGTTAAATTGGTAGAATATTCTGCCTCGAGAAGAGACAGCAGTTAAGGAGAGAGTTCTGAATTATACAGACGGGTAAGCGTGTGGGCTGGTAACAATATCTTCGGCTATTAAACTGTAGCTGATAACTTGATATGTTTTTGTGATCTTTTTCATCCCATCCATATTTTACCTAAATGTAGGAGATTTGACCTTCACTCTCCAATCAAATTATTAAAATGAGTGCACGATTTATAAATAGGTTCTGTTGTGGTATCCTATTGACTAACAATTCATAAACCAATATTTACTTGATACAATTCTTCATTAGAAAATGGGTTACAAAGCGTCCTTTGACGGAAAATAAGGAGAGAGTACTTCGCCAAAAAGTACCAGTCTATAATCGATTGCCATCAGGCTATAAAGATGTTCTTCGCAACCGGATTAAAGTACTTCTTCATGAAAAATATTTTGAGGGTTGTGGCGGCTTGAAATTGACGGAAGAGATGAAAGTGGTAGTTGCAGCCTATGCATCAATTCTGATACTGGAGGAAAAAGCTGACTATTACGGAGATCTGCAGTCGATTCTGATCTATCCCGATGATTATGTTGCCCCGGTTAGTCACGTAACGGAGGGTGGATTTATTGAAGAGGGCTTTGAAAACAGGAAAGGGGAGTATTGGCAGGCCGGTGTGATTGTGCTATCCTGGCGTGATATTCAAACTCAGCTCTATGGAGAGGAGCGAAGGAGCGGGCAAAATCTTATCTACCATGAATTTTCCCATTTTTTGGATGATCGATATGGATTAACAGCCGGTATAGACCAAAATGGAGATACAATCCGCGATGATGAGTGGACAAAAATTATTGCAAAAGCGTATCAGAATTTGAGGTTTACCGGTAAGCACTCATTTCTGGACAGGTATGGCGGAGAGAGTCCGGCAGAATTTTTCTCGGTTGCAACAGAACTCTTTTTTGAACGTCCTGAAAAACTACTTCAGGAGAATAAAAAGCTATATACCCTGCTGCAAAATTTTTATAGACTGGACCCAATCCGATGGAAATAGAGAATTGGAAAGTTTTTTTCTGATGAACTTTCTTAAATGACGGTGTGTTAACTCGGAGTAAGTCTGAAAAAAGTCAGCTTACTTAAACTTTAATTAACCTTATATCGTCATGGATTTAATTAGTTCTTTAGGGAATTC
>CAZHUP010000022.1:0-23424 GCA_964535495.1 uncultured Rhodohalobacter sp.
ATAAGTAATGGTATAATCTCTGTTGGATGATGACGAAAGAGACGCTTCCCAGGTAATGGAATTACTACTAACTTTGGAAGATTGAAGTGGAGTGTAGGAAATGGGGGAGCCGGCACAAGTTGGCACTTCCATAGAAAAGTTGTTGCTTGCCGCTGTTACACCGTCTCCGGCTACGTTGTATGAAAATGTTGAGTAAATTTCACCTTCTGAATCGGTATAGCTGCTTTTTCCGGTAAAGGTAACGGTGTATCCGTTTATGACCACTGGGTCCGAAGTGCCCCCCATGAAGAGAGTATTGTCCGCTTGTACAGTTGAAATGTCTGTATTCTTTTGATTCAGTTCAGCGACAGAACTACTCATATCACTACAGGATTGGATAAAGACCCCAAGTGCAATAATTATGATGAATCTGAAAGTGTTCGGCCAACTGTCGAAACTTGGTGATTTCCTGATTTTATTTATTGTATACATAACTTATCCCTATTTGTTGAAGCCACTCATTCTATTAGTGGCAGAAGTTGTTATCGAGAATGTAGGGGTATAGAGGGATGTTATGTTATCCTGATGTCGCAAAGTGTTGGCATAATGTCCAATTCAGAAAATAACCGGCTATTAGCCTTAATATTTCTATATAAAGGAGCTTGCAAAACAGGAAAAGGCTAAAGCTCCTTTAACTCTTTTGATTGGGCAAATTCTGTGGGCGTCTGGGAATAGTGCTCCTTAAACACGCGCGAAAAGTGTGCTACATTTTTAAACCCTGTAGAGTAGGCAATTTCACTAACGGTTCCGGCATTTTGTGCCAGAAGCTGTGCACCCAATTCCAGTCGTATTCGGCGAATGAGTGCACTGGGTGTTTCTCCGGTGAGCTTTGTAAGACGCCTGTGAAGATTTGAACGGCTTTGGTTTACTTTTTCAGAGAGCTCTTTAACTGAAAAGTTTTCATCAGACAGTTCTTCCTGAATAACAGCTTTTACAGCGTTTAGGAACTGTTGGTCGGATGATTCTGCAGAAACGGTATCGTGATGGATTTTGGATCCATTTGCAGGCGGGTTCTTTTTAAATTGATGAACCAAACGTTTTTGCTGGTCAAAAATATTCTTCAATCTGGCAAGAACTTCCCGTATATCAAATGGTTTGGTGATATAATCATTGGCTCCGATATGAAGCCCCGACAACTTATCTTCTGCTTCCGCTCGTGCGGTTAGAAGAATCACGGGAAGAAAATTTATTTCCGGTTCAGATCGGATTTGAGACAAAAGTGAGAATCCGTCACCATTAGACATCATTATATCAGATATTACCAGGTCGGGCAGATGTTGATTCAGAATCCCAATGGCTTCATTCCCGGAAGAGGCTTCAAGAATGTTATACGACTCTTCAAGGTGACGTTTTAAATAGGCACGGATATCGGAGTGGTCATCTACAATCAAAATTGTCTTCAATATATTACGACTTTCGTCTAGGTCATCCAGCTCATTATTCACAACTTGTTCAGCACTATCCAATATCGCCTGGTTTTCCAGAGAATCTGAAAAGATATCTTTTGATGATCCGGCTGTTTCACTGTTATGTACCGGTACAGCCAGTGGCACCAATACCGTAAATTTGCTTCCCCGACCAACTTCACTTTCAACCTGAATCTCTCCTCCGTGAAGTTCTAAAAGCTCTTTTGCCAGGCATAAGCCGATACCGCTTCCGGGCTGCATTTCCGACTTCTGTATTTGATAAAATCTGTCGAACAGGTGAGGTATGTGCTGAGGCTCTATTCCTGATCCGGTATCTGTAACACTGATTAATGCATGGTCTGACAGAGAAGTAATCTGAAGCGTAATTGTGCCTTTTTCGGGTGTAAACTTGAATGCGTTCGAAAGAAGGTTGGCTACAATTTTGTCGAAATGGCCAGGGTCAAACTGTACATATACCGGGTTTTCGGGGATGATTACCCTGTAGTCGATCTGCTTTTGAATGGCTGCCGCTTCAAAAGGCTCCGAGAGAGTTTTTAGATATCGGCAAATGTTGCCGGTTTGCGGGTTGAGTTCAAATTTTTTGTCTTCAAGCCGGGCTAAATCCATTAACTGCCCAACCAGTCGAAGCAATCTTCGCGCATTGCGTAAACTCAGCTCAATTTGCTGTTTAGCAATGGGTGGTAAAGCTCCATACTTACCAACTCGTAAATCGGTAAGTGGCCCTATGGTTAAAGTTAATGGCGTTCTGAATTCATGGCTGATATTAGCAAAAAAACGGTTTTTTTCATTTGCTAATAATTTCAACTGTTCAGCCTGCTGCTCTGTTTTGATTTTTTCTGATCTGAGATCCTCTGTGCGGCGTTCAACAAGTTTGCCAAGTATTGCTTCTCTTTTAATTAAATGCCGCAATCTTAGTTGATAGCCGCCGGCAATGAGTAGCCCAAATGCCAGTATGATCAGAACTGGGAACCACGAAGTTTCATAGAAATAGGGAGAGATGACAACAGCGTGTGAAGCCGCAACCGAACTGTTTTGATTATCGCCGAGATCAACCTTTACTAAGAACTGATATTCTCCTGCCGGAATATTTGTATAGATCGCCTCTCTTCGGCTGCCGGCCTCGATCCAGTTTTGATCGAATCCCTCCAGCATGTATCGAAATCGCAGTCGTTCAGGAGCTGAGAAAAAAGGGGCATTATAGATTACTGAAAAACTCCGCTGATTGTTTCTTAAAGAAGTAAGTCCGGACGTGATAAACTTGGTTTCATCGTTACTGTTGATCTCCTCAATAATTATATCGGGTATCGGATAGTTTAAATCGATCCGATCGGGATCTATCAGAATAATACCTTCCTGTGTTGTAAAATAGAGCCGTCCATCTTGAGATTTATAACCGGTGTTTTGGAACCCGCCATTTGCTTCGCGGTTTCGCATACCGTCGCGTTCATTGTAAGAAACTGATTGAACATAAGTTCTTTTCCCATTAGAAAAATCGTGAAGTTGCTGAATAGGAATCCAAAAAATGCCCCGGTTTGTGCTCATCCACATCCGTCCGTGATTATCGGGTATCATTTTATGCAATCCATCATCAAATAATCCATCGGCTTTGCGAATGACTTTGATTTCTCCGGTTGCCGGATTAAGCCGATTCAATCCGCGATCTTCTGATGCTATCCAGATATATCCCAGATGATCTTCATACAATGCCCTGATGTTATTGCTTGACAAACCGTTTTCGTTTGTTATGGCTTCGATATGGTCATCTTTGAGTTGAAGCACACCGTTGCCATTTGTAGCCATCCAGATCGTACCGTCTTCCGTCTCTATCAGGTAACGAACAAGGTGGTATACATTTTGATAAAACGCAGGGATGGTTTTTACTTCTCCGTTTTCTAACCTGTACAAACCCTCGTTTGTGCCAAACCACATTCTTTCTTTACTGTCTTCGAGCAGGGTAAAAACGTTTTTTCCATAAAGTTGATCCACTCGCTCAAACTTCAGGCAGGCACCGGAATCCGTTCGGTTTTCGGGTCTGCAATAGTGGTATCCGTTCCAAAATTTTCCGTCAGAAGACTCAAAAAATGTTGCTGTAGTACCCTCATTTTTCCGATTAACGACATTTATTACTGCTCCATTAGTGTCCACTTGAGTGAGATCAGAAAAGAAGCCACCGGCCCACAATGTGTTGTAAGAGTCGGAAAACACACCGTAGAAAATATTGTCGGTATGATCGAATGTTATGTTTTGAAATATCGATTTTCGGTAACGGAATAACCCGTTTCTTCTTGTCGATATCCAGAGGTTTTCTTCCCGGTCACAATAGATGGTTTTCCCATTAGCGCCGGCCCGGAATACGAACTCTCCGTTTCTATAAATTCGGTTCTCAACGATTGCCCAAACTGAAGAATCGGGACAAGTAGTGAAGGAGTTTCCCAGAAATTCTGGTAGCGAGCCGTAGCTCTGATAGTCAATAAAATCTATAGGAGTCAGGGCGTCATTCTCAATTTTCATCAAACCGTTGAGGCTCATGACCATGATTGTTCCATCCGGATTCTCTTTAAAACTGAGGAAATAAGGATGGAGTTGATCCCAATCCTTTTTGTAGTGAGCGGGAGTGTTGATGGTCCGGTAGCCATCTTTGTCAATTCTTGCGATCTCATTTCGTGTAATCCAAATCGCACCTTGCCGATCATCAATAATGTGGCTGGCACCTGAAATGCCGATAGTTTTTATGGAACCTACGATCTCATGGTTGGAATCAATGGTCCATAAATATCCATCCAAGTCGTGAATGCGGATAAGGCCATCTCGGCTCTTGTGTATAGCTGTAATAGCCTTGTCTTTAAAAATTTCGGGCTTAAAGGGGACTATTTCGTGGTCTCGAAATATGAATAATCCATTACTGGTGCCAATCCATGTTTGATGGCCATCAATTTTTGTAAATGTTCTGTTGTTAGTTGTGCCAAGTACTAAGTTCTGTGATAAGCTTTTATCAAATGAAATGAAATCTCCGTCTTCGTAAAGAATAAGATGTCCCTGTTCGGTGTTGATCCAGAAAGTATTACCGACGCCGGGTTGTATAGCGGTGATTCGATTGGATGGCAGTGCCGGTGTATTGCCCGAGTTGAACTCTTTGAATGTCACACCATCGAAGCGTACCAGCCCGGTGAAAGTGGCCAGCCAGATATATCCATCCGGGGTTTGATAAATCTGATTTACATGATTGATCGGCAGACCATTGTTCGTAGTCCACTGTTCTGAGATGAATTCAAGGCCTTGATTGTTTTCAAATTGGTGTGTGTTGTAGCTCTCCTGTTCAGTCTGGCTGAAGAGTGTTCCATTGACGGCAAAAAGAAAGATTAAGAATGAAGTGAATTTATGACACATACATTGTGAAACCCCGGGCTTTAAACAAGAAATTCAGAATTAGCTGATTAAAATGAATCAGCTGATTACAATCCAAACTCCAGGTTTGTTGTTATAAGCAAATAACTTTCGCTCCTCGCAGGATACAACTTCATCTCTCTTGAATAAGAAAAAGTCTCTAAAGGAATGACAATACTTAATTAATACCTAAATGTAGTTTTGTAGCGGGTAAAATCAAAGAAAATTTGATAAAACCATAAAGGTTAGCTTCAATAAAAACCGGGGCAGAATGTGTCTTCTTCTGCTTTGATAAAATTGTTTTATAAGCTTAAATAATTATTGATCTAGCTATTGCAAACATTGCGGTTTTGCTTAAACTGATTAAACTTATCGTTTAAGTAGATCTTCTTGGTTGATATTAATTTGAAACTGTTGACAGTTATCGGCTTTAGCGTGCGCTTATCTAAGTAATTAAAAATCATAACAATTAGCATAGATAACAACGTATGAAGTCAATTAAACTACTATTCTTAATTACAATCGCTGTGATGACGGTAATGGCGTGCAGCGACAGCACCTCTGCAAATGAAGAGGAAGAACTGATTGAAGAGGAAGCAAACGGACTGGCAGTTCGTATTGTGAATACCGGAGACAGTAAACTGGAGATTGAAACCGGAGGAAGTACAGTTACATTTTTCTGCTATGAGGATGAGTGTGAAGAGGATGCTGGTTATTTCAGCTACATGGAGGTGAACAAGGGTGCTGAAATGATGTTTGATACATCCTCACCGGAAAAAATAGCCATTGGTGTTTATGTGGGTTTTGATGTTACAGGAGGAAGTGGTCACTTTGAAATTATAAGTGGAATCTCATACAAAGATGATGACGGGTGGCCCGAGTTTAAGGAAGTGGATGTTATATATACATCCGGTACGCTGAGCAAAGGAGAGACGGCAGATTATACATATGGAAATATGGAGTAGTTATTTGGCGACCTTAGATCAACGAAAAACGCCCCGACTGCTAAAACAGTCGGGGCGTTTTTATTTCAAAACTTGATAATAAAACGTGCTCTATCGATTAATTTGATAGGCTTCCGGATGGGTTGCCCCCATGAGGTGCTTCACAAAGAAATCCCATGATCTGCGAATATGGTACGGTTCACTTCCGTAGCCGTGTCCTCGGTTGGGCATAACAACCAGATCAAAATCCTTGTTATGTTTAATCAGTTCATCAACAACCAGGAGTGTCATGCTTGGGTGCACGTTGGTGTCCATCGTACCGTAAGAGATCATGAGCTTACCTTCCAGGTTTTTAGCCTGCAGATGATTGGCCTGATTGGTATAGGTGTCGCCATCTTCAGTCTCTTCGAGCAATCCCTGGAATTTTTCACCCCAATAGTAGGTGTAACCTCTGTTGTCGTGGTTGCCGGCGCCAGATACTCCAACTTTGAAGAAATCAGGATATTGGAAGAGCGCTGAGGCCGTGGCAAAACCGCCTCCGGAGTGACCGTAAATTCCGGCACGTTCCAGATCGATGAAGTTGTATTGATCAGCGAGTTGCTCCATTGCGGCAATCTGATCCGGCAGTCCGTTATCACTCATATCGCCGTAGTAGTAGGTGTGGAAATCCCGGGATCGTAAAGGAGATCCAAAGCCGTCTATTTGGACTACAACAAATCCGAGTTCAGCAAGTGCGTGAGCCTGACCTCTTCGAACGGACGAAAAGCTTCGGTTACCAATACTGCCTACCTGAGGCCCCGGATAGATATAGTTGACGATCGGGTAGGCCTTGTTTTCATCAAAATTTGAAGGCAAAATCATGATGCCGTATATATCCGTTTCACCGTCTCGCGCTTTAGCGGTGAACGGTTCGGGTGCTTTCCAGCCGGTATTAAAGAGTTCTGATGCATCAGCAGCTTCAATCTCCATTAAGGTATTACCATCGAAGTCTCGGACAACGGTTACCTGAGGGTTTTGAAAATCTGAATGGGTTGATACGATATATTTTCCATCCGGACTCAGATTTACTGAATGGTCGAGTGGCTCGGGTGTAAGGAGCGTCATACCGGTACCGTCAAAATTGATTCTGTAGAGATGCTGGTAATATGGATCAACTCCTTCAATTGTACCCATGGCGGTGAACCATATTGTCCGATCCTCCTCGTCTACTCTTACTATATCAATCACATTCCAATCACCGTCTGTGATTTGGTTCTTTAGATCACCGGTGGAAAGGTCGTGCAGGTAGAGATGACCCCAGTTACTTTTCCGCGTGAACCAGATAAACTCATTGGAGTCGTGAAGCACTCTCCAGTTGGGCACACCGCGAGAAGTGAGGTTCGATTCAAAAAAGATCTCATCGCGTTCGTGATAAACCTGTTCAACGTCGCCGTTTTCCGGATTGGCAAGGTAGAGAGTCACCTCTTTATAATCGCGGGAGGTACTTACAAAAGCGAGTTTTTCTGAGTTGTCGCTCCACTCATTATCGGCCCAATCCAAACCGCGGTTTAAACCACAGCAGTTTGAAGTTCGCTGATGTGAAGGTTCAACATCCAGCCAGGTTTTTGATTGGTTTTCTACATCTATAACAACTCGCTCAAGCATGGGGACCACTTCATCACCCGGGAGCGCATACGGCCAGATATCGGCAACCGGTCTGCCAACTTCAGTGCGCCATAAAGTCATTTTTCCAACGCCTCTTTCGTCCAGACGGAAAGTTGAAATTTTCTTAGAATCGGGCGACCATTTTACAATAGGCCTGTCAGACCGGTTCCATCCCTGGTTGTTGATTCCAAAGCCGTGGTATTCAACGCCTTCTGTTGTGAGTTGAATGTCCTCACCGGTCTCCAGATTTTTCACCCATAAATTGTAATCCTTTATGTATACAGCCATATTACCATCCGGTGATGTAACTGAATTTGAAACGGATTCAGTAGCACTGCCGGTTTCGGTACAGTTGTAAATTCCAAGATTGCACTCCAGCTGAGAGTCGCTGTATGTGAAATGTATTCTATTCAGATCTTCACTGAATGAAAGATCTCTCAACGGGAGGTTGTATTCATCAACGGGCTGCCCTGAAAAATTGGACAGTGCAGTGGCAAGCCTGCCGTGATCAAAAGCGAGCTGGCGTGATTGAGCCTGAGTGTCTACCAGTACAAATTCACTTCCATTTTCGGTTGTTACCTGGTACCAAAAGCTGGAGTTGCTAATCCACTGTGGTGAAACATTTTGGCGAGTAACTTTATTGGATACATTCCAGCTAAGCATCTGTTCAGCACGCTGATAGTCTTCAACGGTTACAGAAGGTGCTTCTGCATCTGCAGTCATAGTTTGGTCTTGTTGCATCTGTTCTGTTGGTGCACACGAACTGATGTAAACCATTAAAAGGGTAAACAGAGTTAGTAATTTTACTTTCATAGGGATATGATCGTTTGATGTTAGATTGGTCTGATAAATAAACAGAAAGCTTTGGAAATAAAAAACGCCTCAAGTAACTATTTTGAGGCGTTTTTTCGAAGGAATTAATCAGGCAGGTTATAATCTACATCTTCAGGATAGTACCCGAGAAGATGTTCAGCAAAATAGTCCCAAAGCATCCGTTCAAAATAGGCTGTGTATCGCCCGAAACCGTGACGAGCCTCCGGGAAGATCATCATATCAAACCGCTTACCGGCTTTCAACAGCTCTTCAGCTACACGGTAGGAATGAGCCGGGTGTACGTTGTTATCCATTGCACCATGAACCAACAGCAGTCGTCCCTGAAGGTTACCGGCCAGTTCAGCATTTGATGGAATTCGGGAAGAGAATGTAGTGCGTTCCTCTTTTACCTCTTCACCATTATCATTTTCTACGGTAACAGAATCGGTTTTCGCCTCAACGCCATGGTGAAATTCACTCCACCAGATGTTGTAGATATTATTATCGTGGTTACCGGCTGAAGAGACGGCAACTTTGTAGAAATCAGGATATGACAGCAGTGCAGCAGTACTCATAAATCCACCACCGGAATGACCATAAATTCCCACTTTATCGAGGTCGATATAGGAGTGTCGTCCTGCAAGTTGCTCAATACCATAGCGGTTGTCTTCCAGTGCGTAGTCCCGGAGATTTCCATATCCGTAGTTGTGGTACCATTTTTCACGAAGCGGGCTTCCGCCACGGTTCCCCATTGCTACAACAACAAATCCAACCTGAGCCAGTGAATGTGCACGGGCAGCTGTTCCGGTAACAGAAAAACTTCGCGGGAAGGGCTCTACCTGAGGACCCGGGTAGACGTAAGAAATAATCGGATATTTTTTATCCGGATCGAAATCGGCCGGTTTCCACATCACGCCGTAAAGATCGGTGTGTCCATCTTTCGCTTTTACGGAAAACTGCTCAGGCATATTAAACCCGGCTTCATTTAAACGGGTCAGGTCTACCTCTTCAAGTTGCAGAACTTCCCTGCCGCGATTGTCTCTGAGGACAGACTTTGTGGGCATGTCCGGGCGCGATGCATTGTGTACAAAGTACGATCGACTGTCGCTAATGCTGAAACTGTGGTTTGCATTTTCCTGAGTCATTAACTGTTGACCGGAACCATCAAAATTGACTTTATAGTAGTGTGCATGATTTGGATTACGTCCTTCCTCTTTTCCGAAGCCTTCGAAGTAAACGGTTTGACCGGTCGTGTCAATAGCAGCTACATCGGTTACCATAAAGTGACCGCTGGTAATTCGGTTTTTCAGATTTCCCTCGCTATCATATCGGTAGAGCTGCCCCCAGCCGGTACGTTCGCTCAACCAGATATACTCTTCACCATCGTTGATAATGCCGAGAAAAGAGTTCATTACGTTGAAGTAAGGTTCGCTCTTTTCACTCCAGAGAACCTGAGTTTCACCTGTGCTGGTATTTGCTTTTACAACGTCAACTTCATCCCAGGTTCGGTTCCGGCGCAGAATGTACATATGGTCTGATGATGTGTCTGTCGTGTAGATTCCACCATTGCTGAAATAAACACCTCCAAGCGATTGATCGGGCCATTTGTCTGTATCAAGACGAACGTGCTCCTTTGACTCTATGTCGAAGACAAGTATTTCATCCTGATAGTGATTTTCATCACCGGGCATGTTGTATTTGTAGGTTTGCAGCTCCGGCCGGCTGGCTACATTGTTAATCACCCAGAGTTCATCAACTTCGCGCCAATCCTGTCGTTTTACGTAGAGTTTTTTTGAATCTTCGAACCAGTTTACTCGAGCTCTGAGCCGTTCTGTAGTAGTGGTGTCTCCGTGATCAGACTGAAAACTGTACCAGCGCTCACCATCTTCTGTAAGGCGAATTTCCGTACTGTCGGGGTCATCGGTTCTCATTAAATAGAGATCGTGTTCTCTTGCAAAAGCGATGTAGGTACTATCGGGAGAGTAAGTAGCCCATCGTTCGCGCTCTTCAGCTTTCAGCGAGTCACCTTTTTCGAGAAAGTCTCGGTCGATGTGATATTTAAACTCAATACTGTCTACATGAAACGTGAAAAGCTCGCGGTCGGTATCGTAATCAAACCCTTTCAGGTCGAGGTTTTTAGCGTTAAACCCGCGATTGAACTCTTCAGAAAGTTGAGCGGACATATTTTCACGGTCAAAAAGAGGGCGGATATTTTGGCGGGATGCATCCACAAACATCCAGCGTTTTCCATCGCTGTCTTCCCATTCGTACCAGAATTGGTCTTTGTCTTCCAGCCAGTTTGCGCGTAGGAATGTGGAGCCGGTCATATTGCGCATGTTGTCGGCGGTGAAGCGCTCGGCGAGTTCAAAATTTGCTTCCTGCTGAGCGTGAAGGTCCTGTGTAAGGAATCCGGCCATCAGCAATACAAGGAGAGATGTAGTAATTTGTATCAGGTATTTCATATAGTCAACGTATTGGTTTTTGGATTTCGATTCACAATATCATAAAGAATCGCGTTGGAAGCACATTTTTTACAATTTTTACCTATTTCGAAGTCAAAAACCCTCCAAGTGTTCTGAACCCTTGGAGGGTTGATCACGCATGGAATCAAAATCGCCATTTTGGATTGATATGCTTATCCTTTGTGTTGTAATAAGAAACAGAATATAAACTGAACCAAATCATTTTATGAAAATTGTAGATCCGTCAGGAAAGGAAGTCACAAGTAAAGAGAATAAAGACGCTAAAGAGCTCGAAAAACAGCTCAATAAAAAAATTGAAAAACTGCTCGAGCCGATCTTTAATAAGATCAAATTGAGTGGGGCTCAGGTACCTCAGGAGCAGTTAATGCAGCTCTCATCAGCAGCTCATCAGATGCTCTTCAATCGGATGATATATAATTTGCTGCAAAAAGTGGGAGTGAAAGAGATATCAGAAGTACTCAGCGAGGATGATGTGGAAGAGCTCCAAACTTCACTCAGCAACCAATTGCAGTTTGTGGATCCGTCACAGGCGCAGGGAATGGATGGAAGCGGCCAGGGAGAAAGTCCGAAACAGGACCAATAACCTTTAAAATTGAACCGGTCTTTAATAAATAGTAAGAGCAAATCCGGTATATGATTACCGGATGCTTCCGGAGGTGTTAATTCGAACTCCAAAACCGGCAATAGTGGTAGATCTGGGGCGTGCAGGGATACCACTGTCTGCCAGCTGTTCGAGGTGCAACCCGAACTGCACATCGCCAAAGCCTCTGTCAGTACCTAGGTTGAGAAAGATTTTACCGCTGTTTCTTAAATCAGCGTTATATAGCGACATCATAGCGTATCCGCCAAGAGTAATAAAATTTTCATCACCCAGCCGGATGCGCCAATCTATGTTTGTTGTCAGGGATGCGCTCAAATCTTCAATATTCGGCTCAAACTCTAAATTTTCACGCGGAATTCTTCTCTCCCAGGTTATGGTGTAGTAGTCTAGCCTGAGAGAAAAGAGTGCATCCTGTGGGCTGGAGATAGAAACAGGGATTATAACTTTTCCCATCGCGCTTCCAAAAACTGTCGCACGCTCTTCACCCAGGTTCAGGTTGTCAATGTCGTGCTTGCATCGATGATAGTAACCGGCTTGCAAAAAGAAACCGTTTTGTCGGGATGTGAATAGAATTCCCTCTTCCCAAAAAATTGCCCGCGGACTGAAATTGATGTCGTTATCGTCATTAGCTATGAACTCTATCTGGGATGTAATGGCAACACTTTTCGAGTTTCCACTTCTGTAGAGCTCAAAATAGGCTCCGAGTTCCTGGTACCAAAAGTGGTTTTCATCTCGCGAAAAGGCATAGTTTCCGAAAGAACCCCAGCCGCCAACCTGGCTGAACCACTTCTTTTGCCCCTCTTCAATATTTACGGAAGGGTTTTCCAGCGGATTAAGAATCTGGTTTCGCTCAATTAGTCTCTGTGCTTCCAACGGTTGAACTTTGATGGCAAACATCATCAACAGTAATAGAATAGTACATGTAAGCAGCAGGTTATACCTTTTCATAAGTAAATATTCAATGAATATTTATTCTCTTACCATAAATCTTTTAATTAAAATATAATTATAAAGGCATGATGCGAAAAGTGTAGATACGTACTTTTGATTCCCTTTTTGGAATGAAAGTGGTTGCGGAGCAGAGATAAATTGAACATGTTGATTACTTGCTTACAGAGGATGAACATCAATGTATTTTATGATTGTTGATGAAAATTCTAACGATAATTTGAACCATAACAGATCCGTGAAGATGAAGTTTGAGCCCCTCAAAGGTGTAAATGTAGTAAGTATAGAACAGGCGCTTTCGGCTCCGCTCGCCAGCTGTCGGCTGGCCGATGCCGGCGCGCGTGTGATTAAAGTCGAACGCGAGTCGGGCGACTTTGCCAGAGACTATGACACATCTGTTAGAGGAGAAAGCACCTATTTTGCGTGGGTAAATCGCGGTAAGGAGTCGGTACGGATAAACCTGAAATCAGATGAAGGGAAGGAGCTGTTTTCAAATATAGTTAAACAAGCAGATGTACTGATTCAAAATCTGAAGCCCGGAGCGATGAAGAGACTCGGATTTGGAAGTGAATCGCTCCGGAAAAAATATCCGAAACTTATTACCTGTGATATTAGCGGTTACGGTGAGGATGGGGAATATGCCGAGATGAAGGCGTATGACAACCTTGTTCAGGCCGAATCGGGTTTGATTGATGTGACCGGCGACGGCGAAATGCGCGCAAAAGTTGGGATATCCATTGCCGATATCAGTACGGGTATGTACGCCTATTCGGCAATTCTGGAAGCGTTGATACAGAGAGGGCAAACCGGTGAAGGCGTTGCGATTAAACTTTCCATGTTCGACTCGCTGGCTGACTGGATGATGGTGCCTTGGTTTCATCAAAAATATGCCGGAAGAACTCCTGAGCGAAAGGGAGTGCATCATGCAGAAATTGCTCCCTACGGACCGTTCAAAACATCCGATGACCGGGAAGTGATGATCGGTATTCAGAATGAGCGGGAATGGAAACGGTTTTGTCAGGGTGTTCTCAACTCCGCGATTGATTATAGGGATCATCGGTTTAGGAGCAACTCTGCCAGAGTAAAAAACGTTGGTACTTTGTATAGGCTTATTGAGGAACAGATCGGACAGCTCAGCCACGAAAAAACGGTCAAGCTTCTGAAAAAACATCAAATTGCTTTTGCGAACCTGAATACTCTAAAACAGTTTTCAGAACATCCGCAATTGCGATTAACCAAAGTGAAGATGAATGGAGAAATGATTGAAATGGCAGACAAGCCGGCTCGTTTTGAAGGATTTGAAACGTATTATGGCGCAATCCCTGCACTGGGAGAACACGATGATAAAATTAAAAAGGAGTTTCGCTGATGGATTTTAATAACTGGATTGGAAACACATTAGATATATCAGATTCGATGGCACTGGAGCAGCTTCAAAAGTTTGAGGCGTTGATGAATGGTAATCCTGATGCGGTAAGTGACGGTTCGGTCATTTCACCATGTGGGCATTGGGTTTATTTTAATCCGCCAATTCCACAGGCAGACCTGGGAATTAACGGTCATGAGCGAAACAGTGATTTTCTTCCACCGATTGAACTGCCCCAAAGAATGTGGGCAGGAGGAACACTGAAATTCAAAAAACCTCTGAAGACCGGTGTTCCGGCAGATAAAAAATCGACGATCACTAAGATTGAAGAGAAGGAAGGGAAGTCCGGAAAACTCTGTTTTGTTACGGTTCGTCATCAGATCAGCGCAAGCGGTGCCGTGGCTATTGATGAGGAGCAGATCATTGTGTACAGAGAAGAGAGCGAAAAAGGAGCGCACCCCATTCGCACGCAACCACTGGATATTGACCCGGAGTGGCGTAAATCTACAAAACCCAGTTCAATTCAGCTATTCCGCTATTCCGCACTGACTTTTAACAGTCACAGAGTTCACTACGATCAGGATTATGCGCGTGAGATGGAAGGGTATCCAAATGTTCTGGTTCATGCTCCATTCTTGGTTCTTATGATGATCGATGCATTTACATCTAAAACGGATGGGAAAGTTATTTCTGAAATTAAGTACGAAAATGTGGGTCCGGTTTATCTGGGTGAACAGATTACGATCTGCGGAAAAAGTATAGATAATACCAAAACTGCATTACGCATACACGGGCCGGAAGGGAAACTGGCTGTAAAAGCTGAGGCTCACTGGACCTACAACTGGTGATCCATGATGAGAAAAAAGATCATGGAAATCCCTATAACAAAAGCAGATGGTTTTAATTAACTTAAAATAGAATCAAAACAGAGTAAGAGTTTAGTTTTAAATAAAGAGGAGATTATATGTCAATACTATTTAAACATGCCGTTGTAGCACTCGACCTTTCAGAAGCCAGTGATTTGGTTGTGAGCTGTATTCCTCACTTGAAAAAATTTGGAATGAAAAAGGTGACGCTGGTGAACGTTGTTCCTATCCCATACAGCACCAAGCGAACTGAAGTTAATACTGAGGAACATCGTGAGGCACTCGAAAAGTATAAAAAACAGCTTGAAGCTGAAGATCTTACGGTTGAAATTGATATTCGAAGTGGAGTGCATTTTTATCCGCCAACGGAAATACTGGAATCGGCAAAAGAGAGAGATGCAGATTTTGTAGTAATAGGTAATCGCGGACACAGTAAAGTTCAGGAGATGCTGATGGGAAGTACAGCAACGGAAGTGCTGCATCGCTCAGAACTGCCGGTATATCTGATCAACATGGAAGTGGAGTGGTACGATGATGATGTTGAGAACCGGAAGCTGGTTCTTGGTCAGGCTCATGAGAAATCTCTGAATCATGTACTTCATCCAACCGATTTTTCTGAAAATGCCTACCGTTCCTTTGAGGTTATTAAAAACCTGGATAAAGAGGGATTGATCAAAAAACTCTCTTTGGTTCACGTCCAGGGGCATCATGCCATTGCACTGAAAGATCCGGCCAGCAGGGAAGAACTGACTAAGCAGACAGAACAGATCCTGGATCAAATGCGAGATCAACTGTCTGATAATACCCGGGAAAATGCTCAGATCTACATAACATTTGGAACTCCCGCTAAGGAGATTGTCTCGGCAGCTGAAGATAACAATGCGACCATGATGATTATGGGTAGCCAGGGTAAAGGATTTGTGGAGAGATTTTTTATCGGCGGGGTGAGTAATCAGGTGACCCGTCAGAGTAAAATTCCAATTCTTCTTGTTCCGGCCGAAAGAGAGTAATAAGCACGGGATAGACATGGTATTCTTGCTTGCTGTAGCTGAAAATCACTACTAAGTAAGGCGATAGGTTTATTAGAGAAAGACCTATAAAATACCATGTCTTTGATTTCCGGTACTCTAAAAGAGGATACTACAATTCAACTTCCTTTCGCGGGGATAAATCCCGCGCTCGTATGTAAAACCCACGAATGGGTTTGACTGATTGGGAAAGATTTTAAACAAAAAAGAAAAGCCCCATGTCTTGTTGGTGTCAGAATCGTCCATTGCAGTTCGGTCGTTCGGTGATTCGTCATTCATTTCAGTTCGATTGACGAATAACGATGGACGAACGACCGATTCACCGATCTATTCTTAATCCGAAGAGATCAGAATCAGTTCTTCCTGCGGCTCGGTCAAATATTCTGCTCCGGTTTCAGTAACTACTGCCATCTCTTCAACGGAGATCGTTTTGGTTCCGCCCTCTATTTCCCACATAAAAAATCCATCGAAGGCAAAAACATTTCCAACACGAAGCGGCTCAAACGCTGTAGAGCTTGGCTCGCGACCCTCCTGGGCACCGCCCAGACTTGGTCCTACATCGTGAGCTACATAACCAACCGGATGACCGGTATTCCACATTACGTTCATTGAACTGTTTTCTGCAAGCCAGTTTCGCTGAACCCGATCAACCTCTAAGCCGGTTATTCCGGGCTGCATAACTTCTAAAACCATACGATTGGCATCTCTTGCCACTTCCCAGTATCGCTGAATGTCGGCAGGCGGCTCGGTTTCCCCGGGATGAAGTACATAAGCAAAACGCTGAATGTCGGTCACCCACATATCGTGTACCTTGATTCCAAAGTCGATTTGAATCACATCACCCGGGCGAATAATCTTATCGGTGGGATGAGCATGACCGCGATCGGGTCCGGAGTTTACGGCAGGGTTTTGATCAGGCGACCAGGCGTCAGTGACTCCATATTCTCGCATCTTCGATTTCAAAAAGTCGGCGATATCCTTATCCGTTGTTTCGTTTGGAATCACCTGCTGATACGCTTCAACTTCCCATTTTGCCGTCAGTTCGGCGGCTTTGCGAAGAATGTCAACCTCAGCCGGAGTTTTAACAGATAGCCATTCAAATACCAAATCTTCAGATGAGACAATTTGGTTTATTACAGGCTGAATAAGAAGGTCTGTAAATCGCTGATATTGAGTAAAGCTTAATCCATCCGCTATTTCATTGGTTTCGCTAAAATTCATCGCCAGACTTCCGCGATGTGTGTTGTTGAGATAGTTGGCTGCCTCAACAAGGGCTCCGGGACTGCGGCCGACAACGGAAATACTGTCATGAAGAGCAATTTCCTGAAGAGCGGTGGCTTCGCCGGGTGGAGTAAATACCGTTGACCGAACTCGATCTTCCACCAGTTCAAAAATAAAAACTGCCGGAGCCACAGCATTTTCACAACCTATGTGGCGGGCCAGCGGATCGTTGTTGTTCGATCTGCACAAGATTACCCATGTGTCTACATCAGCTCTCTGCATGGCTTGAGGCAGCAGATTTTGTATTCGTTCTTTGCGAATATCCGGCCAGGGGTTTGGCCCATCAAACGGGTTATCCACTGATTGCTTTAAGTTTGAAGTGCAAGAAGAGAGTAGGAGCAGAATAGTTAAAAAAGAAAGTCCGATTCGAATCATAGATGCTGTCTGAATTGAAATTTTCCCAATATGAGAAAATTATATCAAATAAAGCAGGGATACTTTTTTTAAACGGGGAGCACTTGTAATTGAGAAGGAAACAGTAATAAATCCAGGAATAAAAAAGCTTCTAAAAGGAATAAACCTAAAAGAAGCTTTCTCTATGTCGGGACGACAAGATTTGAACTTGCGACCTCTCGACCCCCAGCCGAGCGCTCTACCGTGCTGAGCCACGTCCCGATGTTCATTAAACCGCGATTTGCTACTTCCGGAGTACTTTGCATAACAAATGCGTAACAGTAACCGCGCTGCTATACAGATCGCTCCGAGTTAACGTCGCTTTGCGGTACAGTGCAGACTTAAAAAATACAGCTAATCCCATCTTATATCAAGAGGGAATGCGGGTGTTGATTGCCATAGGCTTCGATCGTATTCTGCTGGTAATGGCAACCGGTAGAGGTAAGACTCTAACTGCCTTCCAGATTATCTGGCGGATATGGAAGTCCGGGGAGAATAAACGAATTCTGTTTTTAGCCGATCCGTAAGTACTTCGGGCCGATCAAGGATATGGTCCATAAAATTCAGCGGGGTAGCTGCCGGTGAATGACCGTGAGTTGATGAATGGCGGTCTAAAGAAGGGACAGAAGCTGTGCGAGTTGTTCAAGAGTTTAGAGGTGGGGTTGAAGAGTAGGATCAATCAAATATTAGTTACCCATATCCTCCAATAGTCTTGAGGAAAAGGCTGGAAGTGATGTCCCAAACCGAATTATCGTATCCTCAAGCTCCTCACCCTTTTTACGGGCAATCTAATTCAATTTCATTATAACTACCCGTGGATTCATCGAATACAAAGTGAGTAAATAATCCTGTGGATGCAGTGCTCTGACTCCCCACTTTTCCAGGTCCTCAGGTTTAAAATCCTTAAGATTGAATGTAATGATGATATCGAGTTTATCCCGTACAGCAGCAGCCAGGACGTGCCTATCTTTTTCATCATTAGTCATGAGTGGAATAAGATCTTCATAACCACTAATGAAGGCCTCTGGAAATGACTTTGTTACCGCATTCCTAAACTTGTTGGCAAGTGATGTGTCCCAATCCAATTGCTGAACATGTGTTCTATAAACCTCATCCAATATTTGATTCGTCCATTTAGGTAAAATCAATCTCGGTTTTTCTGCTAATCTCAAATAGAAATCGCAAACCGCATAGTTTGCTAACACATTAGCATCTAAAAGGATCTTGTAATCAGCGTTCATCTCCCGTGTAGTCGCTTTCGTATTTGCCAGCTTTCGTTACTTCATCAAACAATTCGTCCATTGTTTTTCTGCGGCCCGCATCTCTCTTGTCTGCATATTCTTTAAGATCCCGAAAGTAGACACGACGATGGCTACCCACTTTGTGATAGGGGATTTCTCCGTTTTCCAGCAGATCTACAAAGTGCTGACGTGACATCCCCAAAGTATTTGCAGCTGCTTGGGTCGTAAATGTTTCGTCTTCGGGCATCATGATTATAGCCCGGCCTTGTTTCATTTGCTCTACGATGTGAATTAACATCTTGTAGAGTGGTTCGGGTAGTTCTGTACGATTCCCTTCCTGGTCAATAAGAGCAGGCTTTTTTCTCCGAACCAGATCCAAAATCGATTCTAATTCAGACGCTTCAAATTGAGATGAGTCTATTCGATGTTCCATTGTCTTATGCTTAATTATCCTCAACTGTATGAGTATACAGAATAAACGCTATAAGCGCTAAAATAGTTTGTGAGCAACAAACTGCTTTTTTCTTATTGAAAAAAAGTTAGACGAGCATAACATGAAAAAAGAAGTGGGGGTACTAAAAAAAGCTCTTGTCTTACGGGTAGAAATAAAAAAACCACACAACAGGGTCAGCCATTGTGTGGTTATCAAGTATGTGTTCGTACTTGTTGTTAGTTCTCAAGTTTTCAAAAAATTCAAAATATCACTTCAGCAATAAGTATTTATTGTCTTCAACGATTATTAAAATACGGGCTGAGACGGTCAGAGTACATAACTATCATTTAACTAATAGTTGACAGTTAGTTGACTAATCGGCGTTTACGGCACTTATTCGGCGATTTTGATTTTATCCAAATTCAGGTATACAACTTTTACCCTTTTGTCGGTCTGACTTTTTCTCTCTTCGATAAAATTTAAACCACTCTCCTGGTTGAGTACCTGGATAAGCTTTTTCCGGGTTCTGGATTTATAAGAGGCGTGTGTGTTTTCTGAAAAGAGCTCTTGATCAAGATCAGATATAAGCATTTCTGATATTTTATTTTTTTTCATGCTGTATATCAGCTCTATAAAACGGGTTAAATATGTATCACCTGAATAGATGAATCGCTCTCCATTGAAATAGATTTCGATTTTAGATTCATCATTTTTCAGCAATGTAATCTGTTCAGAGATAGATTTACCGCTCTCATCGCCTGAGGCAATGGACTTATAGGTGAGCCACCCAATAATCAGAAGAAAAAGCCCGCCGAAAGCACTTAAAAAGATCACATAGCCGGATAACATTTGGCCATCAATTTCAACTTTGGATAGTGCGGGGTGATCGAGATCAAATTCAAATGTCTTTAAAATGAGATGATCTCTTCGATTTGTAGAGAATGGATGTCCAAGAATGACCCAGTGGTCCTGTTTAGGTGAGTAAAAAATGTTTTTAGCATCATAGATGCTGAGTTGCGATAAATCAAGTTCATACATCTCATTTTCCCGGTAATCAAGGAAGTAGGCCAGATGAGTTTGTGAACTTGGATTTTTTAAAAAGCCCAATATATTATTTTCTCTATTCACAGATTGGGTAGTAGTGTAATGTGTAGTACGCTTAATATTAATACTTCGTTGTTCTAAAAGTGAGGTGATGGGCTCATTAAATTCCCAGCGATTCTCTTCAGGGATGAAAGTATATGCTAAGCTGTGGCCAACTGTTTGATCAAGTGGTTTCGTGAAATAGGTGAATGTATTATTGTGGTGTAATAAAAGCCCCAAATTATTTTTTGGGACCAAGTTTGGATCAGGCATACTGACCAGCTCCCATTGCCGCTCTTCATGGATATACTCAATCAGTTGATTTTTAAATGTCCAATATCCGTAACCCCCCATTGCATAGATGTTTCCATTCTCTCCTAATGTTGCGGCATGCCCGAATTGGTTCATGTGATTGTGTGATTCATCCAGCCGTTTGAGTGTGCGTTCATTCAGGTCAAAAGAGTGAACCCGGCCAACTCCGGCATCCCAGAAAAGCAGGCTATTACCTTCCGGATGGACGTCAAGTACTTGTCCGAAATTTGATTCGAACTCAAGTGTAGCGAGTGTGTCTACTTCACTGTTTTCGGTAAACCGTATCAAATAACCCGGGTTTTGGAAGTAGATATAGAGATCCCCGGTATCGGGATGTAGTGTCACGGAAGAGTTGGTGTTTTGAGTGTCTTCATTTAACTGAAAATAGACATCTGAATAAGGCTCATCTGAATCGAACCCAGAAACAGATTGAAACAATAAAAATATGAACACCCAAATTTTCATAAACAGAGTTGGTTAAACCGAACACGCACGTACTTCATTAGTGATTAATAAAATAAGCAAAATTGATGGGAATCCGATATATTTGACGATAAGAAAAAGCTATTAAACACATTGATTTAGTAGATTTAACGTATAAAAAATGATTTTTTTAATGGGTTTTTAAATGAGAAGTATTAAGACCCAACAATCCGATTAAACACTTAGGAAATGGCTTCATTTGATATAGTAAACCAGGTAAACGCTCAGGAAGTAGATAATGCTGTAAACAACACGCTGAAAGAGGTATCCACCCGATACGATTTCAGGGGGCTGCACACTGAGGTGGAGTTTGTTAAAAAAGAGAACCGTATTGATTTGGTTGCTGCCGAAAGCATGAAATTACAGGCTGTAAAAGATATGCTGATCAAGCATTTCATAAAAAGAGGACTGGAACCGAAGGCTCTGGAGTTTGGGAGTGAAGAGGGGACATCTCAGGGGTACGTAAAAATGAGTGCAACCATTAAGGAAGGGATTGACCGTGAAACGGCGAAAAAGATTGTGAAGGAGATCAAAAATCTCAAACTGAAGGTTCAGCCGGCCATCCAGGAGGATCAGGTACGTGTATCAGGTAAAAAAATAGACGACCTTCAGGAAGTGATAAGCCATCTGAAAAGCAAAAACTTTGGAATACCGCTTCAGTTTGTAAATCTGAAATAAGACGAAGAGTGGTGATGATCAGATGTTGATTTCGTAAATACGGACTGAGTCTCCTTCATCCGGATTCCGGTGGATAGTATAAATTCTATTAGCGTCAACCTGTTGCACTTCGTCAAATTCTGAGATCATAAATTGTCCCTGAAAATTTCCGTCGTGATCCATTAAAACCATCTGCTTTCCTGAAGATGAATTGTCGGTTTGCAGCCAGAGAAGATCTTCGGTAGCCCATAGGTTCAGGAAAGGAGGTTTTAGGTCATATACTCTTGGTTCAATATCCCGTCTCATCTCTGATGAAGCGTTCTGAAGTGTGTGATCAAGATCTTCCCTGCTTACTTCCCGGTCTGCAATGCTCATTGTTAATGTGCCGGTCTGCTCGTGATGTTCGTTAAAAAACAGGATTTCAGAAGAGGCAGGCCTGGCAACCAGGTATCCGTTACCGGGGGTCTGAACAAAGCGGTCGTGATTTCGAAACGGCACATTATGTATAGAGAATCCCCCACCTATCGAATGCATGTGCATTTCCGGTGTTCTTAAATGTTGAATTGAATCTGATACCACTTCACTTCGTCGGTTTACTACCAGCACATAGGTATCATAATAGTCATTCGGGTTGTTCATCATTTGCATCGGATTACGAATCACGCGACGGCGGGTAGCGTAAAATTCCGTTTCTGAACGAACTCCGGTGAGTGTAAAACCTTCAAAAGATCCTGTGTCGCCCGACATATTACGTATGTATGTGTAGATGCCGCTATCATTCGGGTAGAAAAGATCTCGTCGACCACCCTGATTTTCCAGCATGAGCGTATCCCCGGCGGCATCAGAAAGACTGAACCAGCCGGAGATCTCTCCGGGACCACCTCCCTGTGAAGCGATGGTAGCACGGTGTTCACCATCAGGCGAAAACTGCTCAATTGTGTTACTTCCCATGTCACCGACCAGCAGATCTCCATTTGAGGAGACAAAGAGATGCTGAATCCGACCGGGGTAGTAGCCGTTGCCCTCACCGGCTTCAGCTAACAGTCGTATGTCGATTTCGGGAAGTTCGTTATAGTTAATGATCTCTTCGGATTGTTCAGATCCGCCGCATGCCTGCAGCAGGAGTATGGGCAGAAGATATAAAATGAGATTTTTCAAAGTCCTTAATCTATACTAGATGTTTAGTAAAAGGACATAATACCTCCCGGAGAAATAAATTGCAAACAGATATTTATGCGTTTCCGGACTGCTTTGTTTTAATTCTCAACCAGTAGATATTTATTGTGAGTTCGATATAAAATCTTTGGGATTAGAAACCAGTGGATCCCTTCATATTCTGTTTTCAAGAAGGGGAGGCTCTTTGCCCAACTTCTTATGTCTAACTCAAATTATTTACAGGTTTGGCTAGATTTTATTTAGGCTTAAAAGCCATCAATTTAGCAGCAGAAGGGGAGAAGTTTATTTTAAAATGGATTGGAGACAATTCAAACTTTAGTTATCTGCAGAGCGATCGGTTTAAAGATTCAACAAACTTCCCTGATGAGACTAAAGAAGAAAAGTTGGGCTAGGGTAAAGGTGCGGACTGAAGCCAGCGCTGTGGATCAATGTATTCGCTGCCCTCAGCGATCATGAAGATAATTACCTCACCGTTAGCAGAATCCTCGTCTCCGGAAAGCCCGACAACATCACCCTTTTGCAGAACCTGGTTTTTTCTTACAAAAACCTCACTTAGGTTGCCGTACATGGTTTTATAGGTACCATGATGAACCATAACCACATCTCCAAAACCGAGAAAATTCTGGACTCCAAAAACGTAACCGTCATTGACTACCCGAATGGTTGATCCCGGTACGGCGGCAATTTCTATTCCCGGAAAGGGAGTTTGTGTATTAAACACAGGGTGGGTTCGTACACCAAACTTCTGGGTAATGGTACCGTTATCCACCGGCCAGGGGAGTTGTCCGCGGCTGTCTATAAAGCTGCTTTCAAAAGCGGCCA
>CAZHUP010000023.1:0-21269 GCA_964535495.1 uncultured Rhodohalobacter sp.
TTACGGAACTGACCGATCCAAGCAGAATTCCGTAGTGTTCACCGCCGGCGAATCCAATTCCGGCACCCATGGCAACAGCCAGGGGAACTACCACCGGAAACAGAATAGCCATGGTTCCCCAGGATGTTCCGGTTGAAAATGCTGTAACGGCCGCTATAAAGAAAACCAGACCGGGAAGCAGTGCAAGCGGGAGTGAATCCTCAAGCAGTCCGGCCAGATAGGTTCCGGTCCCAATCTCTTGAGTAACACCGCCAAGCCCCCAGGCAAGAATCAAAATGATGACGGCCATCAACATCGATTGCATGCCGCCTACCCACGATTCGAGCGCTTCATTGAGTGTAAGTACTTTCTGAAATACAACTAGTCCAATCGCCACCGCACATCCTGTAAAAGATGCCCAGAGCAGGGCGGCAAATGGATCGGCATTTCCGATAATAGATGTCAGGCCACCCTCTCCCGGCTCCAGAGCTGCACTTCCCGTACTGTACAATCCATATAGTGCAACAACAATAACTGAAATGACGGGAAATGCCGCATTTTGCCATCTTTTAGGTTTTCCCTCTTTGGGTTGTAAACTCGAAAGACTTGTATCGGTTGCAGGCATTGAGCCCGGACGAATTAACCCACCGCCTGAGTAAGCTCTTTTTTCCGCATCATACATAGGGCCGAACTCACGCTTCATAAGAATCGTCATAAGTACAAATGCGAGAGCTAGCAGTGGATAAAAGAGATAGGGTATAGAGTGAAGAAATATCGTAAACGCATTGTCTGCTCCGGCCATCAATTGTGCAGAAAGTTCCGGGTCTGCTGTCTGCTCAGCTATACCCGCTAAAGAGTTCTGAATCTGCGTAATTTCAAAACCAATCCATGTTGTAATGACTGCACTAACGGCAAGAGGTGCTGCCGTAGAGTCAACAATGTAGGCCAGTTTTTCGCGAGAGATTTTCAGACGATCAGTCATCGGGCGGAGGGCATTACCGCGAATCAATGTATTGGCGTAGTCATCAAAAAAGATGAATAGTGCTGATGCCCAGGAGAGCAGCTGACCTTTTTTACGATTTGTAGCGTACTTGCCCAGTATTTCAACGGCACCCTGTGTTCCGCCGCCGCGCGACATCACGCCAACCATTCCGCCAAGAAGTAAACTGAAAACGATGATTGCAATATGATCGTAGTCAACAAGAGCATTGACAAGCAGATCGAGAGATTCAGCTGTTCCGGCAAAAGGGTTGAGGTTCACAAGAAACAGTGCTCCGATCCAGATGCCGGCAAAAAGAGAAAGGACTACTTCTCGAGTAATTAAAGCCAATCCAATAGCTACCAGCGGTGGGATTAAACTGATCCATGTTCCATAGTAACTGTTACCTTCTGTTTCTGATTCAACCCACGCCTGAACGTCCAGCCATCCGAAAATGAGGGTAGTGAGCAGAATAAACCCAATTATGAAGCCAAATTTTTTCATTACAATCTGTTATGATAATCTCTTTTCAGAGAAGAAAATACAAGCATTGTCATTAAATACAATCTAAATATCCAAGATATATTGGATATACCGGGGTATGAATATTATCGTGAGTAAGAAAATCGGTCTAAATCAATAAAAGTCTATCAGATAGAGTTGTTAAATTCAGGGATGGAAAAATTTGTAAAGCTCAATGCCTGTGTGCAGGTGATAGTCACCCCATATTTTGATATGTTAAAATGTAAATGGTTGATATATTCATGCCACTATTAAAAAATATTCAAAACGGGTAATTCATTGACTAAGGGTAGCAGATCACATAAACGGTTCAGCCGTCGAAGGGCTCAGCTGGTAAAGCATATTGAAGAGAAGGGAATTAAAGATAGAAATGTGCTACAGGCTGTGAACTCAATTCCGAGACACATCTTTGTTGATACAGCTTTTGAAAATCGGGCTTATGAAGATTCAGCACTTCCGATCGGTAATGGTCAGACGATTTCTCAGCCCTATACAGTAGCTGCACAAACCGAACTGCTTGAGGTAAAAAAGGGAGATAAAATTCTTGAGATTGGCACCGGCTCCGGTTATCAGGCTGCTATATTGTGCCACATGGGAGCAGAGGTGTATAGTGTAGAACGCCATGAAAAGCTCTACCTGAATGCAAAAGAGATTTTACAGGAGCTTGGATATCGCCCCCATCTGAAATTGGGTGACGGCACGCTGGGATGGAGCGCATATGCACCGTATGATGGGATTGTAGTTACTGCCGGAGCACCCGTTGTACCTGAAGACCTGAAACAGCAGCTGAAAATTGGGGGGAAGCTGGTCGTACCGGTTGGAGACCAAAAAAGTCAGATGATGTTCCGGATAACAAGGGTTTCTGAAGAAGAATTTAATGAGGAGCGACTCAGTTATTTCAAATTTGTCCCGCTGATAGGAGAGAAGGGGTGGGATTGATTTAGCCTCTCTTCATTCTCAAATTCTGACAAATATTTAAATAATTTTTCAAAATTGCTTTCACTCTTATCCCGGTTTGGGCAACTGCAACTCTTTGACCTGTCAGCCGCTTAAATGTTTTTTCACTTCTGTTTTTTGTCCTGTAAATGTAAGGAACGAGAGAGATCAGGGGTACTGTTTTATGGATGTTCTGATGACAAACTTATTCTTATCAGATCCTTAACCCCAATTTAATAGTAACTTTTATGAAAACTTTAAAAATAGCGTTGACGCTGATTTTTGCGATCACCTACCTGGCGATGGCACCATACAACGTATCGGACGCTGACCACAACCACCATGATATTGTAAGCATGGCTGAAGATAATGAAGATCTCTCAACACTTTATGCCGCCATTCAGGCTGCCGATCTTGTTGATGTACTGAAAAGTGACGGACCGTTTACAGTATTTGCTCCAACAAATGCCGCTTTCGACGCGCTTCCTGACGGAACGCTGGAGAGTCTGTTAATGCCGGAAAACCGGGATCAGCTTGTTGAAATCCTGACCTATCATGTTATCGCCGGCGAAGTGATGTCAGGTGATTTAAGCGATGGAATGACGGCCGAAACTGTTGAAGGATCAGAAGTGACAATCTCACTTAATAACTATGGCGCAAAAGTAAATGATGCGAATGTCGTTTCTGCTGATATCGAAGCTTCTAATGGAGTGATCCATGTGATTGATGCTGTAATTTTGCCACCGGAAGAGGAATCAGGATATTAATCTTATCTGAACATTTTGTTTTGGTTGAGAAACCCGGCTTGAGCTAAGCCGGGTTTTTTTATATCCGGGCATGACGCACACTTTTTAAATATACCATTTCACTGAGTCTGAGTGATTTTAAGCTAAGTAAACCTGTATAAAAGGATGTCTCTTACCGGCTTATTTCTGAAGATGTTGATCAACGAGTTTTTTATAAAAGTTTTCAAGAGTTTCGGGTAGATGAGTTTTAGTGCTCACTCTGAGCAGTTGGCGATCCGTGAGTTCTTCGGGTGGTTCATATTTTGCAGTCAGTTTTTCAAAATCCTCGAGCCGAGCGTCGGAAACAGTGTCCCTCTCGTTTTCCCTGGCTTTCAACCGGTGAATGATGGTTTCGTCGGATGCTTGAGTTTCAATAAATAAATAGTTGGCCTCCATGGTATCAAGAAGATTCACTAATTTTTGACGATTTGATCGCCTGCTGAATGTTGCATCGATAATCGCACTTTCTCCGGACTCCAGTTGTGTTTTGATCTTCTTATAAAGATGCTGATATGTCTTTTCAGACATCTCTGCTGAATAAAGCTTCTCGCGTGTAGAAGGAGCCGGACGCTCATACAACGGAAGACCGGCAAGGTTTTTACGAATGCGGTCAGATGAGAAATAATCGATTTTTAGGATATTTGCCAGATGTTCAGCTAAAGTGCTTTTACCTGTTCCAATCCGGCCCATGAAAATAAGAAGTACAGGACTGGAACCCAGAAGGGCATATCGCAGGGAGAGTTGAAAATATTCAGTTGCTGTTTGCTGTAGCTTTGCTCGTCTTTTTGGTGAATTTTCTTCACCCGCACTTTGAAGGCTCTTTACCTTTCCTTTTACATAACCCCGGTAACATTTATAAAAATCGATGATTTTAGACAGGTCAGGATCATCGAGTTTTTGAGCCATTTGCTCAATAAAATATCGGGCTTCATTCCTTCGGTTCTGAAAATCCAAATCCATCGCCAGATAGGCCAGGTCTGCTGCAATGTCGCCACAGCGAAACCGCTCATTAAACTCTATACAATCATAAATACAAATACTTTCGGGCCCGATGTGAATATGCTCGAGATGCAGGTCTCCATGCCCGTCAACTATTCGTCTCTGAGTAATTCGTCGATTAAATAGGGATTGATTCCTTTCTAAATACTGATCGGTAAAAAATTTGATAGATTGATACTCTTCATCCTCAATCGTCTTACCGATGAAAGATTCAGTTTGTTGAAAGTTTTCTTCGGTGTTGAACCGGATCTGTTCAATTTCACCATATTTAAGAACTTCATTACCAGGCTCCTGGTCCAGATAGAAAACCGACAGTTTTTCCGCAACCCGGTCCAGATGGTGGTTGGTCAGGGTGTCATTTTCGATATAGGAATAGAGGAAGTACTTCTTGTCGAGCATTTTCATTTTTACGGCATACTCAACGATCTCTCCCGGATTTTCTGAATTGAAAGAAAATGTACCCTCCTTTTTAAAAATAGGAATAACTCCCAGGTAAATATCCGAGCAAAGTCTTCGGTTAAGCTCTACTTCCCGTTCGCAGAAATGCTTTCGCTTATCGAGGGTACTATAGTCCAGAAAGCCAAAATCGACAGCTTTTTTAATTTTATAGACAAAAGGGGGAGCCATAAACACATGAGATATATGCGTCTGAATATGCTTTACACTTTCAGGTTGATGAGGATAAACTTTACGGTTCTCTAAGAACTCCCACAAGCTATCCCCGGACTCTGATTCATTGTTAGATTTACTCATGATTTTTCAGTCTATCCTAAGTTAATGAATACCATTTCTCAAGTGATCTATGGATGAAACACTGAAATAGCCTGCTCTTTGTTTTATACAAATTCCAAAAATTCTCAGGGAGTAACAATTATTAGTTCAGGAACAGGATCAAAAAAGTGATAATCCCTTCTCTGCCCTGAGTTTATAACTCAATCTTAGCTACATATAAAAAAAGTTGTTGCATCTTTTAAATATTAATTCTACAATTGTAGAGAACACTCTAAACTTGTAGAATTATGAAGCTATCGAAATCTGAAGAGCAGTTAATGCAGTATATCTGGAAGTCCAAAAAAGCGTTCATGAATGAACTCCTGGAGATGTACCCGGAACCGAAACCGGCAAACACTACAGTAGCCACCCTTTTGAAAAGGATGAAGGATAAGGGATATATAGACTATGAACAGATGGGGCGATCACGGCAGTACTATCCCACGGTAAAAAAATCGGACTATTTTTCGCGTCACCTAAAAGGATTGATTCAGAAATACTTTGATGACTCTCCATCAACCTTCGCCTCATTTTTTACAAGAGAAACCGATTTGACAGAAGATGAGCTAAAAGAGCTGCAGGATATTGTTGAACAAGAACTGGAGAGGAGGAAAAAATGATTATTTACCTGATCTATTCAACGATAAGTCTGGGGATACTTCTTCTTTTCTATCATCTGTTTCTGGAAAAAGAGAAGATGCACAAGATGAACCGAGGATTTCTGATCTTCAGTCTTCTTTTTTCCTTTACGATTCCATTGATTCCGATTGGATTAATTGACCTTCCAACTGATCAATTGACTTTCTTTAATCAAACAACAGTTCAGGAACCCGGCAGCTTCGTAATGCTTGACGGTGAATGGTTGGATTCTGATTCAGAATATATTGCTTACAATGAATCATCCGAAACGGGAGACAAAAGCTACTGGCCGGCAGTCTGGCTGATTTATATTCTCGTGTCCGGAGGCCTGTTTATTCGCCTGATTCGAATTGTGCACAGAATTCAGTTAAAAGCCGATCGAAATGAGAAGAGGCTGCTGAATGGTTGTGAAATTGTTCTTCTGAATGACGATTCCATTCCCCATACCTTTTTTCATAAAATCTTTTTGAACAAAAAGAGCTACCTGAATGGAGAGATTCCGGAAGAGGTGATGATTCATGAGATGACCCACGCAGGGCAGAAACATACCCTGGATATTCTTCTGGTTGAATTCTTGAAAATTCTCTTCTGGTTTAATCCGCTGCTCTATCTCTATAAGAGAGCCATTCTGTTAAATCACGAGTTTCTGGCCGACGAGGCCGTTCTTTCACAGGGGAAAAGCGTGAAAAATTATCAAAACATTCTTTTAAAAACGATGCTGATTCGTCCGGCCCACAGTCTGACAAGTACGCTGAACTACTCCCTCACCAAAAAACGACTCCAAATGATGACACAATCAAAATCTACCTACCGTTCCTTATTTAAAATCCTCGCTTTAATGCCGTTAATTGCGGCCATCGCACTGCTGCCGGGCTGTGATTCTCCAACCACAGAAGTTTCAGATGAAGTGGAAGCTGTTGATGAAGTTAGAATTCAAATCGGTGAAGATGAAGCTCTGCATGTGAA
Organism: uncultured Rhodohalobacter sp.; assembly: GCA_964535495.1. Classification (GTDB taxonomy): domain Bacteria; phylum Bacteroidota; class Rhodothermia; order Balneolales; family Balneolaceae; genus Rhodohalobacter. Next base: position 6,577 of record CAZHUP010000023.1, read on the forward strand.
TGGGAAAAGAATGACCATAGATGAACTGGAGAACTATTTATCATCTCTGCCAGAGAGTCCCGGCTTGGTGAAGTTCAGTGTGGAACCGGATGCGCCGTTCGGATTTGTTACGGATGTTCAAACCCTGCTTCGAAAGTATGAAGCATTCAGGGTTAACTACTCTACAAGCAGAGATGATTCGAGAGGTGAGGGTAGGGTTGAACTGGATGATGTTACCGCTGAATTTTTAGATGCCGCGAACCGGTATATGGAGATTGAAGCGAGTCAGTCAAATTTAGATGAGTTAAATGAAAAGTATAATGAGGCTTTAGAGCTATATGAAGCAATTCAGTCTATAGAAACAGATGATCCGAATTCACCACCTCCACCTCCGCTGGTACCGTCACCGGAAAAGCGTTTGGAGAGTAGCCGAGAATTAACTCTGCCACCGGCACCGCCTGTGCCGCCTGCCCCCGTGGAAGCACAAAATGTGATGCAGATCTTAATGAACAGTCAGGGTATGCTCCTGATGAACGAAGAGCCGGCAACTTTGAACGAGGTGCGGGAGAATATCAAGCAGTTTGTGGATAATAGTGCAGTAACTCCGAGTGAGGCCATTGTCGCCATTAAAACAGTTCCGGATACGCCGTATGAGCAGTACATTGAACTGCTGGACGAAATCAGGGCGGCGTACAGTGATCTGAGAAATGAGGCGGCACAAGCTCAGTTTGGTACGGAGTATTCAAATCTGGAAGAGAACAGTTCCGAAAGAGAGACCATCCGGGAGACCTATCCAATGAAGCTATCGATTGTACCTCCGGAGAAAAATTAATGGTATCTAAAAACTGATTTATCCATTTTGGTAAATAGAAAATTAAGAGTACAAAGTCATGATCATCTATTTAGTTAAATCAATCTTACTGCTTGGGCTGCTTTTCGGGATTTATAAGCTGTTTCTTGAAAATGAAAAGATTCACCGCTTCAATAGGTTCTTTTTGTTGTTTGCCCTGGTATTTGGACTTACGGCTCCGTTGATCTCTTTTGACCTGAGCCCGGAAACATCCATGGTCGGTGTAAATATGCAGCAGATGGAGCGTTTGGTCAACGCACCGGCTGAGGCGGTAAGCAGATCTGTTGAGCCGCTGATCGCACCTCAACAAACACAGGAAGCATTACCCAAAGCTGAAAATACCCCGATTGTTACCGAAGAACCAAGCTGGTCGATAAGTGCCTTAGATGTGTTGCTCTGGATGTATGGAGCGATCACCCTTTTTCTTTTGATCCGCTTTATGACCGGATTGAACGAGATTCGCAAGAAAGTCAAACTCGGTACACATAAAGAGACAGATCGTGCCACACTGGTTTTATTGGATGAGCCGATCACTCCTCAATCATTTTTAGATTACATTTTCCTGGAAAAGAAACAGTTCGAGTTGGGGAAAATTGAACCTGAGATCTTGGATCACGAATTCACTCATGTTCGCCAGTTCCATTCATTTGATGTGCTATTAATCGAATTTCTGAAAGTCATCTTTTGGTTCAACCCGCTGATGTATCTGTACAAACATGCGATTCAACTCAACCATGAGTTCATGGCCGATGAAGCGGTGGTCCGCAGCGGCTCAGCCATAAGCGAATACCAGGAATTGCTTATCCGGGTCAGTGCCGGGAAAACCTCATTAAAGGCAACCAGTAACATAAATTTTTCACTGACCAAAAAACGGCTCCGAATGATGGGCAAAAGTATTTCTAAAGTAAAAGTTGGTGCTATTTGGCTTTTTCTCCTTCCATTATCTGTAGCCTTGATTATTGTTTTTTCAGCGCAAACAGACAATTATCCTCAATCCATCAGTATGCAGGAAATATGGGATTCCATGCCTAAAACAACGTATCAAGAACCTGAACTGCATTATGACGGCAATCGATCGAAAGAACTTGGAATACCTTTAACCCTCGGGGCGCAGTACACCTCCTCGGGAGAACTGTTCACAGGAACTCAAAAGGTATACTATACCGAAAATGACAGCCTGTATATGGAGCTTTTCTACAAGGACGGGATAAACACAGGTTCTGTGATATACAGAGATGGAGACACGGTTCGTCAGGTACATGGCATATATAAAGACAGACGAGAGCTTGCCCAAAAAATGTACTTTAATGGCATGTTGGACTATGAGGATATCCGTCCTAGGGAAAATGAAGATGGTTTAGGTCATGTTCGCATATGGCATCGAAGTAACGGTGAGCTGGCATTTGAAGCATTTTACACAGGTGATAAAGAATATCAGGGGCTGATGACGGAATATGACGAAGAGGGGAATATCATCATGCAGGAACGCTATGAAGATGGGGAACTCATCGAAACGATCAAAGAAAAGTCATGAAACAGTTTACCAGTCATATCGATTTTTCGTTAACTAAAAAGCGATTCAAAATGATGGTCAGACAATTTTCTCCACTCCGCTCCTACTCCAAAAAGGTGGTGTTGCTTCCGGTGCTTCTGGCTTTAACGTTGATGTTCTGCACAACACAAAATGAGAGTGAGTATCCGCGAAATTTGTCCGGAAATGAACTGTATTCGAATGTTGAACTTTCCCAAAATCCGGATCGGGCTGACGAATTGGGCATCGAAAATAGAGGGTTTGGGATTATGTTTGATAAAACAGGGACTCCATTTACCGGAACCCAACAAATGAGGTATGTAGATAATGACAGCCTATTTAGTGAAACAATTTATGTTGATGGAGTTCTAAAAAGTACCACCGCATACCATGAAGATGGAAGTTTGATGGGTAGACATGAGTATGATTATGTGGGGGATGGATTCGCAACTATTAAGGAGTTCAATGAGCATGGTTTACTGATTGAAGAATGGATATCACCCACAACTGACGACAGACTGGGCTCTATTAAACAGTGGTATCCAAATGGACAACTTAAGTTTGAAATGACTTATAAAAAGGGAATGATATACCACGGCTTAATGACCATGTACAATGATGATGGAGAGATCATTGAGCAGGAACGATATGAGGATGGGGAGTTGGTGGAAAAGATTAAATAAACGTTACTAATCAGCGAAGACAGTTTTTTTAAAATAAATCAGTCTAATGCCGTGTACCTGAATTCTGTGCCTTCATCTATTTCGATAAACGTATAAATCCCTCCGTTGCCATTCGCAGTGAGCATATAAGTATAATGATCCAGTTCATAGGCATTAACGAGATTTAAATCCCAGTCAAACTGATGAACTTTGTTTGCAGATAAACCATCAAGATCTGCACGCATTTCACCCGAATAGAGTGCGTATATATAGTTTTCATCTGAATCGACCCATAGATAGGCCGCTTTACCTCCGTCATCTGCTGAAAACTGTTGTTCATTAACTGTTTCAAGCTTTCGAACTGGCAGGCCAAATTCCTTGCCCTGAACTCTTTTCAGTAATTCACCTTCTCCATTGTATTTTTCAATGAAATCGGCATTCAATGAAAATATATAGACCCGATCTTTTTCCGGATTAGTAACTGAAAATGAGTACCAGGATGTAGCCAATTCCCGAGGGAGAAAATCTTCATCAAACACAATTTGTTCTCCGGCGTTCAATATGATTTCCCCGGCAGTGTTAAAAACCTGAAATCGATCATTGAAAAATAAGCCGCCGGCTACAAGCCGTCCATTTGAAAGGGCATTCATTGTGATAGGTCGTCCGTTAATTCGCATTTGGATGTCATCATAGGGAGCTGTTGTCATATCTTTATAATAACTGATCAGTTTTAGCTGTCCTCCATCATATACATAAACCAGTGAGTCTGTCTCAATAAAATCTTCTACGAGTTGAAATTCTCCAGGACCCCGACCTTCAGTTCCCTCACCTCTTAAATAAGCCAAAGCTCCATCATTCTGGGTTTCCAGAATGTGAAATGGAGGATAATTTTGAAAATCAGAAACCAGCATCAGATCTCCAATCACTCGCATTTTTCTGGGATGATATATGTTGTCAAAAAGAAATTGTTGGTCTGTATTGATAGGGATATAGTCGATCTCTTTTTCAAAAATACTCTCGCTGTCTATCTGTCCGCGATTGCATGATAACAGTGAGATTACAATACCCACAACCACAACTGTTTTTGCCAAAAATATTCCACGTCGCATATCAAATTGTATTTTGTTAATGCCGGTTAACAGTGAAGCGCATGACAGAATCAAAACTCCCTGCCTGTCTCAGAATATTTTAAATCGGTCAATATAGCAAGTAGAAACAGCTATTTATATTACAATCATAATAACTGATATTTCAAATTCAATCGGGGATTTTTATTGGTTCATAATTTTTCATCAGCAAACAAGTGGTCAAGTGCAGTTGTTCGGTGGCAAATATTATGTCGTTATACCCTGTGATGGTTTAGCAGCAAGCTCAGGAAAAGTAAGAAGTCGTTATTTATGCAGTAGATTTGGCTCGGTTTACTGAATAGACCTTATATGTGGCATAAATGAGGCTAAAAATGATATAAAAGCCGAAAGTACGTCCGGTGATTGCAAATTCTTCACCTCGATAGATACTCAATGGGAGCTCGATAATTACCGCAATCAGACAAAGTCCACCAAACATCCAGATAAAGTGGTTTAGCAATTTTTTCATAGTTAAAGGCCGGTGTTTTAGGGGAATTTAATTCGTGGGTATGAATATAGAACTTAAAATGATATCGACAAGAGAATCAGGCAATTACTGTTTAATTCCTTCTTGAGACTTGAAAATAAAAAACCCCGAACCGGCGTGAGCCAATTCGGGGCTGTAATTCTTAAACGTTCTATTCCGTTTAGTTCGGATTCAGAATGTTGTCAATTCTTCTTTCAGCATCGGTGAGGTGAGCCTGTGTTGCACGATCATTAACACGGTTTTTCGTGTTGTTGATGTCGCGCTGTAAAATTTCAAGCTGTTCACGAACCATAGAGCGTATATCTGACTGGCTTACATTAATTGACGGGAATGATGAAAGGCCCATAAGGTACTCCATCCGTTCAATATAAGCTCTTTGCAGGTTACGTCTATAAACTGAAATAGCACTGTTACGATCCAGCTCAGTCCATATAATGCCTCGAGTGTCATCCATGAATTCGTAGGATGAATAGACTTCTGCACCATGTCTGTTTTCGTACTCAATGAGTCGGGCAATACGCTGAGGTTGAACCAGGTTGTTGAGCACAGACACTTGCCGTCCGCGGAAATTGTCAACAAAATCAGCCGCATTTACACGGCTCAGAATGTCCTCATTCAAAATCCAGGATGGATCAGAGAATGCATGTGTTCTCAGGAAGTCCATTGCTTCTTTCTGTATCTCTTTTGGAGTTGGCTCGTAGACACCGCCTTCTTGATCGAAGGTTTTGTCGGTTTCGTATACACCACCCACATTTGTGGTGACATGTCCCATGTAGCGGCTCCACTGACCAAGAACCTGTCCGTAAAGTTCGCTAAGCTCAGAGAAGTCTTCGCCGGGTTTACCAATCCAGTCAATCAGGTTGTCGGTAATTACCTGGAGGTTGGCAATGCCGTAGGTGTTTGCTTTCATGTTGTTATCACCCAGCGCTTCATTTTGCGATCTCGGGTCAGCACTGGCACCGGTCCGTCCATAGAAGTAGTATGGATCGTCAGCACGTTCAACAGTCCACTCATGTAGAATTTCTTCCTGCTCTTCGATCGACATATCCCCGAACCATGTGTATCCCCACTTAACTGACCATTTATCGTATGGGCCAATTCTTGGGAAGAAGTTGGTTACGCCATCACCGGGCTGAGCTACGTAGTTGAAACGAGCGTAATCCATGATGGAAGAAGCAGTACCGTTTTCAGCGGTATAGGTAGGTGAACGGAGTGAATCTACTGGAACAGCGTGGCTCGAACCCCAGTTATGAGGAAGCCCCAGTGTGTGTCCAACTTCATGGGCAGAAACAAATCGAATCAGCTCGCCCATTACATCGTCATCAAACTGTGTTGCTCGCGCTTCCGGATTAGCGGCTGCGGTCTGTACGAAGTACCAGTTTCTCAGCAGGCGCATCACATTGTGATACCATCCGATAGCTGATGTCATGATCTGTCCTGAGCGCGGGTCGTGTACATGCGGACCGAATGCGTTCTGAATTGGAGATGCAAAATATCGTATGGTTGGATAGCGGGCATCTTCAAGGCTAAAGTCGGGATCATCGGTTGGTGCCATTTTACCGTAAATCGCATTTTTAAATCCGGCAGCTTCAAAAGCTTCCTGCCAGTCATCCACACCCTTAATAAGCCATTCTCTCCACTCTACCGGTGTTGCCGGGTCGATGTAAAAAATGATTGGCTCTTCAGGTTCAACCAGCTCGCCTCTCAGATAAGCTTCTTTATCTTTTGGTACCAGCTTCCATCGGGTTATGTGTCTAACCGGTTTTGCACGGTGTTCTTGCGTGCCGAAGTCTGTCTGACTGGCTGTAAAGTATCCAACTCTGGCGTCCGGCCGTCTTCTTTCCATTGGCTCTTTAGGCAAGAGGTGCATACTGTGGTTAATCTCAAGAGAGATTGTATTGGCATCTGAATTTGACGGAGGATTCTGAGCTTCGTACGTCAGCAAATGCCTGGCTTCCACATTTTCCGGGAAACTGCGGATGCTTTCGATAAATGTTCGGTTGCCATCAACGCGGCGAACCTGAAACCGGGATCGATTGAATTGCTGAAGACCCAAAGCCGGCACATCGGTTGTAAATAGAGTAGTTACATTAATTACAGATCCGGTGGAATCTTCGTTAAATGCCGCAATATCGAAACTGGCTATAATTGGCTCAAAGTTTGAATTTCTAACCGCTTCGTAAATCGGGAGATCTTCAGACGCTGTGTTACTAAAAGAGACACGGCGAAGCAATATCTTGTTATCTCTTTTTTGCCAGCGAAGTACCTGGGTGTTATTTTTCATACCACCATATGCAATACCGTCTGCCGTTCTTGCAATACGCGAAACCATGAGCATTTCACGGTCCAGCATGTCGTCGGGTATTTCGTAATAGTAAGTAGAGTTGTCTTTGTAGACATTAAATAGCCCTTCGTCTTTTTCGAAGTCATCTTTGATTACTTCAGAAAATGCTTTTGGCCCATCGGAAGATGGAGCTGCTGCTCTGCTTGGGCGTTCTGATGGTGCATCAGAACTTTGAACGCTGTCTGTACTGGCACAGCCAACAATCAAAAACGCAGCAAGAAGCATAACTGATAGCTTTTGTATGATATTTATCATAAAACGTATTTTTAGTTAATGGTTGAAGATTTTTAATAGATCAATTGAAAATATCTAACTGGAATGTAAAATGGTGATAATTATACAGTTTTCGAAGAATTGTTAAGTGAATGATAATCAATATAATTACATTACTTTAAGCAACTAAGTCGCAATTAATTAAGGTTATGGATACAAAGAAAATTGAATTTGAAGGTGCGCTCGGAGAGTCACTGGCAGCAAAAATCGATTATCCGGAAGGTGACCATAATGCGTGCGCTCTGTTTGCCCACTGTTTTACTTGCTCAAAAAATTTAAAAGCGGTCGGAAATATTGCAAAAGCATTGAATAGCAAAGGAGTGGCTGTTTTTCGATTCGATTTTACCGGGCTGGGAGATAGTGACGGAAGTTTTGAAGACACGAATTTCAGTTCAAATGTTGATGACTTAATTGCTGCTTCACAGTATATGCAGCAGGAGATGGGGGCTCCATCCATTTTAATCGGGCATTCGTTAGGCGGAGCCGCTGTAATTCAAGCTGCTCATAAAATAGACTCTGTTAAAGCCGTTGCTACTATTGGAGCTCCATCTGACCCAAAACATGTAGAAAGGCATTTTGAGACAAAACGAGAAGAGATTGAAGAGAAGGGATCTGCAATTGTAAACCTGGGTGGCCGACCTTTCAGAATCAAAAAGCAATTTTTGGATGATTTAGAAAAAACCAGAATGGATGAGAACATAGCTGGGTTAAATCGTGCGCTAATGGTAATGCACTCGCCGGTTGATAAAACGGTTGGTATAGACAATGCGGCACATATTTATAAAACTGCAAAACACCCTAAGAGTTTTCTCTCACTTCACGAAGCAGATCATCTTCTCATGAAGGAGAGTTACAGCCGTTACGTCGGTTCCATTATTGCTGAATGGTCATCTATCTATTTGTGATTACCGTATAGCGTTTTGGTAATTTCGGAGCGTAGGTACCCATAAAATTTTGTGTAACAATCGCTTCCACCTTTGCACGGAGTGCTGGTTATACCTGCCAAAATTTAAACCTGTACTTTCTTGCTTTAATTTCTCTAGTTGGCGATCTGTTATTCCGTACTTTTGAAAATGACAGAATTGGGCTCAGTTCTTCTCCCATTATTTTTTGGTCAGAAAGCGAAATCCATTCCGTTTCCGTCAATATTTTTAGATTTTTCTCTCCCTCTGGCAAGGATGGATTGTTGCCGGCATCACCGGTATTTACAACTGCATCACAGGCATGGGTAAACAATCCTTACAACAACAAGAAAAGCAATACTTTACGTAGCTTTCTTTCTGTTATGCTTGTTTATCTAATGATTGATAATTGAATTCTCGATCTATTAAAGCGGTGATTATGGTAAAGCCATTCGCTTACTTGAATATTATTAATCAAGAAGAAAACTGAGAAAAACTCAATTTTTCGGAGAGAGGTATAATATATGATTGGAGTTATGCAATGTGCCGGCTCAACATTTAAACGAGTCAATGCACACCGTATAATAAATTTATATCTCTATTTTTGACTTAAACCTGCGGTTTAGGTATTGTCTTAGCGAATCTGTTTTGAAGGTAAAACAGATTGGGATTTTATATGATGAGATCAATCCTGGAAATGCCGAGGAGTTTTTTCGTGCCTTATTCGCTTTATATACCCCTGTTAATGTGTTGTTTGATCGCGATCGCCTGTGGCGCATCGGAAGAGGATCGTTCGCCTGAACAGACGAATCAGAATGGGAACTCAGATCAATCCGAAAGCCAGATTCTTCTGATCGACAGGAAAGCAGATATTCCGGATACCGAATGGGAACCGCTATATGACTATGAAATCCGAGGGGCTTTCATTCAGATCAATCCGGTCTTTTTCCAAAGCAACCAACCGGGGGAAGGAACTAAACTTTTGTTGAACTTTTTTGAGGATTCAGCTTACGAAGCTGAGATCATACAGGTTCGAAATGTGATAGAAGGTGTAACAAGCACTACCGGCCGTATTTCATCTGAACCGAACGCCTGGTTTACCTTAAATGTGGAAGAGAAGCGTGTCCTGGCAACGTTCCGGTTTCCCCGGTCCGGTAAACAGTACACAATATACTATTTGGAAGACCCCGGCTGCCATATTATTGCTGAAGTTGATCCGGAAAAACTGGATATTCTGCCCGGAGATCCTCCCCCCATAACTCCCGATACGCTGTAATTTATGGCGCGTATCTTTACATGAGTTGATAAATAATTTGATCATCACTGACTAAAGTTACATCAGAATGAATGTTTTACGAATAACGATAACAGCGCTGGCGATTCTGCTTCTCATAACGCCACAGACTATTGCACAGGATGCTCAGCCCGTGTCTCTATTTGAGGCTCCCGTTCTAGAGAAACAGGCGAAAAATCTGCCCGATCATGAGTTAAACCGTCAATATGTAACTGCAAACCTGTCTGCTCTGCAACTCGAGCAGCTGCATCCTGGCGACGCTGTATCGTACCGTGTTGGTGAAGAGGTTCGTCAATTTCAAATTGAGCGGGCTATAAGCTACACCGGGGGAACGTTTTCAATTCTGGCCCGCGAATCCGGCAGCCCCGGCAACCATCTGACACTCACCATGGAGGAAGACAGGCTCAAGGGCACCGTTCACCTGCATAATTACCGGGAGGTCTATCACCTGGGCTATGATAAGGATCAAAGGTCAAACTATATGGCCCGTATAGAGAGTGGGCAACTCGATGTTGCAGAGTGTGCAGTGGATGATGAGTTCGGAACAGATACTTTATTTCATACACATTCACCCCGGATGCAGACCCAAAAAGAATTGGCCGAAACCGAGTCGGAGGAGGTTGAGATAATAGACCTGATGATTGTATATACACAGGCCGCCGCCAATTGGATGTCTGCACACAGCAGTATTAATCTTGTAATTGCCGAGGCAATGAATATATCCCAGCTGGCTATTGACAACAGTGAGGTTAAGATCGAGCTTCAGCTTGTACATACGCACAAAACCGACTATAGGGAAGGCGACGATACCAGCGGAGAGATGCTTCGAAAACTAACCACCAAACCGGGGGTCACTTATCCATGGGGTGACGAGTTTGATGGCTATATGGAAGAGGTTCACGATCTAAGGGATAGGTATGGAGCAGACGTGGTATCCCTTTTTGCTAATGTATCCGGCTTTGGAGGGATCGGCTGGCTGTTGAGGTCGACGGAGGGCAGACCTGACTACGCGTTCAATGTAAACCGGGTCCAGCAGATGCACTTCTCTACCACAATGGTTCATGAGATCGGACATAATATGGGCAACCATCACAGCCGAAACCAAGCTTCCGCCGCAGCCGGCTGGGACGGTGGACTTTTTAATTATTCCACGGGCTGGCGATGGACCGGGGATGATGGAAATGGATATGTATCGGTAATGACCTACGTCGAAGATCTCGATGGTAATGAAGATTATACAAGAGTACCCTATTTTTCAAATCCCGATATCAGCTATGAAGGGCAGGTTACAGGTTCATATCACGATTCTTATGCACCGGCTGATAACGCTCTCAGCATGAATGAAATTCGTTCAGTCATCGCCGGCTACAGGGAAGTTCCCACGCCGCCAGATTCTCCACCGGCTGCTCCTGTACTTACGATTCCGGAGGATGGTGCTGAAGGTGTGTCGCTTACAGGCCAACTGGGATGGCAAAGAACAGATGAGACCGATCAGTACAGGGCACAGGTATCGAGTACTCCTGACTTTAGCAGTTTGGAGATCGATGAAGTGTTGACTCAAACGTATCTGAATCTGGATAATTTACTCAACGATTTGACGGATTACTATTGGAGGGTAAAGGCGGAAAATGTGGTGGGGGCCGGCGATTGGAGTGAGACCCGAAGTTTTCAGACTGTTATAGAGGCACCGGAGAACGTTACACTCTCTTCGCCTGCCGACGGTTCTTTTCAGATACCTACCAATTCAGAGCTTATATGGTTTGAAAGCGACCGGGCGGAAGAATATATCGTACAGATTTCAGAAGAGAAAAGTTTTGGGAGTCTTGTCGGCGAATTCAATACGAATGAACCCCGCTTCTCGGAAGGTAGTGCTCTGGATCCCGAAACAATCTATTACTGGCGAGTGCGTGCGTCGAATGAAGGAGGGAAAAGCGAGTGGAGTAACGTATGGATGATGACTACTCTTATTGAAGAAACAGCCATGGAGGCTAATTATCCGAACCCATTCAATAATGCAACGACTATCAATTATCAGCTCTCCGAACAGTCGAATGTTGTTCTGGAGGTTTATGATATTGCCGGTCGAAAAGTCACCACACTGGTTAATGAACAGAAGGAACCACGAATCCATACTGTGGTATTAGACGGGGCAAATATGGCTTCGGGTATCTATATTTTACGAATAAGGATCGGTGACTTCACAGATACACAGCGCATCACCCTGATCAAATAGAAGTGTGATTCCGTGAATAAAGATGTGAAAAGTACTGAGGGTTGAGATTATGTTAGTCGAGTTTATGAGGATTAAATTTAAGCATAAATGGTAACCTATTTCTCACTGAAAGAGACATTTTGTATTTGCTGTTTATGAATGCTGAATGGTCCTCTCTTTATCTCTGTTTATTTTTATACATTATTGAAAAATACTAAGCCGAAGTTAAACTAATCCGAATATTATGATAAAATCATTAATACCAGCTTTTTTAATTCTCTTGTTAATGACCGCCTGTGTAGATCAGGAGGTCGTGGAGATGGAATATCAGACGCAAACAATTGATCAAGCTGTTGCAGTAATGCATGCAACAGAGGGGAACAGTGCAGAAGGAACAGTGATTTTTACTCAAACTGATGAAGGTGTGAGGGTAGAGGCCTCTATTTCGGGTCTCGATGCTAACTCCCTTCATGGATTTCATATTCATGAATATGGCGATTGCAGAGCTTCTGACGGTACATCAGCAGGTGGTCACTTCGATCCGGAAGATATGGAACACGGTGGGCCCGATGATGAAATACGCCACGTAGGCGACCTGGGTAATCTCGAGTCTGATGCCGATGGAAACGCTACGGCAGACTATGTAGACAGTCGGCTTCAACTCTCAGGGATGATGAGTATTCTTGGCAGAGGTTTAATTGTACATGCCGAGGAAGACGACCTTGAATCACAGCCAACAGGCGATGCAGGTGCAAGGCTTAGCTGCGGTGTAATTGGAGTGGCTAACCCACAATAATTTTGAATTCAAAAAATATTCAAATTAATCTAAACCCTGCCATTGAGCAGGGTTTTTTTATTTCAAACGGTTATCTGTTTTTATTAAATTCTAAATATGAAATATCTACTTTTTGCTATTGCCTTACTTACAGCTCAAACAATATCCGGTCAGAACTATAGCGACGTTGCCGGTGAATGGTCAGGGTCTATTCAAATTACCGGTCAGAATATGACTACGAATTTCACATTTAGCTACCAGGATGATGAACTGGATGGGACAATTGACATACCCCAGCAGATGGCGTTTAATCTGCCTGTTGAGTTTATAAAGACAGAAGGCGATTCTCTGATTTTTCAATTTCAGACCGGCACAGGTCCTGCTGTATTTCGAGGTGTATGGAACAGAACGGAGAGATCTATTTCCGGCATGTTCGAGCAGATGAATATGAGCTATCCTTTTTCTATAGAGAAGAAAGGCGATACGAGTGTAGATGAAAATGGCGCATCCAGAGGGACAGATATTGCTATTCAAACCCGGGCAGGTCAGTCAAGTGGAACTCTTCTTATGGCTGATGAACCGGCCCCGCTTGTAATTCTTTTAACCGGTTCAGGAGCACAGGATAGGGATGAAACGGTAGCCGGGTTTAGAATTTTTGCACAGCTGGCAGACTCTCTCCATAAATATGGTTTCTCTTCGTTCAGGTATGATGACCGTGGAGTGGGAAGATCGACCGGGGAAACAGATGCTACACTGTTTGATCTTGCTGAAGATCTGGAGGATATTGTATCACATCTGCATAGCGAATATGGTTCAGCTATTTCTAAAACAGTTTTACTGGGACACAGCCAGGGTGGTCTGGTTGCCGCAATTGCATCAGATGAAGTTTCATCAGACGGAATTATTTTCATGGGAGCACCTTTCTTGCCTGGTGCCGAGATCATCAATAGCCAGATTAGAACAATTTCTGAAGCTCAGGGAATAGACGAGGAGATTGTTGAACAGAATCTGGAGTTTCAGCAGAGAATTTATGATGTGATTCGAAATGAGGAAGATTGGAGTGAGATTGAGCAGGATCTATATGATCGGCTTGAAGAGCAGATTAACGCATTGCCTGAACAGCAGCGAGAGGCTCTTGGCGATATGAGCTCATTTATTCGCAGCCAGATCAATCGACAGCTTTCAGCTGCCAAAACAGATTGGTTTAAGTCGTTTATAGAATACGATCCGGAGAGGGATATTTCGGAGCTGCAGATCCCGATGCTTGCCATTTTTGGTGAGAAAGATACGCAGGTGATTTTGGAGCCAAACAGAACCAAAGCAGAAACACTTAGGGAAGATGTGGGATTGAATCTTACAATCGTTGAAATTGAATCAGCTAATCATCTTTTTCAACATTCGAATACCGGCTTACCCAGCGAATACGGTATGCTCGATAAAAGATTTGCCGATGGTTTTGTGGAGGCTATAATCGAATGGCTTAATTCGATTTAAACTCACCGCAGAGGCGCTGTGAATATGGAAAAATGTATCGCCGTCAGAGCGCTTCCGGCGGTCTGACGGATAAAACGATAGCCAATCTTTATTAACACATACTCTACCCGATGGTCTTTTCTTAGAGATCGGACGGGGATACTGCTTCACAAACTCATGTTACAACTTTGAGACTTGCCATGAGTAGTTTATTTACCCACCTGATTCCTGAGCTAAAAACCCGCTCCGGATGGAGCGATATGTCTGTAACAAGCCCGGTAACTCAACACCTGCGCGCCGGAGGTGCGCTACTCTCTTAGACTCTGCCTTTGGAAAAAACGTTGTACTGCTCACTCCGGAGCAGTGAAGTGATGCATCTTATCTGTTGTTATAAACATAATGCGCCTGCCGGCGCATGGATTTGCCCATACACATAAGACTGTAATACGCGATCAGATGGGTAAGTAAAGGCAGAGACTTATTACTTTCTGTAGTCAGATGAATGACATAGAAGTCCTAAACGATCTTTTATTTTACTCGAAGGACCGCTTTGGGTATTCAATCGGGGGGATAGTGACGTATTTTCAAACAAATCTGTTAAACTCTGAAGATCAAAACTCAACCCGCACCGGATGGAGCGATATGTTTATAACAAGCCCGGTAACTCAACACCTGCGCGCCGGAGGTGCGCTACTCTCTTAGCAGAAACTCCACGAATTCAGGCTGCCTAAAAAAAGCCGCCTGACCGACAATAGCGGTCTGACGGCACAATTCTAAGTCTACT
>CAZHUP010000023.1:21369-23196 GCA_964535495.1 uncultured Rhodohalobacter sp.
AAAAAAAGCCGCCTGACCGACAATAGCGGTCTGACGGCACAATTCTAAGTCTACTCCGCGTACACGGCGCTTCCGCGGTGAGATAATTACTCAGGCTTCCAGCTTTTCATTCCGTCGCGGATTACACCAGCCAGCTTGTCTACAGAAACACGCTCCTGCTCCATATTGTCTCGGTAGCGAATGGTAACGGTGTTGTCTTCCAGACCGTCAAAGTCAACGGTAACACAGAACGGAGTACCGGCTTCATCCTGACGACGATAGCGTTTACCGATAGAACCTGACTCATCATAAAGTACATTGTAGTCGTCCCGCAGGTCGTGTTCAATCTTTTTGGCCAACTCCTGCAGCTCAGGTTTTTTGATGAGTGGAAAGATTCCAACTTTTGTCGGTGCTATTTTCGGGTGAAGCTTTAATACAGTTCTTGTATCTCCATCCACCTCTTCCTCACGATATGCGTCGCAAAGAACCATCAGCGTGCAGCGATCCAGTCCAATCGAAGTTTCAATTACATAGGGTGTGTAGCGTTTCTGCTGTTTCTGATCGTAATACTCCATTTTCTTACCGGAGTACTCCTGATGACGTGAAAGATCAAAATCAGTACGATTGTGAACTCCCTCCACTTCCTGCCAACCGATTGGAAACTTAAACTGAATATCGGCCGCTGCCCGTGCATAGTGGGCCAGCTTGTCTTCAGGGTGCGGGGCGGTTCTTATATTTTCTTCACGGATCCCAAGGCTTTTGTGCCATTCGATTCGAGCATTAAGCCACTCATCATAGCTCTCCTCATCAGTTCCCGGCTCCACAAAATATTGCATCTCCATCTGCTCAAACTCTCGCATGCGAAATACAAACTGTCGGGCAACCACCTCGTTACGAAATGCTTTTCCAACCTGTGCTATGCCAAACGGAATCTGAACACGGGCGGTGTCCATTACATTTTTAAAGTTCACAAAAATACCCTGTGCAGTTTCCGGTCGCAGATAGATTGCGTCGTCATCGCCGGATGATGTTGCACCGTAGTGAGTTTTGAACATCAGGTTGAACTGGCGTACTTCGGTCCAGTCGAAAGCACCAGAATCGGGAGCTTTGATCTCTTCCTGCATAATGATGTCGTAGAGATCCTCACATAAACCTTTCCTTGTCCCGGTCGTGTCGAGCTGCTCCTGCAACTTATCTGCTTCGTCTTCCTTTCCTTTGTCGCGTAGTTTTTGAATATGCTGTTCGATCAGCATATCCGCCCGATACCGTTTTTTCGACTGCTTGTCGTCAATCATTGGATCGTTAAAACCTTCTACGTGACCACTCGCTTCCCAAACTTTCGGGTGCATAAAAATGGCTGCATCAACACCAACAATATTGTCATGGTGCTGAGTCATCGATTTCCACCAGTTTTCCTGAATATTTCTTTTCAATTCAACACCTAGCGGGCCGTAATCGTAAACAGCGGCAAGGCCCCCATAAATATCTGAAGATTGAAAAATAAACCCTCTTGCTTTCGACAGGGAGACAATTTTGTCCAGTGAATCTAAATTCTTTTCAGGCATAAAAAAATGTGGTTAGTCGGTTTGAAATCGTGTTTCAATTCAGATTTAAATCAAACCGTTAAAGATATGAAAAATCTGATCGATGATGAATCGTTTGTATAGAGGATTTCTTATTTTCGGGGCTGTTTGAAAATATTATTGCAACATTCGGTTCATTGTTCAATACAAACAAACGAATAGTTACACATTAGGATAGCTTTAAAAAATAGAAAAAATACTTTATGACGTCATTCAGAGTCGGAATATTAGGTGCTACAGGAGCTGTAGGCCAGAAATTTATACG
>CAZHUP010000024.1:0-23081 GCA_964535495.1 uncultured Rhodohalobacter sp.
TATGTGCAGATGGTCGGATTTGGCGAATTCATCAGCTCTATTTCAAAGTTTCGATAAGGTAAGAAGTCAGCCGAATAGTTGAAAGGATTTTTTTGATGAACTAAGAAATCGACTCGTGATTTCTGATTTTAAAGAGAGGTTCTTTGGGAGAATTCTGATCAACTATCTCTTTTAAAAGGATAATGGGCAGATAAGCTAGAGAGAGTGATCCTAAAACAAGAAAATGATAGATTTTAAACTCACTGGGCGTGGAAAATGAACCGAAAATAAACATAATCATCATGAAAATGCTAAACATGATGGAATTTAAAATTATAAAGCCCGGCTTAAGTTTAAATGCAGTCGGATAATCCAGTTTTTTCCATTTATACACCAAGTGGATGATGGATAATACAACTCCCAAAGAAAGACCAATTAAAGCTGTATTCATGACGTTCTCTTTTAATTTCCTGTGCCGGTTCCAGTGGCACCATCAATGATGTAATAAATCTCCTCACCGGGACCCACAGGAATTCCAAGACCGAATACCATCAGATAAAACAGTATAATCCAACCAATTAAAAAGAAAATACTGTAGGGCAGCATCATCGCTATAATCGTTCCGATACCGAGATCTTTATCGTATTTATTGGCAAATGCCAGAATCAAACCGAAATAACTCATCATCGGGGTGATGATATTGGTTACGGAGTCTCCGATTCGGTAGGCGGCCTGAATCACCTCGGGAGTGTAACCGATCAGCATCAGCATAGGTACGAAAATTGGAGCTGTTACAGCCCATTGCGCAGAAGCGGAACCGAGCATCAGGTTTACTGAGCCGGATACGAGTATAAATCCTATAAAGATGATTGGTCCTGTTGCACCGATATTTTGTAGGAATTCAGCACCTTTTACAGCAAAGATTTGACCTAAATTACTCCATCCGAAATAGGCAACAAACTGAGCAGCGAAGAAAACAATAACGATGTAGAGCCCAAGAGTAGACATCGCGTTCGACATTCCTTTAATGATATCGCGGTCTGATTCCATGGTGCCTACAAGTTTTCCGTATATAAAACCCGGAATGAGGAAGCAGACAAATATTAATGTTACCACTCCACGGAGGAACGGAGAGTCTTTCCAATCGCCCGTTTCAGGGTTTCTCAAAATTCCATTTTCAGGAACAATAGTGAGTGCTAAAACACCCATCATAATTACAATAGAAACACCGGTCCATTTTAGAGCGCGAATTTCTTTTGCAGTTAACGGATCCATGGAAGCTTCTTCGGAGAGGTCTTCCATCGCCATGCTTTCGTCGTACTCACCCAGCTTCGGCTCAACAATTCGAAGCGTAACAAAAGCCCCAATAGCAGTAATCATGAATGTACTTACAAACATGAAGTAGTAGTTTGCTGTGGCAACAACTACATAATCAGGGTCGATCAGGTTGGCGGCTTCCTGAGTCAGTCCGGCCAAGAGGGGATCAATGGTTCCAAGCAATAGATTGGCGCTATATCCACCTGAAACGCAGGCAAATGCACAGGCAAGCCCGGCCATTGGGTGTCTTCCCATAGAGTGAAAAATAACGGCAGCTAATGGGACAAGAACGACGTACCCCATCTCTGAGGCTGTGTTTGATATCACCGCAGAGAAACAAATGGCTATGGTAACCAGGTTTTTCGGGGTTACAATAAAGCGGAAGATTTTTTTGGGAATAGCAGTTATTCCAGATGCAGCAGTTTCACTTGGTTTGAACGAGGCAGCCTTTAGTACTATGCCTCGTACAACAGCGCTTATCAAACCTGAATGTTCTGCAACCCCAACCCCTAAAAGAGCAACTAGAACAACGCCAAGAGGTGCAAAGCCTGTAAAGTTGGAGACCATATTTGTGATGATCATCCGGAGGCCTTCGGCATTTAGCAGGCTAACCGGGCGAATAATACCATCCGGCGCTCGTCCACTGGAGCCTTCGGGCCGGGGATCAGCAGCGCTCCATTCCAGCCATTCTGCTAAACCACTAATTAAAACAACTCCAAAAGCAAATAGTGCAAAGAGAGTTACAGGATGAGGAAGAAGGTTTCCGAGCCACTCTACAAAATCGAGAAAACGGGTAAAAAGAGTTCTCTTCTCTTCACTTTGCTCGGGTACGTTTGGATCATCTGTTTTGGGATATTCACTCATAAAATCTGAAGATATCTAAGGTTTAATTTTGTCCAGACCGGTTTGATGGCTTCGGTTTAAAGGCTGCCTTAAAAAGAAATCCTGTCGATGCAGCAACGGCTCCCATCAAGCCACCGACTATAAATGTGATAATGAGTACATTTTCAGGAGTATTAACCTGCAGCATTGTGGCAATTCGGTTGGATAGGATGCCCTCGTTCATAACATGGATATAAAATGCTTGAATAAACCAAGCAGACCCAAGACCGGAAAACCCGATCAGAAATGCATGTGACCAGCGGTCGAGCATCCATGCACCAACGGCAAGTGCCGGAAAAATGCCAATCCACCAGGGGAAGAAAAGATTTAAAAACCAGGATAAAGCAAAAAGGATAAAAAAAGCGAGCATTAGATCAACTCAAGTTTGAAATTACATCTATGGAGTATATCAGTTTATAAAGTAATCTGAAATAAAACGGTTTATGATATTCTCTAAGCGCAACGGAAACTAAAATAACGCATTAAAACTTTTAAAAAAGCGATTTTCTTTAAATTAAATAGGACAGAAGTTATCGTCTCAATTTTGATCTGATATCGATTATTCTGATCTTTCCCCTCGTAATTTTATTACGTAAAAACATATTCACAATCAGAAATTAAGTATACATCAGCATGGCAAAGGTTGAAGTCGTGATGCCCCAAATGGGTGAATCCGTTATGGAAGGAACCGTTATTGAGTGGGCCAAAAAAGTTGGGGACAAGGTAGAGGTAGACGAAACTCTTCTCGAAATTGCAACAGATAAAGTGGACACCGAGGTGCCATCCCCCGAATCAGGAGTACTTGTAGAAATTTTAGTTGAAGCTGATGAAACTGTAGAAGTAGGTCAGGCTATAGCCATTATTGATACCGATGGAGATGCGTCTGCCACTTCATCAGACGATTCCGGTGATGAGGAACAAGAGGAGGAGCCATCTGCCGAGGAAACTCAGCAGGAAGAAGAAGCTGCACCTGAAGCATCTGAGTCTCAATCAGATTCCGGCTCAGGCGATGGAGATGAAGGCGAGCGTATCGAAGTGGTAATGCCTCAGATGGGTGAATCTGTGATGGAAGGTGAAGTGATTGAATGGCTGAAAAGTGTTGGCGACACCGTTGAGGTGGATGAGCCGCTCTTAGAGATTGCCACTGACAAAGTGGATACCGAAGTTCCATCACCTGAAGGCGGCAAGCTTATAGAAATTTTAGTAGAAGCCGGTGAAACTGTAGAAGTGGGGCAACCCATTGCGATTATTGGAACAGGAAAAGCTGCATCAGGCGGATCTTCCGCGCCAAAGAAAGAGTCTAAACCTAAAGCTGAAGAGAAACAATCGGAAGCTCAGGCTCAGGAAAAATCAGAACCGGCGCCTGCTGCTGAAGGGTCTGATCCTCAGCGTGTTGGAAGTGACGGACGTTTCTTCTCGCCGTTGGTTCGTTCGATCGCAAAAGAGGAAGGAATTAGCCAGGAAGAGCTCGAGTCAATAGAGGGGAGCGGAAAAGACAACCGTGTAACCAAAGAAGATGTTCTTCAATATCTTGAAGATCGCAAGGCTGGTAAGACAAAAGCACCGACTGCGTCGAAAAGCAGTGGATTGTCTAAGCCGGGCGCGTCTGCTTCAGGTAAAAGTACCGGTAAGATTTCGGCAGGTGAGTTGAATATCGCCAGTCCGGATGAGAATGTTGAAGTGATCAAGATGGATCGTATGCGCAAAATGATTGCTGAGCATATGGTTCGATCCAAGCAGACATCGGCTCACGTAAGTACATTCAGCGATGTAGATGTGACCAATATTGTGAATTGGAGAAATGCCAACAAAAGGAAATTCCAGGAGCAGACAGGTATTAAGCTCACCTACACTCCGATATTTATTGAGGCATTTATCAAGGCTATTGGTGAATTCCCACTTCTTAACAGCTCTGTTGATGGAGATGAGATCATCCTGAAGAAGGATATAAATTTTGGTATTGCCGTTGCACTAGGCGAAGGCGGAAAAGGAGGGCTGATTGTTCCTGTGATTAAAAAAGCCCAGGACCTGAATCTTATTGGAATTGCCAAGGCCGTCAATAATCTGGCGAACAAAGCTCGCAACAAAGAGCTTAGTCCGGATGATCTGGTAGGCGGAACCATTACTTTGACCAACTACGGAAGTGTTGGAAACCTGATGGGAACACCGATTATCAATCAGCCTCAGGTAGCAATCTTGGGAACCGGTGTTATTGAAAAACGACCGGTTGTGATGGAGACCTCTCAGGGTGATATGATCGGTATTCGCCAAATGATGTATCTGACCATGAGTTATGACCACAGAATTATTGATGGTGCGCATGGCGGGGCATTTACAACCCGTGTGAAGGAACTGCTCGAAAACTTTGACACCAATCGGGCAATCTGATACCGGGTGACATAGAGTGGATTTTGAGAGAAGCGGCATAAGTGATTGTGCCGCTTCTTTTGTTTAGCTTTTTTGGAAAATTGAATCACACATAATGGATGTTTGTAAATCAATAGATGAAATTCGGGGTGCTGTAAAAAATTTAAAAGCTCAGGGTAAGAGGATCGGTTTTGTCCCTACTATGGGCGCTTTGCATGAAGGGCATTTGTCGTTAATTCGTCAGGCAAAGAAGAAGGCTGATGTAGTAGTGGTTTCTATATTTGTGAACCCCGAACAGTTTGCCCCGAATGAAGATTTTGACAGCTATCCCAGGGAGCTGGAGGAGGATCTTGAAAAGTGCGAAATGGCTGGTGTTTCAATCGTATTTGCTCCCAATCGAGATGATATATATGATGAAAAGAAATATATCCGAATTGAAATCGATAAGTTGAATCGTCACATGTGCGGGGGCAGCCGACC
The DNA here is from genome assembly GCA_964535495.1 of uncultured Rhodohalobacter sp. Lineage (GTDB taxonomy): Bacteria > Bacteroidota > Rhodothermia > Balneolales > Balneolaceae > Rhodohalobacter. The sequence goes on from CAZHUP010000024.1 coordinate 5,026, forward strand.
CGGATTTTTTGAAGGTATACTTCTCATCGTAAATAAACTGTTCAATATTGTAGGTCCTGATGTAGCCGTGTTTGGGCAGAAGGATATCCAGCAGTTTCAGATTGTAAGTCGCATGGTGCATGAGTTCAATCAAAATATTGAACTGGTGATGGCACCGATTGAGCGCGCTAACGACGGCCTCGCATTGAGCAGCAGAAACAAATATTTGAGCGCAGGGGAGCGAGAAATTGCTCCGGGACTCTACCGAGCTCTAAACTACGTCGAAAAGCAGATCAATAGCGGTGTTGATACGCCTTCACTTCTGTTGGAACATCAAAAAAGTGAGCTGGAAGCAAAAGGTTTTAAAATTGATTATCTTAATGTGTTTGATAAAAAAACGTTACAGCCTGTTGAAACGTTACAGAAAGGCAGTAACTACATTCTTGCCGGCGCTGTATGGCTGGGGAAGACTCGTTTGATAGATAATTTTTTGATTGAATTGTAATATGCCCGTTTTGTTATGAAACTTTCGATGTTTAAATCCAAGTTGCACCAGATGCGTGTAACTGAAGCGAACCTGATGTATGAGGGAAGCATTACCATTGATGAAGATTTGCTGGATATGGCAAATATTCTTCCTTATGAAAAAGTGCAGGTGGTGAATATTACCAACGGATCACGCTTGGAAACTTACACTATTCCGGGTGAACGTGGAAGCCGGATTTGTTGCCTGAATGGAGCTGCAGCACGACTTACACAGGTTGATGACCGTGTTATCATAATGGCATACGCACAGATGGATCCGGAAGAGGCTAGAAATTACAAGCCAACAGTTGTAATAGTAGATGAGAACAATGAACCGAAGGATGTTCTCGAGAATGTGAGTCATGGTAAAAAGTACGGTCTCGAAAACGGAATGATTGAAAATCCGGAATAGATAGAACAGTTTACAGAATAAAAAAAGCCCCGATCTGAATATTCAGATCGGGGCTTTTTTTTGGAATTCCCCCCTTTGAAAATATAAGAATGGTAGTAGATCAAGTTTGTTTCAACCACCCCTTAGTCCCCTCCTTAAAAAGGAGGGGAAATTGTTAAATGAATGTATTTTCCTTCACCTGTTCACTGCGTTCGCTCTCCACCTTCGAAGGGGGGAGAACTCATTCCCTTAGTCTGAGTACTCCGGCAGCAGTTCAAAGAATTTCGCAGAAGTTTGAATTCCTCTTTGGAAATCTTTCAGAGAAAAACTCTCATTGGGTGAATGCAGGGCATCTTTGGTCAGACCAAAACCCATTAAGATGGAGTTTACGCCAAGAACTTTTTTGAAGTCAGCAACAATTGGAATTGACCCTCCCTCTCTGGCAAACAGTACATCTTTATTGTATACCTCTTCAAAGGCTTTGGCAGCTGCTTTTAATCCATAGAAATCGAGATCAATTACAACCGGATGTCCACCATGATGCTCTTCAACTTCAACGGTTACGGTGTTCGGCGCGATCGATTTTACATACTCTGCAAACAGTTTGGCGATTTTCTTGGGTTCCTGATCCGGAACCAAACGCATACTGATTTTTGCACCCGCTTTTGCAGGAAGTACTGTTTTGGCACCCTCACCCTGGTAACCGCTCCACAATCCGTTTACGTCCAGTGTAGGTCTTGCAGAAGCTCGTTCAAGTGTGCTGTATCCTTTTTCACCATGAACTTCCTTCAGGTTTAAATCCTTTTTGTAGGCTGCTTCATCAAACGGAAGTTGATTATAAGCTTCACGCATTTCATCTGTCATCGGTTCAACATCGTCGTAAAAACCGGGAACCTGGATGACACCATCTTTATCCTTTAGTTTTGTAATTATTTCAGCAAGAACATTTGCGGGATTTTCCACCGCTCCTCCATATACACCGGAGTGAAGATCTCGATTAGGGCCGGTTACATGTACTTCCATATATGCCAGACCTCGAAGTCCGTAGGTTATGGACGGCTGATCTTCACCAAACATCGCAGTATCGGAAATCAGAACCATGTCGCATTCCAGCAGATCTTTATTCGCTTTGATGAATGGAACCAGATTTGGAGATCCGATCTCCTCTTCACCCTCAAGAATAAATTTCACGTTTACGGGAAGGTCAGTTCCTGTTTTCATGTACGCTTCAATTGCCTTCACATGGGTAAAGGATTGACCTTTATCATCACTCGATCCGCGGGCATATACACGGCCATCTTTTACAGTTGGCTCAAACGGTGGTGTTTCCCATAATTCATCGGGATCGGAAGGCTGAACATCGTAATGACCATAAATCAGAACTGTCGGTCTATCTTCATGCGGACACTTTTCTGCAGTGATGATGGGGTGCCCCTCTGTTTCATGCAGAGTTACACTGTCCAGCCCAATTTCGTTAAGCTGATCAATTAAAAACTGTGCGGCTTTTTTGACGTCTCCTTTATGCTTGGAATCCGTACTCACACTTGGAATACGGAGGAAATTAAACAGTTGTTCTTCAAAACGTTTGGCGTTTTCCTGAATATATTTTTCTACAGAACTCATAATAAATTTTTGTCAGTTAGATTATAAAAAAAGATACACTTTTAACCGCTGAAAGTCATTTGAGATTGGCACATCAAAAAATTCTGTAAGCCGTTTTTTACAGAGTTTTTACGGCTTGTTGCTCGATCCAGCCTTTCATTCCGTTTTCCAGTCGAATGTAAATCCACTCTTGATGCTCCTCGCTTTCACGATAATCTACTCTTACAGTGTAACCTTCGTAAGCGGTGCTAATTTCAGCAGAAGCCGAATCAGGTGACTGATAAACGACTGACTGTCTGTCGACCACAACTCCTGTACTGAATCTGTTTTCTAAATATAGAACGTAAAATGCGGTCAGAAAAAGCAGGGCAGACATTACGAGGGCAGTGATACCTATGTAGTAAAAATAGCTGCTAAACTTATGATAGAACCAGAAAAGCAAAATTCCAGCAATTCCCAGATAAAGAAATATTAGCCCCATTGAGAAGAGAGAAGATACACCAACCTGGTCTTTTAGGTAGTTGAAAAATCGGTCCCAGGGCAATGGTGGCAACACCGCTGATCGTCGGCTAAAGCGATTGTTTAAGTATTCAACTGCGCTACTGGCTTCAGCCCTGGTTTCCGGATAGTCAGAAGATTTCAGAAAGTAATATTTTGCAAGTCCCAGTGAATCAAGCTGTGAATAAGCGATTCCGATATTGAACCACAATGCACCGGATTGATATCCATCTTCGGCTATTTCTTGATACAGCGAAATTGCGTCCCAATAGTTTTGCTGTTGGAGCTGATCTGTAGCACGATCAAATTTTGATTGCTGAGCAGATAAAACCGGTGCGGTTATATTGATAACCACAAAAAACAGGAGTGCAGTGATAGTTCTTTTCAAAACAGCTTCTTTAAATCTTTGATTAATTGTTCCGTTTTGTCAATATCAGTCTGCTGATCAGCCATGGATCCTGCAGGTGCGTAGCTAATAGTTGCGCATTTATCCAGAATCTGCTTTAAGAGCTTTGTGGTATCCGGGTTGGCGTTTTTCTCTGCCACCTTTTCTATTAGTTCAGAATCTGAGAACCCTGCCTCCGGTAGTCCGGTTTTATCACTGATGAAGCCGGCTAATGTTTTATGAAGCTGGTTGTAGAGCTCTTTAGGTTCATGGTTATTGTGAGCTTGTTTTGCCTGTTCAATTCTGGCTTTTGCTTTTTCGTGAGCATTGTGAAATCGTGAATAGTTTCGATCATATTTCAGGCGGTCGAGCTGAGCTTTTTTAAAATACCCGGCTATAAGTACTATTAACGGAAGGCCTAACAGAATCCAGAATATCGAAGATTGATACAGCGGTGTGCTTTCTGGACTTTTCCAGATAGCCAGCCCGGTAATTGGGCCGGGCATGCCGTGATCCGGGCCGGTTGCAGTTGCCATTGTTACACCTGGAGCAGGGTTAGCGGTAAAAGATGCTGTTGGCAGTGAAATATATCTGTAACGACTGTTTTCTGCATCGAAAACAGCTATCTGCTGTTCGGGAATAGAATAATGGCCGGGTGCACGTGGAACGAGTAATTCAGTAAATGTTTTTTCTCCTCGTATGTTCAATCCCCTGCGCTCTACATTACTGCTTTCCTGTGGAGTGTAGAGGTCTAAGCCTTCAGGCAGATTGTAATTTGGTCTGCGTACAAGTGGAATATTTCCCGTACCCCGTACAGTTGTGGTCAGTTCAACGGTTTCTCCTGTAGTAACTTCACTTCGGTTTAATCTGCGTTCAATACTCAAATTTCCTACGGCGTTAATGGTTACAGCATTCTCTTTTGCGCGCGGGAGCTGCTCTACATCCAATTCGATAGGTTCAGACTCCAGGGAAACCCTGCGTTGATTTATGCCTCCTCCAAAAAAACTGCCAAAGGGATCATTTCTTGCAGGGCGAGTTCGCACGCCCACACTCATTGGATATTCTGCCAAAGTGAGCGTACCGCTTCGGCTGGGAAAAAGAGCGTAACGAAGCAGGGTAGCAGTTCGATAACGCACTCCATTCAGAATTACTGACTCAGGTTCAGGTTGACGAATATTTTCAAGTTCTTCTTTCCAGAAACCGTCAGTTCTCCATCCTGCAGTAGGTTGAAATGATGTGATCTCGATACCTTGCTTAAAGTATAGAACAACACTTGCTACAATCTGTTGACCGGTGACCGGGCTTTCATCATCGAGCTGAATTTCAAGGAATATATCCGGGAGTTGTCGACTACCGTCTGTTGAGAGGTTTCCTTTTTCAATAATCTCAATTTGTATGGGATTGGTAGTGTGTGTTTCTCCGTCTACTTGAATGGATACCGGGGGAATTGTGTGTACCCCGGTGTCTCGCGCGATCAGTGAAAAGTTGTAGGTTGTGCTGGTTGTAGTTCTGCCATTTACAATAGATATACTTGTGCTACGGGAGGGTGTGGATGACAGAACCCGAACTCCGGAAATTTGGGGTAATGTTGGCAAGGATACATCACGCATCGATGCGCCGGACACTTCAACACTTAAATTGAATTGCTCTCCAACAAAAATTCTGTTCTCTGATACGGTTGCTTCAAGAGTAAAATCCTGAGCAAAAAGATTGAGAGGCAGTAACAGAGCAAAAAGCAGCCCTGATAGAAATAAAAGAGAGATTTTACCAGTCCTTATCATTTTGCGGTCTTCTGTCAGTTGCTTCTTTTTCTCGATTTTCCAGAAGTTCTCGTTCGAGCTGTTCCAGCGCATCCAGAATATTCTCAGCCTCTTCCTGGCTCATACTCGAAGGTTCCGGAAGCTGTTCTTGATTTTGTGGCTGGTCCTGAGGTTGCTGATTGGGATCTTGCTGCTGATTCTGATCCTGATTTTGTTCATCATCCTGATCCTGTTCGCCTTCAGAATCGTCCTGATCAGATTGGGAGTCTTGCTGCTGCTCTTGCTGTTCCTGCTGCTGTTTTTTTCGCTGAGCTAACTCGTAGTTAAACCGGGCATCTTCGTCATTCGGATTTTTTCGCAGAGCATCTCTAAAGTGTGATAATGCTTCCTCGTAATTTTCCTGGTCAGATAAAAGCTTACCTCTGTTGTAGTCGGCGAGGGATTGTTGTTTATTCTCTTCAGTTAGGTTTCTGAACTGTTCAAAAACTTCCATGGCATCTTCGGTATACCCAGCTTCCGCCAAAGCATTTCCGAGATTGAAATAGAGACGTGCATCATCAGGGTTTTGATCGATCGCCTGTCTGTATAACTGTGCTGCAAGCTCATAATCTCCATTTTTGAAAGCTTCATTCGCCTTGCGAGCATCATTTAGCGAAGCTGCGACAAATAAGAAACCGATAATAAGCAGAATAAACTTATTCATGTGTGTAGATTAATTAGGGTAACAGATGAAGAATAAACGACTCAAATGCTGATGAAGTATGAAAAGGTGTGATCAGGAATCCTCATAGAGAAGAGCCAGGGTTTCTTCATCCAGCTTTAAATTGGTGAATATGTTAGATACATCGTCACTATCATCAAACTTATCCATCATTTTTAAATTTTTTCGGGCCGTATTCGGATCAGCAGACACTTCAGTCATCGGAATACGAATCAATTCCGCGCTCTCTACATCAATGTCATTCTCTTCCAGCTTTTCCCGAACTTCAAACAGCTGTTCACGAGAAGTAATCACTTCAAAAAATTCGTCTTCAATGTTTACATCTTCTGCGCCGGCATCAATGGCTATAAGCATAAACTCTTCTTCGTCGAGTCCCTCAGTGCTTACTTTTATTGATCCCTTCTGCTCAAAAAGATAAGCTACAGAACCATCGGTTCCCAGATTACCCCCGTGCTTGGTAAAAATGTGGCGTATTTCACCCACTGTTCTGTTCAGATTATTGCTGGTAGCTTCCAAAAAATAGGCAATTCCACCGGGGCCGTATCCTTCGTAGGTGACCTCTTCATAGTTTCCGGAGCCGTCATCCAGCTCACCGGTTCCCTTTTTGATAGCACGTTCAATGTTGTCCTTGGGCAGGTTGACGGCTTTTGCATTTTCAATTGCCAGAGATAGTCTGGGATTAGCATTGGGATCGCCACCACCTTCACGAGCAGCAACCGTCAATTCACGGATATGCTTGGTAAAAACTTTTGCTCGTTTAGCGTCTTCCTTTGCTTTTTTATGCTTGATGTTAGCCCATTTCGAATGTCCTGCCATGACTATATAATCTGTGTTTAAAGGGAGAATTGAGGGGTGAAATATAATAGAAATGTCAATTTTCACCTAATGTGTTGTATGCAATGTTGAAATAATGACTGCGCATAAAACGAATATACAGAACGGTTTGTTTTAAAGATCAATTTAGAGCAGTGTGAGTATATTGCTACATTCTCATTAGAGAGTTTATCACTTATTTTTAAAAATCATTCGAAGAGTTAAATATGAACATAGGTATTGTCTGTTACCCGACTTACGGCGGTAGCGGTGTAGTTGCTACAGAACTTGCAAAAGGGCTCGCAAATCGTGGGCACAATCTGCATATATTAAGTTATGCACGTCCGGCGCGGCTCGATTCACTTCGCACAGATATCACATTTCACGAAGTTGACCTGAGCAGTTATCCACTGTTTGAATATCCGCCTTACGACCTCGCTCTTGCGAATAAAATGGTTGAGCTGATTGAGTATGCCAAGCTGGATATTCTGCATGTTCACTATGCTATACCACACGCCACCAGTGCGTATCTGGCCCGTCAAATTGTAAACGAAAATTCCTGCAAGGTTCCTGTAATAACTACACTCCACGGCACGGATATTACACTGGTGGGCAGTAACCCAACATATAAGAAGGTGGTTGACTTTTCGATTAATCAAAGTGACGGAGTAACGGCTGTTTCCGAATACCTTAAGCAGGAGACCTATAAGCTGTTTGATATCAAAAAAGAGATAAAAGTAATTCCGAACTTTATAGACCTGGAGCGATTTAAAAGATCGAAAAAGGAGCACTTTAAAAAAGCGATATGTCCTGAAGGTGAAAAGGTGATTACACATGTCTCTAATTTCCGAGAAGTAAAAAGAGTTACGGATGTAGTGGAAGCCTTTGCTCAGGTATTAAAAAATGGAGTTCCCGCAAAGCTGTTGATGGTAGGAGATGGCCCTGATCGCTCAAAAGCAGAGCAAAAATGCCGCGACCTGGAAGTGTGTGAACACGTCAGGTTTTTAGGCAAACAGGAGCAGGTTGAAGAGGTTCTCTCCATTGCTGATCTTTTTATGATTCCATCGGGAAGTGAAACGTTTGGGTTGGCGGCACTCGAGGCAATGAGCTGTAGTGTGCCGATTATAAGCTCTAATGTTGGCGGACTTCCGGAAGTGAATATTGATGGAGAGACCGGTTTTGTCTGTGAACTGGCTGATGTTGAATGCATGGGGCGAAGTGCCACAAAGATTCTGAAAGATGAAAAGCTTCACTCAAAGATGTCGAAAGCAGCACGGAAGAGAGCTGAGATATTTGAGATTGATAAAATTGTGTCCATCTACGAAGAGTATTATCTGGAAGTAAAAGCATCCATGTAGAAGAGTGAAATGATGATCAGATCGAACTTCCACACTTTTTTGGGGCTTATTTTTCTGTTCCTTTTTTCTGTTTCATGTGAGAATGAGTACGTAGAGAAATCAGCTTATGAGTACTCTTCTCAAATAGATAAAGTAGTCGAGAAAGGGCTTAGAGAGTCGAGTTATACAGGTGCTGTTGTACTGGTAGGCTCCGGAGATGATGTACTCTATAGAAATGCGTTTGGGTATTCCACTCTTTATGATCAAAACCTCTATGTGGTAGAACAGCCCGATAGCACAACTGTTAATCATCTGTTTGATATAGCCTCTCTGACAAAAATATTTGCCACAACATATGGCCTGATGGCTCTTCACAGCGATGATCTAATCCAGCTCGATGATCCCGTTGCTGACTATATCGAAGAGTTTACAAAACCGACACATTCGGGGATTTCGATACGCCATCTTCTTTCACACTCTTCAGGTTTACGGCAATGGTACCCAACATACTATGAAATCGACGACTCTGCGGAGTTCATTAATTGGGTTGTTGATTTAGAGTTGAGCGGTTCACCGGGAGAAACTCGTCGTTATAGTGATTTGGGATTTATGGTACTGGCGGAACTCATAGAAAGAGTAGCCGGTCAAAATATTGAAGACTATTTACAGCAGCGAATTTATGAACCAATCGGGCTTTCAGGGATTGGATTTAATCCTGATTTTGATGCTGTAGAAGAGATTGTCTCTACCTCTCACGGAAATCCGTTCGAAAGAAAAATGATTTCTGATGACAGCTTTGGATACAGGATAGATGTTGATCCGTTAGCTTGGAATGATTGGAGAAATTACACCCTGAGAGGTGAGGTGAACGATGGAAATGCCTTTTATACTTTTAACGGTGTGACCGGCCACGCCGGCTTGTTTGCTACTGCTGAAGAACTGTCTACACTTTTACAACTTATTTTGAATGATGGTTTGTGGAATGGGGAGGAAATTATTTCATCGTCAACCATTGAAAAATTCCTGATGCAAGATCAATTTGGAAACGGGCTGGGCTGGGCTATGGATCCCGGTTTTCTTCATGCTCAAGATCTTCCCGAAGGGAGTGTAGGGCATACCGGGTTTACAGGAGTGAATTTTGTTATGAGTCCCGATAATGATTTGTACTATATCTTTTTGACGAACCGGCAACACGTTGGAGTAGATGAAAGTGGAAACTATCCTGATTTAAGAAGTCTCAGAGAGGATTTAAGTAATACTGTTTTTAACTAGATTTCTCAAGTTCAGGGTAGACATTTTCATAAATTATTGTATTTTACAAGGCTGATTGTTAAGGCTATGTTGTGCAAAGGGTTAAAGATTTAAATAATATTGAGCTGAATAAAGTTTATTAATCTTAAGAGGGTTTAAGCTCAATTTTCGTCAAATATCATGCAGATGAGCGTTTGGTTTAATTCAAAAAACAGAGTAACAGCGGGGTTGGTTATCGCCTTTCTTCTGTTAGCCGGTATCTTATACGCAGTCCACTACTATAGCAGCGGACTACAGACCGGAATGCGCTCCTTCAATTTTGGAAGCAGCCAGTTTATGAAGTCCCAGCAGCATGCGGTAAATGAACTGGTTCAATTCATCCATACTGAAGATACTGAGCATATTGAAGCGTTTTATAATCACACAACTGTTGTTGAACAGCTTAGACAGGGTAGAAATCTGCTTGTTTCTGAGAGTGGGAATAGCGAGGAGATACTTGAATATCTTCATATTGGTGATGATGAGCCTTATGGCGTAGTTGAGCTGGTAAGACTTTACGATTTTCTTTCTCACAGGGAGATTGTCAGGCACTTAATTTCTATATGGCAGCAGGCGGATCAAAAAGTGGAAGAGTTACAGCTTATTGCTAATGAGCTGGCTGAACGTTCCGAAAGAGGTGAGTTAGATCAGGAAACTAAGAATGAATATCTCGCGCTGATATATTCAATAACAAATGAAGTAATGGCACTCGATCAAGAGTTTTTTTCAACTCTGAATCGTGCAGGAATTTGGGTTGACCGTATTGTCAACCAAATTAATTTAGCGGCAATCGTTATCCTCGTGTTGTTACTCGGCCTATTCACCTTGCTGCAATTAAGAACTGTAAGGAAATGGAATGAAAAAATTTCCGAATCGGAGAAGAAGTTTAAGGTGGTATTGAACAATTCTCAGGATGTGATCTACCAAATGGACCTGGAATCCGGTAAATATGTTTATATGAGCCCCTCGGCAAAAAGCATGCTCGGGTACGATTTAGAGTCGATGAAAAAGGGAGGAGCCGAGTTTGTGCTGGGTATTACGCACCCCGAAGATCTGAAGCGAATGGAAGAGCAGGTTGATAGTTACAGGTCGGTCGATCTTGAGCAACGCCTTGCTGACGAGACTCAGTTTCGGGTTAAAAAGAAAAACGGTGAGTATCTCTGGGTGAATAACAAACGAACCCTGCTTCGAGACGAAAATGGGAATCCCAAATATATTATTGGTAACGTTCGTGATATTTCGGAACGGAAAAAATATGTCGACGCGCTCGATCAGTCTTTGAAGGATAAGGAGATGCTGCTCTCAGAAATACATCACCGCGTTAAAAATAATCTCTCAATAGTCTCAAGTTTAATTGAACTTCAAAAAGATACACGAGATGAGATTACAGAGGCAGATCTAAAAGAGATTCAGGATCGAATTAAATCAATTGCGCTGGTTCATGAAAAGCTGTACCAGGCTGAAACGTTGGCAGATGTTGACCTCTCGGAATACATTGAAGATTTACTTGATATGATTCAAACATCTTTGGGGTCAAAACAGAAGAATGTAGAGATCGTTAGCGATCTGGATTCAATCCAGATTGATAATAAGAAAGCAGTTCCAATCGGGCTTATCGTAAATGAGTTGGTAAACAACTGCTACAAATATGCGTTTTTGGATAAAGAGGCAGGTAAAATAGACATTACACTGAAGAAAAATGGTCAAGGAGCAGTGCTAAAGGTTGGAGATAACGGGGCGGGCTTGCCTGCGAATTTTGAAGAGAAATCGAAGAAATCGCTGGGAATGACTTTGGTTAGGGCATTTACGCGTCAAATAAAAGGTAGCCTCGATTTTGGATCTGACCAGGGTGCGACTTTTACGATTCGATTTGAGCTTCCAGAAAAAAATGGGGGAAATAAAAAACCCCAATCTCAATAAGAGAAAGGGGCTTTGTGACGGAGAATCTTGCTGATTCGATTTTAATCGCAAACAGCTTATCAGATTAAGCAGCCAATACTTTAGAAACCTCTTCAGCTGCTTCTTTCAGAAGAACTGCAGAAATCACATTCAGATCGCTGTTATCAATAATTACTTTCGCTTCCTCTGCGTTGGTTCCCTGAAGACGAACAATAATTGGTACGTTTTTCACTTTGCCGGCAATTTCAGGATCCTTAACCGCTTCAATCACGCCATTGGCAACTCTATCGCAACGAACAATTCCACCAAAGATGTTGATGAGAATCGCTTTTACATTTTTGTCTTCCAGAATAATGCGGAATCCGTTTTTCACAGTCTCCACGTTCGCACCGCCACCCACGTCCAGGAAGTTAGCAGGCTCACCACCGGATAGTTTAATGATATCCATTGTTGCCATTGCAAGTCCGGCACCGTTCACCATACAGCCAACGTTTCCGTCCAGCTTAATGTAGTTCAGGTCGTACTTAGAGGCTTCCAGTTCAATTGGGTTCTCTTCGGCAGTGTCACGTAGTTCAACGACATCTTTTTGCCGATATAGCGCGTTGCCGTCGAACGTTACTTTTGCATCTAACGCCATTACGTCGTCGTCGGTAGTGAGAACCAGCGGGTTGATTTCAACCATGTTGGCATCTTTTTCAACGTAGAAGTTGTAAAGTGCCATAATAAACTTAACGGCTTTTTTAAATGCGGCTCCTTCAAAACCCAGGGCAAATGCAAGTCGGCGAGCTTGTGCAGGGAATAACTCCATTCCGGGCTCAACCCACTCTTTTACAATCTTTTCAGGGGTTTCTTCGGCAACTTTTTCAATTTCCACACCGCCTTCAGTAGAAACCATTATTACATTTTGGCTATTCCCGCGATCGAGCAGAATCCCAAGATAAAACTCCTGTTCGATGTCAACACCATCAGTTACATAAATGGTATTAACTTTCTGTCCTTCTTCGCCGGTTTGTATCGTAACGAGAGTGTCACCTAACAGAGACTCTGCGGCTTCTCTAACTTCGTCAATTGAACGACACAGGATTACACCTTTTGCATTGTTCTTCTTGGTGCGACCTTTTCCTCGTCCCCCTGCATGAATTTGCGCTTTTACTACAAACAGCTCAGTTCCGTTGGCCTTCATCTCTTCAGCGGCTTTTACAGCCTCATCAACAGAAGATGTGGCAACACCTTTCGGAACAGCTACGCCTGCTTCTTCAAATAACTCCTTTGCTTGATACTCGTGAATTTTCATAATTCAATAGGTTAATCAGTCAGCTTTTTGGTTTAATAAATTCGGGTTAATAATACCCAAATAAGCAAGCAAATAAAAGTGAGGGAGATCTTTTGCTGTAAGGCTTTGCAAATTTTTGCCTCTTACATAAAAAGGGATCTAAAACTAAATTTAAATTATGAGAAGAAGATCAAGAAGCAGAACAAAAGAGCTTTTTTATGTGGAGTTAAAAGTAGTGGGTGAAATTCCTGTTTTTATCAGAAAGTCCGTTTTACTTAAAGTCATAGACGGATTGAAGTGGAGTTGTGAAAAGCGCGGTTTGCGAATATATGATTACACAATTATGCCTGACAGGCTGTTGTTTGTTGCAGATACAGCGTGGGGTTCGTTGCAGGAAGTCATTGATTCATTCCTGAGTTTTTCATCTAAAGCAGTTCTAGTGATGTTACAAGAAGAAAGGCACTCAAAGCAGGCTGACTGGATGCTGAAACTGATTGGCCGAATTGGGAAGAGTGAGGGTTGGAGTATCTGGGAACCATCCCCAATCATTGAAAAGCTGATTAAGCAGGAACAGCACGACAAACATGCAGAGATGATCTCAAATCGGGTTGTTCGGCAAGGATGGGTTCAAAAGCCTGAACACTACAGGTATTGCAGCTTCTCACCCAGGCATCCGTTAAACGGCTGGATTGTTGAAGGAATTGATCCCTGGAGTTGAGCCGGGAATTAAGCGTGTCTGTTCTATGGAATGTACAATTGCTTGCCTGATGTCTTGTGGTATTTGATTTTTCTGATTTAGAAAACGTTGGTTGACTTCCAGCTCAATCCCAAGATATTGCGATTCATTTATTCGGTTGCGTAAATATGTGGTCAGCCCGTCATCGACCCCTTTATAGGGTTGATTACTAAGAATATTTAAATGCGGAAGATTCTGTTTTAAATGCACCTTTAAAAGATCACAATATTGCTTTTCATAGGCTCGAGCCGGATCGTAAAGCAGGCCGATATCACAGCTTCTGATTTTATTATTATATACAGGAGTGAACGTATGTATTCCGAGGTGAAGAACCATTTTCCCGGATCTGTTCAGCTCCTTGATCTTCTCTTCAACGGATTCTCTGTAGGGCAAATAATATCTATTGATTAGCTGCCGCTTGTTTGTTTCGGGAAGAACGGAGATAAATTCTGAAAATAATTCAGGGTGACCTATGGAGCGATTGACTTCAATAAGCAGGCGTGAAATTTCAAGTTTGTAGAGTGGAGCACCCAGCTGCTTCGCGATTGCCTGAGCCAACCCTAAGGCTCCGGGATCCCAGCCCCGGTGTGAGTTTAAAACTTCTTCTGCTTTCCGGAAGAAGTGACTGTACCGTGCCGGTATTTTATTACCGGCATGCTCACAACTGATAATGATTTTAGGTAATAAATGGTTTTCCATACTTCAGACAATCACTTAAATGGTGGTAGGTGTTTACTAAATCTTCTTTTTGAAATGATTCTGGCAGTGATTTCAGAATTCTCCTTGCAAGCGGGCCCTCTTTAAATATTAGCTCAAGGATTTCTGAGGTATCGGATGAGTAGCTGCCTGGAGAGCTAAACTCTTGAAAAATGTGTTCACAAAGATCTCCTGCTGAAATAGATGGTGTTGAAAGTCCAAATATGTTGAGATATTTCCGGTTAGTGATCACTCCATTTTCTCCATTCCGAATGGTTGACAAGAGTATTGGATAAAGTTCCTCTTCATGCCAATTCTTTTGGAGATCGAGAGGATAAAAATCTTCAGAAATAAGCAGTTTTGTTACTGTAACGACCCATTCGAGAATAGCCAGGTCAATTTTAGGACACTCCTGAACATCCATTATCCTTACCTCGATTGAATTTCGATCCCAGCGAGGCATTAAACCACGGGAATTGAGCCACTCTTCCTGAAGTATCTGATCCGGATCATGAGAGGAAATTTCCCGATACATTCTGTCCAGTATCTCTTTTTGATATGTCTCTTTGCTAAAAATTGCCTCTGGAACAATGAGTCCCGTAATGGATGGAATTTTAATTGAATTGATTCTATACATCTCCATTCTATAGTCCAGAAATGGTTTACGCTCCATGTCTGCAATAGGTGAGCTAGCCGCCATTGCCGGGATAAGTGGCAGGATCAGACGTAAAGCAGCATGTAATTTTTCAAACTCCTCATCACCGGTAAAAGGAAGGTTGAGATGTGTGCTTTGAACGTTAGACCAGCCGTGACCCGAGCAGTTAAATATCCGATTGTAAGCCTCATAAATCGGGTTGTACTCATGAGGCCATAACTCAATACCATTGTAAGGGTCCATCCAGGGATGAGCAGCACCGGGCATCAGGCGTGCGCCAAACGGTTCAAGCAGAGCGTCAATTTTTTCTACATGCTTCTGCAATTCAATGCCAACTGTGGATAAGTCTTTTGCAGGACCGGCAGTTTTTATCTCTATGACGTGAAGCGCTAATTCATTACTCCAGGCTACACCATCAAGTACTAATTCGTTTGTAATTTCACCTGAACTATTTATCAATACACGATCAGAAATTGGCATGATGTCGAGACTATCACGGTTTACGATCATATATTCCAGCTCAACTCCAAATCCCTCAAAAAGCTGAAGAGGTCGTTTTTGATTGATTAAAATACTCATTTGCTTCGGGCTCCCTTATTTTCCTCAATTCGGCGCAGTAAATCGGTTATGATGAAATCATACAGCTGATCCTTTAGTAAAGCGTCCTCAAAGCCTGAGTCAATGCTTGGGTTATCGTTGATTTCAATCACATAAACTCCACCGTTTGTCTCCTTTAGATCCACACCATACAGTCCGTTACCAATCAGAGAGGCGGCTTTTAGCGCGATCTCCAATACTTTTTTCGGCACTTCTTTTAGGGGAATGGTATCTGAATTCCCGGCGTGAGTTTTTCCATCACCAGTCCGTTTATAGATTTGCCAATGCTTTCTGGCCATATGGTAACGACAAGCGTAAATCGGATTGTTATTTAATATTCCTATTCGCCAATCGAATTCGGTTGGGATGAAAGATTGAACAATTAGAAGATCTGACCGCAATAAGAGCTGTTTTGTTAAACGAATGTAACTCTCCTGGTTGTCAGCTTTTACCACACCCTGTGAAAATGAGCTGTCCGGTTGTTTTAGAATACATGGGAAACCGAGCTTTTCAGCCGCTGTTCGGGCATTTTCGATACTGACAATAATTGTTTCCGGAGCCGGAATTTGATGGCGGCTCAGTAGTTCAGCCAGATACACTTTGTTGGTGCATTTCAGTATCGATTCAGGATCATCAATCACAACCAAGCCCTCTGCCATCGCCCGCCGTGCAAATCTATAAGTGTGATGATTAACACCGGTTGTTTCCCTGATAAAAAGTGCGTCAAACTCGTTAAGCCTTGAGTAATCATCTCTTGTAATTAGCTCTGTGTAAAATCCCATCGATTCTGCACTCTTTATAAATCGCTGTATTGCCCTGGCGTCAGATGGTGGAAACTCCTCCTCAGGATTAACTAAAATGGCCAGATCATAGAGATAGTGCTTTTTAGTAATAGATCTATTTCGCTTGTTGAAATATTCCTGGGCTACAGTAATAACGAAATCCCGATGCCCTTCGGGTATATCACTGGAGGAGATCGGGTGAATCGTACGAAGCGTCCACTCTCCATCTTTTTTTAGAAATTCTGCTCGAAGAAACGGGGCCTGGAACTGATTAAAAAGCCGTGATGCAAGTTTGTCGTATCGTTTGGCAAGGTTTTTACCAAAGTAGATGCTCAGCGTAAACGAATCTGATTGTATAGCTGAGAAGTTTTTTTGAATCAATTTTTGCAGCTCCTCAGATACAAAACGAATGATTGTCTGAGATTTTAAATCCTGAATGGTTAGAATATTGGGTATGGGTGTGTGCCCTCTGGCCGCTGCCAGAAGTGAAACGTAGTAGCCGGTAGACTGATATCTGTAGCTTTTGCACAAGTTGTAAACTTTAGCACGTTTAAGCTTGCTGTAGGTTTCGTCCATCAGATAAACTTTTGCTGCTACAACATCCACACCTGGAATATCAAAATCCCAGTTTTTGGGGTTGTCAACGATGATGAGTTGTCGCATGATCTTTTTTACTCTTTTTCGGTGTGATGATGATCAGGTTGGCGTCGTATGTGATTATCCCCAGTAAAATTGCGTTGATTACCCTGTCAATTTTCATTCGGTAAACCATATCTTTCCCCAACGGATTGTGACTAATGGGGTCGGCAATCTGTACTTCTCGTGTTTCAGGATCGTAGCCGCTGAGTAATACAAAATGACCGGCGGGTTCGCCTCGTACGTCATCATAATCGGAATTTGGTCCAAACTCCCTTTTGGATTTATAAAGATAGGTAGCGCTTAATCCGGCTATAATTGGGTGGTTATTCTTTAGGTATTTTCTCAACAGTGCCGGTCTCAGATCATCAAACTGCAATTTTCCGCCTAAATTCAGAAAGCTGACATAGGCCTCGGTCACCATCGTGAGTTTTTCTCTGTTTTTTTTAGCTTGCTGTTCAATGAGTTTTTCAATGAGGAGATCCTTTTCTAAAACAAACCATGTTGGATCGAATACCTGAAGGTTATACGTGTAAATTTTGGCATCATATCCCCTCAGCAGAGCGTGTACGCCTAATAGTGCACCAACCGTGCCGCCCTCTTCAAACTGTAAAACCTCATCGATGACCGAGTCAAGCGTGATCGGATCTTTATAGTATTCGTAAAGAGAGTGCAGAGAAGTTGGCCCGCAAGTGGTTTCGTCGGGCTGTTTCTTGATTGGAATCTTAATCATGTATCATCCAGAAGGAAAGCTATCGTTGATTGATGACCGGAACTGTCCGGTATCAATAAGAATGATACGCAGAAAACGGTTGATTATGATTAATCTCGAAAAATAATTTTAAAGGGTTAAGCCCTTGGCTTAGATTGTTTGAATGGCTTCATAAAGAGTGTCAAACATCTCAATATTTTGATTTTTCAGCCATGTTTTGTCTTGATTTGGTTCATGCCTCGATCGGATAAAAAATGGTTTAATACCGAGTTCAACAGCAGGTTTTAGGTCCGTTATTTTATCCCCGGCCATGTAAGATTTTTTCGGATCTATTCCGTGTTTTTCGATCGCTTTCAGGAACATGCCGGTGCCGGGCTTCCGATCATTCGGGTCGAAATCGTGAGGTTTTTCATCAAACTTTGGATGATGGGGTGCAATGTACCAGTCATCTATATGGAGCCCCTTCTTTTCAAGTTGCTGATCTACCCATTTGTGCAGTTGAATGACATCATCTGTGGTGTATCGCCCCCGAACAATTCCCGATTGATTGGTGACAACAATGATTTTATAATCATGATCATTCAACCATCGAATGGCTTTTAAGGCATCTTTACACCAGGTCCACTCCTCAGGTTTATGGACATAATTGTAATCTACATTTAGTGTACCGTCTCGATCCAGGAAAAATGCTTTCATTTGGAGTAATTACTTTAAATGTATTCCGACCGGCCGCTAATCCAGCCTGACCAAAACTTTAAAATGGATATTA
>CAZHUP010000025.1:0-22215 GCA_964535495.1 uncultured Rhodohalobacter sp.
CTGATGCCTGGATCATCTGTCTGGGGGCAGTCTGACCGGGCAGACCCGTTCCGGCAATCACAATCTTTCCTTCTATATCAGCAGACTCAATCTCTTCACGGCTGCCATATTCAAGATGAATGACTTCTCCCTCAATTTCACCGCGAAAACCACTCATAGAAATAAAATCAGTTGCTATACTGTAGGTTGAATCGCCCACAGCGAGCGCCCCGCGCGTGGGAGCCTTTACTTCCCGGAACGGAACATTTTGATAGTAAGAATCAGAACCGGGTGCCGTTTTTACGCCATGAACCTGGAAGGTAGTTGCAATAAATCGAGCAGCAATATCGAGTTCGTTGCTTCCAGTGTCCCGGCCAAGAAATTCATCAGCCGCCAGGAAATAGATGTTAAACTCTACGTTTTGTTGTGTTACAAACTCGCTGATTCGATTCGGGTCATCACTTTGTGCGGAAACAGTGATCGGAATCGTACATAGATATAGTAGGGTTAGCAGGGGGGAGAAGTATTTTAACATGAGTGTGTTGTCGATTTTTATTGTCGGAATATAATCTCAATAGGTTACGCATTTACCGATAAAAAATAAGGGGAACAATATTATAAAACGTAAAATAGAAAAAAGCGTTGATGATCAGATGTCAAATTATATCAATACCAAAACAGAGAACCATCAAACCGAATGATTCTGATTTCAAATGCGTAAAGAGTCGTAAGAAAACAGATCATGTGGATGGAATAATAAAAATGGTTAGTATCTTCACAATCTGAGATCAATGAACTTTTTGGAGACAATCACTCAATTGCATCTATAGTAATTGAGAAATAAACGATTTAAATGGAAGACAGATTGCCTTTTTCAATACCTTTTGAAGACCCGGTGCTCATATTTGCGCTGGTGATGCTTATCATTTTATTAGCTCCGCTTCTTTTTAAAAAACTCCGGATTCCGGGTCTCGTAGGACTCATACTGGCCGGTACAGTAGTTGGTCCGGGTATGCTTGGTCTGCTTGAGAGAGACTTTACAATTGAGCTTCTTGGTACAGTAGGACTTCTCTATTTAATGTTTATGGCGGGCCTCTCCATTGATTTGAACCGGTTTGAGAAGCTTAAAGAGAAAAGCATGGGGTTTGGCTTGATCTCATTTTTATTACCTCAGCTGGGGGCGGTATATATCGGGGTGCAGTTTTTAGACTACTCCCTGATGACGTCACTTCTGCTTGGTTCAATTGTCGGTTCTCATACTCTGCTGGCCTACCCGATTGTGGAGCGTCTTGGAATTACAAAAAATACCGGCGTAACGATGTCTATGGGTGGCACGCTGGTAACCGATACACTCTCTTTAGGAGTGCTTGCAGTTGTTGCCGGAACTGTGGGGGATAATCAGGGAACCGGATACTGGATCGGCTTTGCAACTTCCGTGGCTGTCTTTGTCGCTGCGGCACTGATCATTCTTCCAAGACTGGGGCGATGGTTTTTCCGGAATGTGCAGTACGAGAACAACATCGATTTTGTTTTTATGGTGGCAATTCTGTTCACTACGGCATTCTTGGCAGAGTTGGCAGGATTGGCTCCAATTATTGGGGCATTTATTGCGGGGCTGCTTCTTAACAGGCTGGTACCCGAAAGCGGCACATTAATGAGTCGGATTCAATTTGTGGGGAATGCACTATTTATTCCATTCTTTCTCATATCTGTGGGAATGCTGGTTGATGTGGCTGTTTTGGGTAGTCTGGACGTTTGGGTGAAGGCGGTATTGTTTAGCATACTGGTTTTTGTCGGTAAAGGATTGGCCACTCTAATTGTTAAGATGCTTTTCAAGTACAGTAAGGAAGAGGCACTTGTAGTTTGGGGATTAACTATCCCTCAGTCTGCAGCAACACTTGCGGTAACACTGGTTGGCTACGAGCTGGGATTCTTTGATACCACAGCCGTAAATGCGGTTGTTATCATGATTTTGATTACCTGCCTGGTAGGTCCGTGGCTGGTTGAGAAATATGGACGTGAGGTGGCAAAGCAGGAGGATGAAAAACCGTATAATCCCGCAGATGCTCCACAGCGAATTTTGGTGCCACTTGCAAATCCGGAAACTTCAGATGCTTTGATGGATATCGCATTTATGGTTCGGGATGAGAAGTCGGGACAGCCGCTCTACCCGCTAACGGTGGCAAGAGATGGCGCCAACGTGGAGGCAAATGTGGCACGTGGTGAAAAAATGTTGAGTCACGCCGTTATTCACGCCGCTGCTGCCGAAGCACCTGTAAACCCTGTAACTCGAATCGATCTTAATGTGGCAAAAGGGATTGCGAGGGCTGTTGAGGAGCAGAGAATTACCAATATTGTTGTAGGCTGGAACGGTGAAGTGTCTGCTAAGCGGAAAATATTCGGCAGTATTCTTGATCAGCTACTGGAGATGGTAGATGAGATGGTTATGGTGTGCAAGATTGAAAAACCGGTGAATACTTTTCAACGATTGGTTGTGGCTGTGCCGCCGTTTGCATCGCTTGAAGTTGGGTTTCCCGGCAGTATTCGCTCTATCAAACTGATGGCCGAACAGATGGGCGTAGATCTAGTTGTGGTTTCCACGCTGGATCGTGAACCGTATGTGAAAAAGGGAATTGATAAGATCAAACCGGAGCTGGACGTAATCTATGAAACTCTTCAGCAGTGGGTTGAACTGCCGTCCTGGCTTGAAAAGAACAGGGCAGAAGGTGATCTGTTTGTTCTGCTAAGCTCACGGGAAGGCACACTCTCCTGGAGACCGGGCCTGGATCGTCTGCCCAGGGTGATATCCCAGCGATACCCGAGTATGAGCTTTATTACCGTCTACTCGTCTGAAGTGGAAGATGAGGCAACTCAGGGAATGGGGGCTATCAGGGAACTGGATATTTTAACGGACGACAGGATTAAATTAAATCTTCAGTCGAATGACGTAGAGGGAGTTCTGGCAGAGATGATCGGTGATGATCATGAATTTAAAAATATCGAGACCGAACGAATAACACGTCGCCTGCTCGAAAACTCAGTGGACTATACGCCGGAAGTGATGCCGGGTGTAGTTCTGTACGAATCACACACCTCGAAGGTAGACCGTCAGGTTCTCTTTATCGGCGTGAAACGGGAAGGGATTAAGATTAAGCAGACGGCTAACAAGGCGAAGGTATTTTTAGTGCTTCTCAGTCCTAAAAATATGTCCGTTAAAGATCATTTAAAGGGATTGAACCAGGTTGTGAAATATATCCGGCCGGGTAAAGATGTTGAGCGAATGATTAAAGCAGAGACCGTGCAGGATGTCATCAAAGCGGTAATGGCACAGGATTAATCCATGTTGAAAATGCGTTTGAAAATATGCCATACAGAGTAGAAAGAGCGCTCTTCTCCTCTGATAATCAACACATTACCATCTACCTTTTCTCCAACCAATTCAGGGAAAGAACCGAACAGGGCACTCTCCAGGCGGCTCGATCGGGTTGCACCGATACAGGTTGTGGTGTAGTTGCCGGCCTCTTCAATCAGATCGTGTTTCACCCTGTTTGAAACGATTACTTTCATGTCTACCTCCTCCTTTGTGAGTGCAATCTGATCAAGGGCATTTTGAATTAAATCTTCTCCAGCCTTTCTGGCAGCTTCTTCAGTTTCGTAATCGTCTCTTTTTTGGATATTTACCAGGGTAAATTTCTTGCCTTTCTGCATTTTTGAAAGTGCGGAGGCCCGCTGCAGTGTGGCTTTGGTGTGAGGCCCGGTTCCTACAAATACGACGATTTTTCCTAAAACATCTGTATTGAGTTTAGCCAGCATTACCCTGCAAGGCGATTCTTTCACGATAGGATCGATATTTGATCCCAGGATGTAATCCCGGCGCTTTCTCTTGCCTTTCCACCCTAGAATAATTTCATCAGCTTTCTCCTTTTTAGCAAGGTTTACAATAATGTTGCTGACACTTCGACCGACAATTACTTTGGTTTTAATACTCACACTCAAATCACTGGCTGCATCCTCTACTTGCTCTATTAAATGATCGTGCTGTTCAACCCTCTCTTTTTCAAACTCAACTCCCTGAGACAGTGCTGTTTGATCCGGCAGCACGATTATGTTTAATGCGATGATTTCAGAATTTTCATACTCGGCTGCTGTTTCAGCTGCAAGTCTGATCAGGTTTTTCTGCGTGGATGGATTAGCTACAGGTACAATAATTCTGTAAGGTTTTTCGGATGGCTCCGGCTCCATTTTCTCTGCAATGGCTTTAGCTAAAATGCTTTCTCTCTCCACGCGCTTTCTGCCGTAAAAGAAGAACCAGAGCAGCCCGAAAATAACAATACCTACACCGCCAACTAAGGGGAGTACATCCATCTGGCTTAGCAGCGCTATTCCGGAAACGATTCCAAAAATCTGAACCCAGGGGTAGAGAGGGGATTTGAACTCAGGTTTATACCAGATCGGTTTTCTGCTTCTGAAAGCGATTAAAGCAATATTCACCAGAATATAAACAACAATCTGAAAGGCACCGGCCGTTTTTGCAATCTCCTCAACCGGGAGAAGCAGAATTATCAGCAGCATGGCACCACCGGTGATTAAAATGGCCGTTACCGGAGTGTGAAACTTCTTGCTTACACGGGCAAAAAACTCGGGAATCAGTTTGTCGCGACTCAGGGCAAACGGGTATCGGGAAGCAGTTAAAATACCGGCATTCGCAGTGCTTATTAATGCCAGCATGGCCGCGACTACAATCAAAACAATTCCAAAGGTGCCAAAATAGGGTTCAACTGCATCAACCATCGGAACATTAGAACCTGCAAGAGTTTCTCCATCCACCAGACCTACGAGTACATACACAATCAGACCGTAAAGTGCTGTGGTAACAATGAGTGAGAGCAGTAAACCAAGAGGGAGGTTCCGTCCCGGATTTTTAATTTCTTCAGCAACTGCGGCTACCTTAGTAACACCACCGTATGAGATTAATACCATTACTGTAGCACTAATCAAGCCGTTGAAACCACCATCGAAAAATGGCTGAAAATTGGTGCTTTCAACTCGTAAAAGGCTGAAGGAGACAAACAGGCCTAGTATGATGATCATCACCACAACCATTACAACCTGAAGCCCGCCGGTCTGTTTTACCCCAAAAACATTAACAGCAATGAGTATGGTACCAATAATGACGGCAACGGCTTCAACACTGGGTATCGACATAATTGCAGAGAGATAGAACATCCCGCCAATTAAAGCCAGGCCTCCTTTAAACATGAGCATCAGCCAGGTCCCTAAACCTGCTATTGTCCCTGCGCCGGGCCCAAGGCCACGCTCAATAAATACATAGTCGCCACCTGCCTCAGGCATGGCTGTGCCCAGCTCGGCGATACTTAAAGCCGCAGGTAAAACCAGAAGCCCTGCAATGATAAAAGCAAGAATTACAGCCGGTCCCGCTTCCGCCATGGCAATACCCGGCAGAATAAAAATTCCACTGCCAATCATTGCTCCCATGCTGATGGCAACAATTGATGTTAATCCGAGTCCCCTTTCTAATACGTGCTCTTTACTCATTGAGGCTTTTTTTGTCTCTTTCAAGTTGATGATTCGACTTCAGAATAATGGTTTTATTTTAATTCAACATAAAGATTATAAAGCAGCTTACGGCACTTTTGATCTGATACTGTTAAAGTCGAAAGTTTGTTTTAGGTTAGGCTAACAAGCACCTAAAATAGTGATGAACCCACTAAATACAAACTTACATTGCCATAGGACAATAAGCGGATAGGCTTGTTTTGAATGAAACTATTTGGCGACGAGTTATTTTTTGTCTTTAACAGAATGAAAACTGAAGCTGTTTTACTATAACACGATTTCAGTTAGAGAGTCATTCTTTGTATTCTTGGATGTGTATTGGAGTTTAATCGGGCCTTCGTCTCGATTTTAATTGAACCCATGAGAAACAACGTTTTAAGGATGGATGTTAATTCGGCTCTGGCCTGGTTGAAAGATAAATTGACGATTCTGAGGTGGCTGCCCGGGTACTCCCGGCAGGATCTTTCGGGAGATCTAAAGTCCGGTGTAACGGTAGGCGTTATTGAAATTCCTCAGGCGATGGCTTATGCTGTTATTGCCGGTCTATCTCCAATTTACGGTCTCTATGGTTCACTGATACCCCTGCTGATTTATCCGCTGCTTGGAACCTCCAGGCATCTGGCTTTGGGAATTGTAGCCACCGACATGATAATTATTGCATCGGGTGCAAGTTTGATAGCGGAGCCCGGCACGGATCAATACGTTTCTGTGGTTTTACTTCTGACACTTTTTGTAGGTGTTGTTCATCTGTCACTCTCACTGATGAGAATGGGGTGGCTGGTCAATCTGCTTTCCAAACCTGTAATTTTTGGATTTATGATCGCAGCACCGCTGATTATTGGCGCAAGTCAGCTGGGTAACTTTTTTGGGATAGAAACTGAGCGCTCTCAGTATGTGGGAAATCTGGTGATGCAAATCGTTCAACATTTTGATCAGATCCATATAATGTCTGTAGCAATTGGCAGCATCGGCTTGGTTTTTCTGTTCATCGTGAAGAAAGTATTTCCGATGTTTCCGGGTGCGTTTGTATTAATTGCCGGCGGCGGGGCAGCAGTCTGGGCGCTAAATTTTCAGCAGATAGGGGTTGATGTAATTGGAAGGGTTCCATCAGGGCTTCCCTCGTTTCACCTGCACGAATTTACTCTGGATGATATCAGACAGCTGATTCCCACAGCAACCACACTGGTTTTGGTTCAGTTAATGTCTGTAATGTCGATAGGTAAAACATTCGCCAACAAGTACAGATACCCGTTGAATGCCAATCGTGAGTTTTTTGCTGTGGGAATGTCGAACATAGTGGGAAGCTTTTTTCAGAGCCCTCCGATTTCCGGAAGTTTTTCCAGAACTGCGGTAAGTGAACAGGCAGGCAGAAGAACGGCACTTTCTAACGTGGTTGTTGCAATCATCATTGGCCTGACGCTTCTGTTTCTAACCCCACTTTTCTACTACATTCCCATCCCCGCACTCGCTGCGATTATTATCGCGGCAACAATTTCGATGATCGATCTCAGACCGATAAAATATTTCTTCAGGACGAAGCGGGAAGACGCCTACATTGCAATATTCACTGCATTGAGTGTGCTTTTTATCGGAATACAGGAGGGGATTTTATTGGGAATTGGTGCATCGCTCTTTGTTGTACTCTACCACTCAAGCAGGCCGGAGATGTCTGTTTTGGGACATGTTCACGGATCGAGAGAGTTTCGGGACATAAAGAGGAATCCGAATGCAATGCCTATCGAAGAAATTCTGATACTGCGCTTTGACACCTCCATTGCGTTTAACAATGCGGAAATTATCAAAGATTTTATCATCCAAAAGAGCGAGGAACGGGACATGAAAGTCCGGGCTATCATCATAGATGCAAAAAGTATCAATGACCTGGATACCACAGCAATTGAAGTGTTTCAGTCCGTTATAGAAATGCTGGAAAAGTGGGAGATAGAACTGCACTTTGCCGGTCTGAAGAAACCGATTATGGATACGTTACTGAAATCTGGTTTGGCTCGCAGGATGGGTGGGTCTCGGTTTCATAACACAACACACAAAGCTGTTAAATTTTTGCTGGATAAGTGGGATACCATGGATAAAGATGATGATATAAAAAGCTCTCAGGATGACAGTGAGAAAAAGTCTGACCCTGTTGAAGAAGATTTTAAGGAGAACAACGGGCCACCTCATCGTCTCAGCGATTATCTGAAAAATATCGATTAGATGGCACGTGTCGAGTTATAGCAAAAAACTATTTGCTCAGCTTATCCAGTATCTGATTAAACTCAAGAGAACTCTCTTCACTTTCGATCATATTCCGAAGCGTAAATTTACCCTCGGCCAGCTCATTACCCCCCACAATCAAAGTATACTGTGCATTTTCGCGGTTAGCGTCTTTCATCTGTGCTTTCATAGACCGGCCCATATAATCCATTGTTGCGGATAAACCGTGTTGCCGCAGCACAGGCAGCTGCTTAAGTCCCCAGCGACGCGCTTCATCACCAAGCGTAACAATGTAAACGTCTACTTTTTTCTCTGTTCCAAGCGAGATTCCGAGCTCCTCACAGGCAATGAACAGTCGCTCCATTCCGGCTGCAAAGCCTACAGCTGGAGTCGGCTGTCCGCCAATCTCTTCGATCAGCAAGTCGTATCGTCCTCCGCCGGCAAGCGCATCCTGGGCACCAAGATCGGGACTGATCAGTTCAAATGCGGTTTGGGTGTAGTAGTCCATGCCCCGAACAAGGTATGGATCTTCCTCAAAGTTAATCTCAAGATCAGCCAGATACCCTTTCACTTTGGCATAGTGCGATTGAGATTTCTCATTTAAAAAGTCGGTGATTACCGGAGCTGATTCAATAAACGGCTGATCTTCCTCCTCTTTTGAATCCAATATTCGAAGTGGATTATTTTCAAACCGCTTTTTCGACACGTCGCTAAGATTGTCATAGTTCGGCTTAAGGTGTGCTTTCAGAGCTTCCTTATACTTCTCTCGGCTCTCGGGATCTCCGATGGAGTTGAGTTTCAGGGTGGTGTTTGTAATTCCGATTTTTTTGTAGATGTGTATCATAAAGGCGATCACTTCTACATCTGCAATTGGGTCGTCGCTGCCAATAACCTCTACGCCAAACTGGTGAAACTGACGCTGGCGGCCTTTTTGCGGCCGTTCGGCACGAAACATGGGGCCAATATAGTAGAGCTTTTGAGAACCGCCGCGCTGGTCAAGGTGATTCTCAACATAGGAGCGTACAACGGGTGCCGTAAGCTCCGGGCGCAGTACATAGTTGTCATCACCTCGGCTGAATGCAAAAATCTCTTTCGATACAATATCGGTGAGTTGCCCCAATCCGCGAACAATCAGTTCAGTCTGCTCCATAATGGGGGTGCGGATCTCCTCGAGATTGAACTTTTCAGCCTCTTCACGGATCAGGTTCTCCAGGTATTGCCATTTTCGAACTTCATCTGGAAGGATATCAACCATTCCGAGGTGTGTAGTGTATTTTGCTTGCGCCATTGTAGAGTAACCGGTTACATGTTCTTATTTGCTAGGGTGCAAAGATAAGACTGATTTGGGAAAGATAGTAAGATTGATATGTGAAGTTAGCAGAGAAACTTTAAATCTAAGACTGAGATAGATTCTCGCGGAGGCTGAATGGTTTAGGGGTGAATTTACAATTCGAATCCACTCCGGAGGAGTAGCCTGTTTTTAGAAATCCGGAGTAGGAGAAACCACAGGCTCCATCGGGGCCTCCTGCAGGTCATAGATTTTACTTTGGACAGGTAAATTTGATCGAGATTCCCCTATAGCGACTAACCTGAAATTTTCTATTTTGACAGGAAAGTAAATTTAAAGTTAACACTATGCTCAGAATCATAATTCTAACACTGCTTTTCTCCTTTACCTTTTTGAACCTGATTGCTCAAGACCGGCAACTGGTCTACGAATCAGGGGGCGAGCTCCCACCTGAAAAATCCTCGTATGATGTACATTTCTACGATCTTGACTTAAAACTGAACCCGGCAGACAGCACGGTTACAGGTACTGTAGGAGTTCACTTCCACGTGTTACATCCGACGAACGTGATAGCGCTTGATCTGGATCCAAGGCTGGAAATTGAATCGGTAAACTGGATTTCGGATTCATCAAACCGAAGCGTAAGGGTCGAGAGATTTGAAGAGAATAAGACGTTTAGGGTTTACTTCCCGGAAACACTTCAGCCGGGTACCATGTCTGCTCTGGAGGTAGAGTATGGTGGAAAACCGAGGGTAGCCGGCAATCCGCCGTGGGATGGAGGTATGGTATGGGACAGAACACCCTCCGACGATCCATGGGTTGGTGTGGCGTGCCAAACGATAGGTGCATGGGTATGGTGGCCTAACAAAGATCACCCGACAGATAAAGCAGACTCGGTGGCAATCAACCTAACCATGCCGGATAACCTTGTTGTAGCTTCAAACGGAAAGGACAGAGGTGTGACCGAACACGGTGATGGCTGGAATACTTCACATTGGTTCGTCTCTACGCCGATCAATAACTATAACGTAACGGTAAACGCTGCTCCTTACGAAACCATGAGCTCGACCTATACAAGTGTAGCCGGCGATGAGATGGAGATCACATTTTGGTATCTGCCTGAGTTCAGGGAAGAGAGTGAGTGGCTTTTTCCCCAATTTGAAGAGCAGATCAGGTTTTTGGAAAGTATCGTTGGGCCTTACCCTTTCAGGGCTGACAAATATGGTGTTGCCCATGCTCCCTATCTTGGAATGGAGCATCAGACCTTGATTGCATACGGGGCGAGTTTCGAAAACGATAATCTATTCGGGCAAAATGCCGGGTTTGATGATCTGCATCAGCACGAGCTGGCACACGAATGGTGGGGAAATATGGTGACCGCCTGGGACTGGCGGGATTTCTGGATCCATGAGGGAATCGGGACGTATATGCAGCCGCTTTATGCAGAATACCTTGGCGGTCAGGAGTCCTACAGGGAGATGATGGAGTTTCTGCGTACAAGAATATCATCACAGCGGGAAGTTGCACCGCGCGAATCGATGATGAGTACTGTTGATATTACCGGGGGAGGCAGAGGTGGCGACATCTACTACAAGGGAGCCTGGTTTATGCATACGCTGCGATATGTTGTGGGAGATGATTCATTTTTTGAAATATTGAGGCGATTTGCCTATCCGACGGAAGAGATGGAATTTGAAACTGATGGAAAACAGGTTCGCTATGCCACCACGGATGATCTTCTTCATCTGGCAGAAGCCAAAACCGGAATGGATCTGGAGTGGCTATTTGAGATCTATCTGCGTCAACCCGAACTGCCTTCGTTAAATGTTACCCGGGCGGGAATTCAGGTTGTGCTGGAGTGGAATGTGCCAACCGGAATGGATTTTCCAATGCCTGTAGAGGTGAAAATAAATGATGAACGGATCATCCTGGAGCCTGAGAATAATCGTATCTCATTTGAAGTGCCGGAAACTGCCGACGTACAAATTGATCCGGATCACTGGATCTTAAAACAGCTTTAAATAACGGCTTATTGAGCCGATCAAAAAAATCAACTCGAATAAAACCTATCTGATTATGATTCTGAGACTTACTTTAATCACACTACTTACATTGTTGAGCAGTTCACTTTTTGCTCAGCAGACCTATATACACGCCGGATCCCTGTTTGACGGAACCTCAGAAAATCTGAGGTCTCAGGTTACCATCGTTGTGGACGGAGATAAAATTGTAGATGTTCGGGATGGTTACATTCGTCCTGACTCTGAAAGTACGCTTATAGACCTTCGGGATAAAACAGTACTGCCGGGTTTTATAGACCTGCATGTTCATCTTGAAAACGAAACCGGTCCGGATCGCTATCTCGATCGTTTCACAAAAAATCCTGAAGATGTGGCGTTTCAATCAACAGTTTATGCTAAAAAAACATTGATGGCCGGCTTTACCACAGTGCGGGATCTTGGCGGTTCAGGTGTAAATACTTCGCTCCGTGATGCGATCAGAGCAGGACATGTAGACGGGCCGAGAGTGATCAGTGTAGGTAAATCGCTGGCTACAACCGGCGGCCATGCTGATCCCACCAATAGTTTCCGGCGCGATTTAATGGGAAGTCCCGGCCCTGAAGTAGGAGTTATTAATGGAGTGGCAGCGGCTCGAGAAGCTGTTCGCCAGAACTATAAAGTAGGTGTAGACCACATTAAAATTACAGCAACAGGCGGTGTATTGAGCGTAGCAAAATCGGGTCAAAACCCACAGTTCATGGATGATGAACTGGAAGCTATCATAGAGACAGCCAAAGATTATGAAATGCACGTAGCTGCGCATGCCCATGGCAAGGAGGGGATGTTGAGAGCCGTGAAAGCCGGCGTGCATACCATAGAACACGGAACGTACATGGATGAGGAAGTGATGCAGGCGATGGTGGAAATGGGAACTTATTATGTTCCAACTATTACAGCAGGAAAATTTGTGGCAGAAATGGCGGAAGTGGATGGATACTATCCGCCGCTGGTTGTTCCGAAAGCCCGTGAAATTGGACCTCTCATTCAAAACACGTTTGGCGAGGCCTACAAATACGGAGTGAGAATCGCGTTTGGTACAGATGCCGGCGTGTTTTATCACGGCGACAACGCCAGGGAGTTTGGATATATGGTTGAGGCCGGCATGCCGGAAGCCGAAGCCCTGTTAAGTGCTACCAGAACAGCTTCTGTTGTGCTGGGGATGGAAGACCGGATTGGCTCGGTTGAAGCAGGAAAGTATGCGGATCTCATTGCGGTTGAGGGCAATCCTTTGGAGAATATTGCGATATTGGAAGAAGTGAGGTTTGTAATGAAGGAGGGCGTGGTTTATAAGAGTGAATAGCTTGGTTGAGGTACTTTATAAAAATAGAAAAAGCCCCGAATTTGTCCGGGGCTTTTTTTGTGTTGCGAAATGCTATCAGTTCATTTTCAACAGGGATTTGAAGAAGCCCTGATGTTTTTCCTTATCCTTGACAAGGAGAATGGGAACTCCAAACCTGTAGTAGGCCATCTTATCCGTAAAATCCTCACGCAGTATGCTGGTGATTCCTTTACCGGCCTTGGAGACGGCTACAATTAAATCAGCATGATCGTGAACAATCTGGTCATAAATCTGATCCATCTTCGGCCCATCGACGTTCAGGGAAAAAACAAACTCTACATCATCCGGAATAGAATGCTTTTTAATAAAGGCATCTTTTTTCTCCTCCAGGTAGTTGTCCATTTTTTTCTCGTCGTCCTCATCAGGTAAATTAGGAAAAAAGCGGGCGGGGTAGTTATACACATGCTGTGCAGTAACCGAGCCTCCTTTATCAGTGGTGATTTCAAGCGCAGCTTTTACAGCTGTTGCTGACTGATCGGAAAAATCTACCGGTACAATGACTTTATTCAGCTGATATCTGCTTGTTTCCGGTACGAAAAGGATAGACGTTGGTACATATTTCATGATACGGCGGGGAATAACTCCGCTTCCGGCATAGCCCGATTTTTTTCCCATAATGGTAAGATCGGGGTTGATTTCATCCAACACCTTAATGATCTCTTCAGTAGGCCGTCCGGTTCTCAGAAGTAACTCCAGTTCGACCTCAGACTCGCTAAAATGTTTGTTGATTTTTTCCATCAGATTATTTCTGATGGCTGTTTCTACATCATCACGGTCTTTCACTTCAGGAAACATCTCGATCATTTCATCAGCCGCCTCGTGAGATTTTATCACATGGAGGAAGGTGATCGATTTTGGTTTCATTTCAGTGGTAAGAAAATGTGTGTAACCAGCAAGAATATCATCCATACTGGATAAATCTAAGCACACAAACCAATCTTCATAACGTTCCATAAGTTAGCTCCTGATCTATTTATTAGTTTGTTTTTCAATTGTCTTGGATAAGAGGTCCCTGTAGGATTTGCGCTCTTCATCCTTCTTTTTGAGCATATTGTCTTTGTATTCTCGATTGAGTCCCCGCCTGAGACTATAGCACATTATCAGTAGTAAAATGACGAATGGAAGGCCGGAACTTATCGCCGCTGCCTGAAGTGCCCCAAGGCCTCCGCCAAGAAGCAATACAGCTGCTACAGCACCCTCGGTAGATGCCCAGAATACTCTCTGACCTACCGGAGAATCGAGTTTACCACCACTCGTCAGGTTATCAATCACAAGGGAACCTGAGTCAGATGATGTGACAAAGAAGCTGAGTACAAGAACGATAGCAAGAAAGCTGGTTACAATCCCAAACGGGAATTCATTAAGAAGTATAAAAAGAGACGTTGTTTGGTCTGCTTCTACTGCGCTTGCAATTTCCGAGATACCGTTTATTTCCAGATAAAGTGCGCTTCCGCCAAATCCACTCATCCACAAGAACGTAACGATCGTAGGTACGATAAGAACACCGAGTATAAATTCTTTGACGGTGCGTCCCTTTGAAATACGAGCAATAAACATCCCTACATAAGGCGACCATGAAATCCACCAGGCCCAGTAAAATACCGTCCAGGTGCTCATGAACTCGCCCTCTTCGAAGGATTGAGTCCAGGTGGCGTAACTTGCAAAGTTTTGCAGATAGTATCCCGTGCTCTGTACAAATGTCCCCAATATGTAAAGAGTGGGGCCGAAAATAAGGATGAACAGCAGAAACAACCCGGCAAGCCGGATGTTGAACTCACTGAGAACTTTAACTCCTTTATGAATTCCGAGTACAACAGATCCCACAGCAACGAGAGTTACAGCTACAATGATTATAACCTGCAGGTTTACGGTATTATCGAGTCCAAATACGAACTCCATTCCTGCGCCGGCTTGCTGCGCACCGAGGCCAAGCGAGGTTGCCAGGCCGAAAAGTGTTGCAAGAACAGCGAGTATATCGATTACATCTCCAATCCAGCCTTCAATCCTGTCGCCAAGCAGCGGATAAAAAACAGATCGGAAAGAGAGGGGGAGTTTACGGTTGAAGGCAAAAAATGCAAGAGCTAGTCCAACAATGGCGTAAACCGCCCAGGCATGGAGGCCCCAGTGTAAAAACGTAACTCCCATAGAATCCCTGATTGCTTCTACAGATCCTGTTTCGGCGTGTGGGGGATAGAGCAGATGCCACATCGGTTCGGCCACTGCGAAAAACATAAGACCGATTCCCATACCGGCACTAAACAACATCGCAAACCACGCCATTTTGCTGAATTCCGGTTTTGCGTCCTCACCGCCTAATCGAATGCCACCAAATTTGCTAAATGCAAAATAGAGAGCAAAGGCGATGAAAATGTTAACTCCGGCTACAAAGAGCCAGCTTGCCCAGTCGGTAATATTGACCCGAACAGCATTAAACATCTCTTCTGCTGCATCTCCGGCAATCAGGGTGCCGACGATCATGAGCGTAATTAAAATGACGGACGGCCAAAAGACCGGACCGTGAATTTCAAACCATTTTTTCGAGCCGGATTTTTTGGACTCCGGTTTGTCGTCTTGTCCTCGTAAAGCCATACGTATTTCACCTATATTTAGGGTTAATGCGCTCAGCGGCCGGTAACAGAAATTTCAAAAGCGTCTGCTGAAAATGAGTTCTCATTTTCATATAAATCAGCCGCTAAACACAATTAGGATAATAATTTGATCTGTTTATTAGAAATAGAATCCAATATTGATGTTAAACCGGATGTTGTACTCAGATTCACCCAGGCCGAGATCTTCATGCCCGGGACCAACGCCAACACCAAAGTTATCTGTTAACCAGGGTTGATTAACACCTTGTGCAATATCGAAATAGGTGAACACCGGCCCGGCACTTACCAGAAAGCCTGTGATATTCTGGATGGTATACTCAAAATTGTCATTCAGGGTCAAAGCATCACCGGTTGCACGCATCGTGGTTCCTTCACCAACTGTGTTGTTCATATAACTGAAGTCGTTGTAGAAGTTGATGTTTGTGATAGGCCCCCAGTTAACATCATAAGAGTAGGAAAGGCCTAGCGTAGCTATCCACGCTTCGGTAGAAACTTCGTAGGGAATTCCATATGCCCCCATAAATACAGTGCTCAAATCCGTACCGTCATTGTCTGCAGCATCCATTCCGTAAAAGAGGAATTGTGGTTTGATGTTGAAGTTGCCCATGGTGTAGTCGGCATGAACAGCAAATGCATATTGGCTGTCAAACACATCTGTTGCTGTGTTATATAGCTGCCCATACTGAATTGATGCACCAATTTCCCCATTGTCGAGCTGGTATGCCCCTCGAAGATTGAATTGATTTCTTTCAGTAAGAGATGCATTTCCTTCAGGTACAACATCATAAGCATACCGGCCGGAACCTCCGGTACCAAAGTTACCATCTCCTCCAACAGGTCCTTCAGGTGCAGCCTGAAAGAAATAGGCAAAGTCCCACTGCATGTTATCTGTTGTTTTGGTGATTTTTACACCCATATCGTGGTCATCTTCAAGTCCTACGTAATAAGGGAGGCTGAACCACCAGTTGTTGGAATTGTACTGCAGATTACCAAAAGGTACCTGGGTTACACCCAACTGCATTTGAGTCTGTTCAGTAAAGTTGTATTCCAGCCAACCCTGTTTGATAAAGTGTGTACCAAAAGTTGGATAGAACCTGTACTCAAAATTTAATCCAATTCCCCCGGGATTGTCGTATTGAACGTTTATTCTCCAGGTATCCCATGTAAACTGAGAGCTTTGAGCATCAATGTCACTTTCATAACTCGTTAGCAGCATGTTATATCGTAAAGCACCACCAACGTGAAGTGATGATTCGTCGTCAGATTGAGCTTCTGCAATAAAAAGCAATCCGGTAAACAAGGTGAACACTACACCTATCAAAAAAGTAGTAGTCAGTTTGTATAATCCTCTCATGGTTCATTATTTAGTTAGCATTTATTAATGTAAGCCATACCGTAATAAAAGGAATTGAGATTGAATAATTCCAATTATTTAAGACTTCCGGAATTGTTTATTGCTAAAGTGTTGTTCGGTTACCGTTTACACTTTTTTTCAAGCCTTAAATCATATATATGAGGACACTTATTTGGTATAGAAACGACCTGAGAGTTGAAGATCATGAGCCTTTTGTGCATGCTTCTGAATCGGGTGAGGTAGCTGCTCTTTACTGTTTCGATCCCAGGCAGTTCAAGGATTTGAAATATGGATTTACAAAAATGGACTCTTTTCGTACAAAATTTTTAATTGAATCCATTCAAACGCTTCGTAAAAAGCTTAAGGAGTTTGGAGTTGATTTGATGATCAGACTTGGGAAACCGGAAGAGATTATTCCCGACTTGATAAATGAACTGAAGATTGATCAGCTGTTCTATCATGCCGAGGTTGCACCAGAAGAGACCGGGGTGGAAATGAGAGTTGAAAACTCAGTAGAAATACGTAGCCGCAAATTCTGGGGACAGGAAATGTATCATCCGGTTGATTTGCCGTTTTCGTTAGATGACATTCCCGTAGTTTTTTCACAGTTCAGAAAGAAAGTTGAGAAAAAAAGTGAGGTTCGAAAACCGCTGCCTGCTCCTGACAATGTTCAATTTGCAGAGATAAAAAATGCGGGTGAAATACCGGCCTTAGAGGATTTGGGTTTGAAGAGAGCTGAATTGGATGACCGAGCTGTACTGGAGTTCAGGGGTGGGGAGGACGAAGCCTGGCTGCGATTGGAACACTACTTTTTTGAAAGCGATGAGCTTCGGAACTATAAATATAAACGTAATGGTCTGCTGGGTGCTGATTTCTCCTCCAAGTTTTCTCCCTGGCTGGCTCATGGTTGTATATCTGCAAGGTCAATTCATTACCAGGTAGAAAAGTATGAGAAAGAAGTTCACAAAAATGTATCCACATACTGGATGAAGTTCGAGCTGATCTGGCGTGACTACTTCAGGTATTCTGCCCGGAAACATGGAAATAAAATTTTTAAACTGGGAGGCATACAAGAAAAAAACCTTGATAAGCGAACTGATCGGAGTATTTTTGAGAAGTGGAAAGAGGGAAAAACAGGAATTCCATTTATTGATGCAAATATGCGTGAGTTGAAACAGACCGGATATATGAGTAATCGAGGCCGGCAAAATGTAGCCAGTTTCCTGGCACAGAATCTCAATTTCGACTGGCGCTGGGGAGCATCATGGTTCGAGTCTCAGCTTCTAGATTATGATGTGTGCAGCAACTGGGGGAACTGGGCGTACAATTCAACCGTAGGGCACGATCCACGGAACCGATATTTCAATATTGTAGGGCAGGCTCAAAAGTATGATCCGAATGGAGACTATGTACGGCATTGGTTACCGGAACTGAAGCGTCTGCCTGATGAGTTTGTCCACGAACCTTGGAAAATGAGTGTAGATCAGCAGAAGCTAAATGAGTGTATTATCGGGGAAGATTATCCGGAGCCAATGATTGATTTGGAAAAAAGTTACGAGGAGATTAAAAAACGTGGGTAATAACCTGCTGTAATTTGCTTCCATAGCATATCCGTATTAACATGTTCTGAATTTTATTCTAAAAACTATTCAGTCCATGAACCGATACTTGATTCTACTTGCTGCAATTATATTTACTTCATGTATTTCGAGTGAACAGCGACTCGAGAATGTATTTGAGGATTATTGGGAGTATTCTCTGGAGTTGAATCCACTTTTTGCTACGAATCAGGGAGTGCATACCTGGAACGATAAACTGCCAGAGACATCACTTGAAGCCATGGAGGCGGATTACAGGAGGAATAATGAATTTTTGGATCGCCTAAGCAGAATATCTCGTGACAATCTACCCAAAGAATTAGGGGTTAACTACGATATACTAGAGATTCAGCTTCAAAATTCTATTCGTTCATATGAATTAAATGATCATCTGCTGCCACTCAACGGTTGGTGGGACTATCATGCCACGTTTGCCGACCTTGCCAACCGGGTTCCCTTAAACAACAGGGAAGATTATGAGAACTATTTGAGTCGGTTGGAGGCTTTCCCGGATTACAACGGTGGCTATATTGAACGAATGCAGAAGGGGGTAGAGATAGGATTTGTTCGCGCCAAACAGTCATTTGATGATTATCTGCCATCAATTGAAGCTCATATTACAGAGGATGTAACACAGAACAGGTTGTATGAACCTTTCGATAATTTTCCAGATTCAATTTCTGATGATGTACAGAATGAATTGACGGAAAGGGCTCAATCTGTTCTGTCAGAAATAGTTATTCCGGAGTTTGAACGATTACTACAGTTTTTACAAGAGGAGTACATTCCCGCTGCAGCAGATGAGATAGGTATAACCGAGGTGCCGGGTGGTGAGAAGTATTACGAGTATCTGGTACAATCTTACACCACAATGGAAATTTCGGCTGATGAAGTTCATGAAATCGGACAAAATGAAGTGGAGCGAATCCGGAGCGAAATGATGGATATTGTTGAAGCGGAAGGATTTGAGAACGATTTTGATGCATTTACTGAATTTTTGAGAACCGACCCTCAGTTTTATGCTGATTCGCCCGAGGAGTTGTTAAAAGAGACAGCTTATGTTTTAAAAAAGATGGATGGGTATCTTCCAAAACTCTTTAAAACACTGCCAAGACTTCCTTACGGAATTATGCCGGTTCCCGATTATCTTGCACCCCGTACGGCAACGGCGTACTACAGTCGTGGAGCTGCCGACGGAACCCGGGCCGGTTACTACGCGGTAAATACATACGACCTGCAAAGCAGGCCCTTATACGAAGTTGTTGCCTTATCTCTGCATGAAGCGGTGCCGGGGCATCATCTTCAAATTACGCTACAGCAGGAGCTAGAAAATTTACCAAATTTTCGATCTGTGGCCGGATTTACAGCTTTTGTAGAAGGTTGGGCCCTCTATTCTGAACGGCTGGGGCTTGAGGTGGATATGTACGATGATCCCTATAGCGATTTTGGTCGATTGAGCTACGAAATGTGGCGCGCCCTGCGGCTGGTAGTTGATACCGGAATGCATGCGAAAGGATGGAGTAGGCAAGAAGCGATCGATTTTATGGCTGAGAACTCTGCACTGTCGCTGCATAACATCCGGTCGGAGGTAAACCGCTACATATTCTGGCCGGGGCAGGCGCTGGCCTACAAAATGGGTGAGATCAAAATTCGTGAACTTCGAGAACAGGCTGAAGAGGAGCTTGGAGCAGAATTCGATATACGAGAGTTTCATGATGTTGTTCTGTTAAGTGGAAGTGTGCCGCTGAGTGTGCTGGAAGAGAACGTAAACAATTGGATCGTTGATACTAAGAACTACTCTTATTAGCGGGCACAATTGAACACGGATTCTATTCATGACTTTTTTAATCTTAATTATAGAATTATCAATTACTTAATTTTAAGGCTTGAATATGTTTTATGTACAGCTTACTATAGGTGATGCTTAAATCAGGAATAAAAATGGCACCTGAATTCATCAGGTTGTTTCTATTAGAGAAAGTTCGATCGCTCTCTTTTGGAAGGGATTTGGTTTCCGGACTGTTAGTCTTTGTTTTTGTAGTTTTTATTTTCTTTTACCTGGTTGGTTTTGCAGTTTTTCTAGGCCTCATCTTGAAGAATTTATTTGAGGTAGAGGATGTACCCGCATTCTTGAATAAAGCTGTCGTCTTCTATCTGCTCGCTGAGTTTTTGATTCGATTTGTATTTCAAAAGAGACCGCTCTTTGATCTAAGCAGATTTCTTCACTTGCCTGTTGAAAAATCCGGTATCATCAACTACTTGCTCGCAAAATCACTCTTTTCTCCCTTCTCCCTTCTGGTGATTATTCTGTTCGTTCCGGTAACAATTTCTGATATCAGTCCTGTTTATGGGCCTATTTATTCAACTCTCTGGCTGGCCACACTCTTCTTTTTCAGTATCTCAATACACTATCTGGTGCTTTGGGTTAAAGAGGTAAACAACGGTAGATTTTTCGGAACCCTGGTAATTTTTGGGTTCATTACCGTTCCTTTTGTGCTGCTCTACTTTAATGTTATAAATATCGGTGACTACACTGCGTGGTTATTCGGGTTATCTGCTTCGGGTCCCTTTCCATTGGTTGTAAGTATGTTACTCTGTGCATTTAGCTACAAGCTCATCCATAGACGATACCTCGGCAGCGCCTATCTGGACAGAGTGGACAGGGAGGTTGCATTTGTGAGCGGATTCGGCAAAAATCTGTTTAGCCGATTTGGGCCAGCAGGTACATACGCCGATACTGAACTCAAGCTTATTCTTCGCCATAAAAAAAGCCGCGGATTTTTAATTCTGTCTCTGATTTTTCTTCTTTATGGGCTATTTATGTATAGAATGGGTACCGGTGAGTCCTTGATGGAAGCTTCCGGAATCTATCTTTTCGTAGGTATATTTATCGTTTCCATTTTTCTGATTAACTATGGCCAGTTTTTCCTGAGCTGGAACTCACCCTCTTTTGACTTTTACATGGTGAAGAACCACGGGATTGAAGAGCTTGTTCGTGGAAAAATTCTGGTTCTGAGCACGGTCTCTATATTTCTCTATCTACTTGCAATGCCGTATGTCTATTTAGGATGGCAAATTTTGATATTCCACACGGTGGCACTTCTCTATAATATTGGAATTGGCACACATGTAATAACCGGCCTTTCGATGTGGGAGCCCAAGCCGATGGATATCAATAAACAGGCCATGTTCAATTATGAGGGAATTGGATTTGCGCAGTTTCTAATGGGCATTCCATTTTTTGTACTTCCATACGTTATCTACGTACCAATAAATTCTCTGTTCGATCCCTATGCCGCTCTGGCCGCTGTGGGAATTTTTGGGATTACGGGAATATTCTATCAAGATAAGATCATCTCCTACAACGTTCGGAAACTAAAGGGCAAACGCCATAAAATATCATCAACATTCAGGCAGGGCACATGATAAAAGTTGAGAATCTTAAAAAGCTATACGGGCAGGAAGAGGCTTTAAATATTGCGGAACTGACAATTGAAGCCTCGGAGTGTTTTGGGCTTGTAGGTAATAACGGAGCCGGTAAAACCACGCTGTTTCGTCTAATCCTGGACCTGATTCGTGCATCTTCAGGCAGGGTTACCATCAAAAGTGAAGATGTGACAAAAACGGAGGAGTGGAAAAGTTTTGTCCATTCCTACCTGGATGAACACATGCTGCTCTCATTTCTCTCTCCGACCGAGTACTTCGAGACGCTTAGAAAAATTTACGGGTTGGGGGAACAGGATTTGGAGAACCACCTGGAGAAATTCAGCCCTCTCTTTAATGACGAAATTCTTGGTAAAAAGAAGTACATCCGTGATCTCTCCAAAGGGAATATCAAAAAAGTTGGAATAGCTGCGGCTTTTCTGGGATCTCCATCTGTGATACTGCTTGATGAACCGTTCGAAAATCTGGACCCCACATCTCAAAATCGGCTTAAAAAAATTATTACCGACGAAAGAGAAACGAGAGGCACTACATTTCTAATTTCAAGTCACGATCTGGTCCACGTCACCGACATCTGTAATCGAATCGTACTGCTCGAAAAAGGCCATGTGTTGCGGGATCTGAAAGATGAGAAAGAGGTAATGGCCGGCGCACTGGCCGACTATTTTGACAGGTAAAAGAAGCAGATCTCTCGATGCGTTCGCGCTGCTCTCTTACTCGAGATGACAGGATGCCATTATTTGATTAACGGCG